>CAYRZU010000004.1:0-90580 GCA_964428895.1 uncultured Planctomycetaceae bacterium
TGGCCTCGGTCATCTCGGTGGCGATGAAGCCGGGCGCCACCGCATTGCAGCGGATGCTCTTACTGGCCAGTTCCTTGGCGGTGGTCTTGGTCAGGCCGATCATGCCGGCCTTGCTGGCGGCGTAGTTGGCCTGCCCGCGGTTGCCTTCCAGGCCGCTGTAACTCGCCATATTGATGATGGCGCCGCTGCGCTGGCGGACCATGTACTTAGCGACCGCCCGAGTGCCGTAGAACGCGCTGAACAGGTTGATCTTCAGGACCAGTTCCCAGTCGGCGTCTTCCATCCGCATCAGCAGGCCGTCCCGCGTGATGCCGGCGTTGTTGACCAGCACGTCGATGCTGCCAAGGGTCTCCACGACCTCGTCCACCATGGCCGTAAACCCTTCGCTGTCAGAAACATCCAACGCGCGGGTCTGCAGTTTCTCGCCCGGGTTGTCCAGCTTGCCCGGTAGTTCGGCCAGCAAGTCGTCCTTCAAATCGACGGCCACAACCGTCATGCCCAGTTGCAGCAACTGGCGGGCAATCTCCAGGCCGATGCCTCGGCCCGCGCCGGTTACGATGGCAACTTTTTCGTTTTCAGCCATTTCGACTCCTGATGGTGATTAGGTTGACTATGTCTGGCCAAGGGCCTCGACGGCCTCGTGGGAGTTGAGGTTGATCACCTTCGTCTTCCGGCTGATCACCTCTGTCTTCTGGTTGATGCGACGCATCAGACCTGCCAGCACGCGGCCCGGGCCGACTTCATACGCAGTGTCGAACCCCTCTGCAAGCAAATATTCCATCGACTGCTGCCAACGAACGGGATGGGTCAGTTGGGTCAGCAGCTTGTCCTTGATCTCATCAGCGCCACCGTAAGGCTTGGCGTCCACGTTGGAAATCACCGGCGTTTTGAACTCACTGAAAGCAACGTCATCCAGCACGCCGGCGAATTGCTCGGCCGCAGGAGCCATGATGTCGCTATGAAACGCACCTGCCACTTTTAGTTCCACGGCGCCACTGGCGCCGAACTGTTCGGCCAAGGCGGCGGCTCGCCCGCAAGCGTCTTTCTCGCCAGAGAGTACGATCTGCCCGGGACAGTTGAAGTTCGCACAAGTCAAGACCTGGCCTTCGGCGGCGGCCTCGGCGAGCTCGCGGGCCTCTTCTTCACTCAGGCCGATCACACTGACCATGCCGGAGGGGACCGCCGTGGCGGCTTGCTGCATCAGTTCGCCTCGCTTGGCCACCAGCTTCACGCCGGTGTCGAAGTCCATCACCCCGGCCACATACAATGCGGAGTACTCGCCCAGACTTAGTCCGGCCAGGATCGTTGGCGTCACCGCGGCCCCACCCAGTTGCTTAGCCATAGTCGCCAGGATGGCCGCGGAAACCGTGAAGATCGCGGGCTGAGCCACGTCGGTACGCGACAGATCTTCTTCCGGGCCTTCAAAACACAGCGTGGTCAACGGCAGGCCGGTAACGGCTTCAGCGCGCTCGAACAGTTCCTTGGCCGCCGCAGAGGCCGCCCACAGGTCGGCGCCCATCCCCACCGCTTGGGCGCCCTGTCCGGGAAATAGAAATGCAATCGTCATGAGATCATTAGGCCTCAGGGGGTTCCCGTTAGTACTTCATCACCGCGCCCGCCCAGGTCAGCCCGGCGCCGAATGCAATCAGCAACACCACCGAGCCGCGGACAATCTTGCCTTCGGCGACCGCGTCGTGCAGCGCCAGCGGTACCGAGGCCGACGACGTGTTGCCGTATTTGTAGATGTTGACGTAGACCTTCTCCATGGGGAAGTTGTACCGAGCGACGGCCGACTTGATGACCCGAACGTTAACCTGGTGAGGAATCACCATGGACACGTCCTCGGGCGTCAGGCCGCACTTGGCCATGCAGTCGCCCAGCAGCCACTGCATCTTTTCGACGGCAAATTTATAGACCTCGCGACCTCGCATGGTGATGTACTGCTGCTTGTTGTCGATCATCTCATGTGAGGGGGGGTGTCGCGTCCCGCCGCCGGGCGTGTGGATGTAGTCCCACCCGTTGCCGTCCGCTCGCAGCACCGAGTAATCCATGCCTCGATCCGGATCGGTGGTCGGCTCAAGCACTACCGCGCCGGCGCCGTCGCCAAACAGAATGCAACTGCTACGATCGGTGTAGTCGGAGTAGTGGGTCATCGCGTCGACGCCGATGACGAGGATCTTCTGGTACATCCCGGACCGGATGAACTTGTCCGCGGTAACCAACGCGTAGATGAACCCGCTGCAGGCGGCTGAGATGTCGAAGGCCGGCACCTCCGTGGCGCCCAGTTCCTTTTGGAGCATGCAGGCCGTCGCGGGGAAGGGCATCTCCGGCGTGATGGTCGCCACGATGATCAAGTCCAGGTCGGTCGCGGCGACGCCGGCGTGATCGAGGGCCTCTCGGGCGGCAGCCACAGCCATGGTGAGGGTGGTCTCGCCCTCGCCCATGATCCGGCGCTCCTTGATGCCCGTCCGCTGGGTAATCCACTCGTCCGACGTATCGAGGATCTTCTCGAAATCGGCGTTGGTCATCACCTTCGGCGGGACATACGCGCCAAGACCGGCAATGGCGGCTTTGAAAACATCAGCCATCACTAAGCCTTTCATCCTGGGCCAGGCGTTTGGTAATGCGTTCGTTGACCCGGTGGCTGACGAGCTTCCTCGCCAGTAGAACGGCGTTGGCGATGCCGCGCGGGCTGGACGCTCCGTGGCAGATAATGCAGATGCCGCCCACCCCCAGCAGCGGCGCGCCGCCATGCTCGTTGAAATCGAAAGTGCTCAAGGTCTTCCGGGCCGCTTCCATCGCAATCTGCGTCAGCTCCGGCGACGAGGTGGTCAGGTCCTTCAGGTTGTTGAGAATGTCCCGGATCAGCCCTTCGCTGAGGCCTTCGATCAGCTTCAGGACCACGTTGCCGACGAACCCGTCGCAGACGAACACGTCGCAGGCGCCGCGGAACAGATCCCGCCCTTCCACGTTGCCGATGAAGTACAGCATGTTGTCGGCCTTGATCAGGCCGTGGGCGCCCTTGACCAGGTCGTTGCCCTTTTCGTCCTCTTCCCCCACGCTCAACAAGCCCACGCGGGGGTTCTTAACGCCATAGACGGCCTCCATGTAGATCGAGGTCATGGTGGCGTACTGATAGAGATGCTGGGGACGACAACTGACGTTAGCGCCGCCATCGCACAGGCCTACGGGCCCGTGAACGGTGGGGACCATCACCGTAATGCCCGGCCGGTGCACCCCCCGCAGGCGCCGCAGCCGCATCTGGGCGGCCCCGACAAATGCGCCGGTGTTGCCGGCGGAGATGCAGGCGTCGATATCGCCGTCGGCGTGCAACTGGGCCAACACGGAAATCGAACTGTGGGGTTTGGCCCGTAGCGATTCGACCGGTGTTTCGTCCATGCCGATTCGCTGATCGGCGTGGATGATGTCGATCTTGTCCGAAGATCCCCGCTTGGCCTCCAGCTCCTTGCGGATGGCGGCGGCGTTGCCGACCAGGACCACACGGTCGTCGTCGCCGAGTTGAGCGCAGGCGGCAAGGGCGCCTTCGACCTCAGAGGCCGGCGCGCGGTCACCTCCCATGGCGTCGACGCCGATTCGCAACCGTTAGCCCTCTTTCTCGACCTTCAAACTCAGGCCGGGGCGGACATAGCCGCAATTCTCACAGGCGGCGTGAGGCAGCTTCGGGGAATTGCATCGGGGGCAGTCGGCGTAGTTGATCGGGCGCATCGCATGATGCGACCGGCGGATACGCGTCCTGGCACGCGACTGTCTGCGTTTGGGTTGCATGCTTCGTGTTCCTTACGTAACGCGGCCGGCCGGCCAACCCCTCTGGGCGCACACGACCAGCCAAGCACTTAAACGGGGGACAGAAGGTAAGGAGTTCGCCCGCTGCCTGTCAAGATAATCTCGCCCCGGCAGATCCCGGCGGATCGACCCGCTAGCCGAGCTGATCGCGGGCCCAATCGGCTGCGGCGCTCAGGGCGTCGGCCAGCTTGGCCGGATCCTTCCCGCCGGCCTGGGCCAGGGTCGGCTTGCCGCCGCCACCCCCGCCGACGACCGGAGCGATCGCCTTGATCCAATCGCCCGCCTTTAGCGTGCCCGCCTCGACCAACCTGTCGCTAACCATTGCTACCAAGAGAACTTTCGTCCCGTCGGATCCTCCGACGAAAACCGCATCGGCGCCCTTTTGGCGCTGGGTATCACAGATCGTACGCATGGCCCCCGCATCGACCATCTTGACCTCCATGACCACAAGCCGCCCATCATCGGTTCTCAAGACCAGATCCGGTTCATGCGCGCCCGTCTTGCCGCCGCCTTTGCGGAGCTGCTTGATTTCCTTGACCATCGCCTCGGCCCGGGCCGGAAGCTCCGCTACTTGCACCCGCAGGGCCGCCGCAGCCGCGGTGGCTGCCTGCTCGGTCTGCTGAACGTGCGCCAGCGCCTCCGGGCCCGTCAGGGCTGTGATACGACGGACTCCCTTGGCGACCGACTCCTCGGAGATGATCTTGAACAGGCCGATCTGCCCGGTCCGCTCCACGTGCGTTCCGCCGCACAGCTCGACCGGATACTCGCGGGCGTCGGCCTCGGTATGACCTACCCGGATCACGCGGACCACGTCGCCGTATTTCTCGCCGAACATCGCCCGCAGGCCTTCGATCTTCTGAGCGTCGGCCAGCAGCATCTCATGGGCCCCGACCGGCTCGTCGGCCACCACCCAGCGATTCACGAACCGCTCGACCTCCGCCAGTTGCTCGGGCGTCACGGCCTGGTTGTGGGTCAGGTCGAACCGCAACCGATCCGGCGCCACCACGCTGCCGGCCTGGTTGACGTGATCCCCCAGGACCTCCCGCAACGCCCAATTCAGCAAATGCGTGGCCGAGTGGTTCCGCATGGTGGCCAGTCGATCGTCACTGACGCGACAGGAGACGGTCTGCCCGACCGCCAACGCTCCCTCGATAACCTTGCCGAGGTGCAGCACCGCCGGCCCACCCATCTGAGCGTTGGCAACTTCAAATCGGCCTCCCTTCCAGGTTAGCACGCCGTTATCGCCCACCTGCCCGCCGGACTCGCCGTAGAAGTTCGTGGCGGCCAACACCACGGCCGCTTCCACCTCGCCCGCCAGTTCGCCGTCGGTTACAAACTGGTCGTCGACCACCCAGCCGAGAACTTCCGCGTCGACCGGATCGCGCACGTACTTGGCGGAATCATCCGTTGTCGGCAGCCCCAACTGCTCGGCCGCCTTGAAACCGCCCCCGCCGGCGCCCGACAGCTCCCGGTGGTCGGCCATGGCGGCTTCGTAACCGGCCATGTCCACGCCAAGGCCGCGCTCGGCCGCCATTAGTTCCGTCAGATCGGCCGGAAAACCGAACGTCGCGTACAGATCGAACGCCACGTCGCCCGATAGCTCCTTGGCGCCGGCGGAGGCGGCCTTGGCCGCCTCGCGCTGGAACAATTCAATGCCACGGTCCAACGTCCGGGCGAAGGCTTCTTCCTCGCCTTTGATCGTTTCGATCACCAGTTGCTGGCGCTGGCGGATTTCGGGGAAGGCCTCGGCCATCAGGTCGACTAATGTCGGGACCAGTTGGTGCACGAAAGGCCCGTCGATATTGAGGTATTGGCGCCCGTAGCGAGCGGCGCGGCGCAGGATGCGCCGCAGCACGTACCCGCGGCCGAGATTGCCGGGCATGATGCCGTCGGCAATCGCGAACGTCAACGCCCGGACGTGGTCGGCCACCACGCGGCAGGCCACGTCGCCCATGTCGTCCTCACCGAGGACGTCGAATCGGTCATCCAGCCCGCTGGCGGCCCCATAACGGTGGTCGGTGAGCGTTTCGATTCTCTTGATGATGGGCACGAACAGATCCGTGGCGTAATTGCTGTGCTTGCCCTGCAGGACCATGGTTACCCGCTCAAAGCCCATGCCGGTGTCGACGTGCTTGGCCGGCAGAGGACTTAGCGCGCCGTGCTCGTCGCGGTTGAACTGGATAAAGACCAGGTTCCAGATTTCGATCACGCTGGAGTCGCCCGCGTTGACCAGAGAGCCGCCGGATTTGTCCGGGGTCAGGTCGATGTGGATCTCGCTGCACGGGCCGCACGGGCCGACCTCGCCCATTTCCCAGAAGTTGTCGGTCCTGTTGCCCCGGGAGATGTGGCTCGGATCGATGTCGGTCAGCTCGCGCCAGAGACTCTCGGCCTCTTCGTCCGGTTCGAGGCCGTCGGAGGCGTCACCTTCGAACACGGTCGCGTAGAGACGGTCTTTCGGTAGTCCCCAGGCCTTCGTCAGCAATTCCCATGCCCATTGAATGGACTCGGCCTTGAAGTAATCGCCGAAACTCCAGTTGCCCAGCATTTCGAAGAAGGTCTGGTGGTAGCAATCGTGGCCGACGTCTTCGAGGTCGTTGTGCTTGCCGCCGGCGCGGATGCACTTCTGCGTATTCGCGGCGCGAACGTAGTCTCGCGTTTCCGTTCCCAGAAAGAGGGGTTTGAACTGGTTCATGCCCGCGTTGGCGAACAGCAGCGTGGGGTCCTCGGGGAGCAACAACGGGCTGGAGGGCACCATCGCATGCTCGCGCTGGGCGAAGAACTCGAGAAACTCTCGTCGGATGTCGTTACAGGATTTCATGCGTCCTCACATCGATAACCGGCGCGGGGCGCGCCACCGAACGGGCGTCATTCTATAAGCGCCCCTGGAGAGGGGAAAGCTGCAATTACCCGTCTGACGCACGCAACAGCGCCGGCGCAATGTGGCGGGCGATGGACCCCGTCGCCGATGCCGAGAAGTGCTCGCCAAGATTGCCCACGCCGATCATCCGTGGTCGCCAGCGAACTTGTTGAATGTTCCCCGCGCCGCGGTGGCCGATCATGCCTGCCGACGGGACGTGTTTGCGATCACACGTGCCGAATAGCAGCGTCCCAAAGCCCAGGATGAGACAATCCAACCACGACGACGCCACGATGAAACGTCTCGACGCACGCCGGGCCGCGGCCGAGAGGTCTCGCCAGGGAGAGAACGCCGGCGCCAGCATGGCAGCGCCGTCGACTCGCACCCCGTCCGGCAGCAGTTCCAGCGCTCGCGTCGCGATGTACCCACCCGCGGAGTACCCGATCAGATAGATCGGTCGGCCGGGCCCCTCGGCGCGGCTGGCAACGATGAAGTCGGCCAGTCGCTTCGCCTCCCGCTCCAGCAACCTGGGGGCGGCCACCACGGGCACCACCAAACACGCACGCCAAGTCGAATGATGTCGCCAGTAGCGGAAGCTCCCGGTGAACCCCGCCCGCCGCAAGCCGGCCGCCACCGTTCGCTTGCCCCACGACACGCCCAGCCAACGAATGGACTCGGCGAAGATCACCAGCCCCTGCTCACCATCGCCGCCGGGATCGCGCCGCCGCCAGAAGTGCGGGCCCACGCTGACAATCACATGAAGCAGCGCAAGCGCGCCGACCGTCAGCAGAATGATAACCCCGATGTGCATGGTGGGAGTGTACCGTCAGCAGACAGCCGCCACTATCCCTCGAATTCCGCTTCGAGCTGCTTCAGCGCTTTGCGGTTGGCGAGCTTGGCGATCTGGCTCATGCGGTCGACCAGCAGTCGGCCATCGAGGTGATCCATCTCATGCTGGACCACGCGCGCCGCGAAGCCTTCAAGCTGAACCGTCACGGGTTGGCCTTCCAACCCCAGCGCCTCGACCGTGACAATCTTGCGCCGTTTGACCTTGCAGTAGATCGCAGGAAAGCTCAGGCACCCTTCCGCCATGTCTTCCCACCCGTCTTCGCTGACAATCCGGGGATTGATCAACACCAGCCGGTCGGTGGGCTCAAAGCTCGGCGAGGCCACTAACAATCGAATCGTTACCCCCACCTGCGGGGCGGCGAGACCCACGCCTTTGTCGGCGAACATCACCTCGAACATGCGCTCGGCCAGGGCGCGGAGACCATCATCGACGACCTCGACGGGCGTGCAGTTTTCCCGCAGGCGCGGGTCGGGGTAGTGAATCACGTTCAGGGCCGCCAGGTCGGCGGCGGCGATTTTGTCGGCGGAACTCATGGGGCGTATCGTAGCCGGGCGGGGTTGGGTCGATCAAGGATCGGCGGGCGCCTCAGGCGAAGACGACCGAGGCGTAGCCGACGGTGGTGTCGTCGCCGTGGCCGGGATAGAGGGATTGCATGATCTCGTAGCTGTTGGTGTACCAGAGGCAGTGGCCGGCGGTAGCGCCGAGTTGGCTGCAGGCGGCGACCGTAGCGGCAATCGCGCCGGCCCCGCAGGCGTTGCCGTATTGTTGGGCCTCGCCGACGACGGCCGAGGCGTCCATGGCCACCATCAGGTCGATCATGCGGCGGTCGTTGGCCACGGTCCAGTCCACGCCCCCCGCCCCGTGGCCGCCCGGCGCTCCGAAATGCCCGCCGTGGTGAGTCAGGTCGGTGCTGCCGATGACAACGACGTCGCCACGGCCCTTCAGCACGGCCCCGATGGCGTGGCCGACGTCGGCGGCGTCCGCCGACGGCGCCACCAGCACGGGCACGAGCTTGGCCTCGGGCCAGAGCAGTTGGATTAGCGGGGTCTGGACTTCCAGCGAGTGCTCGCGGGCGTGAGCGGTGCAGTTGTCGGTCAGGCGATGGTCGGCCGCGATGATGTCCGCGGCCAGCTCTTCGTCGATGGCGATTTCGCCCAGCGGGGTCACCCACGCGCCACGGTCGTAGACTTCCCCCCCAAAGGCCGTCCCGAAGTGATCGGCCCCCAACAGCACCACGGCGCTAGGCGAGCGCTGGGCATCCAACGCTTTCAGCGTGGTCGCCGCCACCGCCCCGGAATACATCCACCCCGCATGGGGCACGATTCCGCCGATCATCCCGGCCGGCGGATCGGCCGGTGTGCGGGCGGCCGCCAGAAGCTGCTCCCCCTCGGCACGACAGGTCTGCTCGGCCGCTTCGTAGAAACTGCCTGCTCTGAATGGTTGTCGAATGGTCATGGCAGGCCCGCCCGGCGCTCAGATCGATGGTTGCCAACGTCCTGTAGGCTGCTATCATTGTATCGTTTCACGGCATTCTACGAAAGCAGTGTCAATGAGCCCGGACGACAAACCCAAGAAGCAAGACGCCTTCGACGCGCTGGACGCGTTCGCATCCGGCGAGGGCCCGCCTGAACCTCAGCCTCCCGCGCCGCAAGAGCCCGCCGCACCCAAGCCGGCCACACCCCCCCCGCCGCCACCGCCGCGAAAGAAGCGCGCTGCCGCCCCAACCCCGCAACCGGCCCAACCGGCCGAGCAAGAGCCCCTGATCCCCACGGTGGACGGGCGGTCTCCCAGGCCCGAGATGCCCCCGGCGGTGCCCAAGGCCGCCAAGCCCACCCCCGCCAAGGCGGTGGGCCCTGCGGCCGCCAAGGTTTCTCCCGCCACAGCGCCCGTCAAAGCCAAGGCGGTCGCCAAGGCGCCCGGCCCGGCCAAGCCCGCGCGCCGCAAGGGGAGCATGGACCGGCGCAAGCTGGCCCGAATCAATCAGCAGATGAATTTCCGGCAGACGCTGATTCCGATCCTGATCACGCTGGGCGTGATCATCTTCGCCCTGGGCATCATGGGGCTCATGATGCTGCCGGACAAAACCGTCGACCCGGACGATCAGAATTACGATCCCGACAATTGGGACGACCTCGACCCCGACTCGCCGCTGAATAAGCCGGTCACCAAGGTGGCCGTCTACCTGACCTTCCCGCTGGGACTGCTGCTGTGGGTGGGCGCCGGCGTGTTGATGGCCCAAGTGTTCGGGTTCAAGGCCAAGATTCGCGCCGCCGAGGCCGAGGCCCAGCAAGAGGAGGCGGCCTAGCCGCACTCGGTCAGGCCATCGATCCGCCGTGACCCGCTCGCCGACCAGCCCGGACGCCAAATCGTGGCGGCTGTTGACGTGGCCCAACCGCATCAGCCTGTTGCGCCTCCTGCTGATCGCGCCGTTCGTCGTCCTGCTGCTCAATCAGCGGGAGTTCGATTGGGCCCGCCTGGCGGCGCTGGGCATCTTCATTGTAATGGGCATCAGCGATTTTCTGGACGGCATGCTGGCCCGCCGACTTGATTGTCACTCTCGCCTGGGCGCTATCCTCGACCCGCTGGCTGACAAGCTGATGATCACCTGCTCGGTAGTCCTGCTCAGCCAATACTTGCCCGACGCGCCCCAGGCGCGCTTGCCAGCCTGGCTGGTGGTGGCGGTGGTCGGCAAGGACCTCTGGGTCGTGATCGGATTCGTGGTGATTAACCTGGTCACCGACCGGTTCCGCTCACAACCGAACTGGGCCGGGAAGGTCTGTACCTTCGGGCAGGTGGTGCTGGTCTCCCTAACGCTGCTGGCGCCGGAGCTGAACCGCCTGCACGCGGGGTTGGGCGAGCGGATCGTCGTCAGCGGTAGCGCGGTGGTGGCGGGCCTGTGCATCTTGGCCGGCATCGGGTACACTCGGGCCGGCCTGCGGTTCCTGGTCACCGAAGAAAAGCCCTTGGATCATCCGCGGGGCTCCGGCGAGGCGGGTACAATGGCCTCGGAGGACGGATCCTAGAAGACGCGCTTTGGGGGTAGGAATTGGACCGTGAACACGATTGACGAAATCCTAGCCGACCTGCGGGCCGGAAAGATGATTGTTCTGGTCGACGACGAGTCGCGAGAGAACGAGGGCGACCTGGTCTGCGCCGCCGAGCACGCCACGCCCGAGGCCATCAATTTCATGGCCAAGTTCGGACGGGGGCTGATCTGCCTGACCATGACCAACCAGCGGGCGGACGAATTGGCCCTGCCCCTGATGTCGCCCGATAACACCAGTACCTTCGGGACGGCCTTTACCGTCAAGATCGATGCCGCCACCGGCGTAACCACCGGCATCAGCGCCGCCGACCGGGCGCGAACCATCGAGATCGCTTGTCGCGATGACGCCGCCCCGGCGGACCTGGCCCGTCCCGGCCACGTGGACTGCCTCCGGGCGCGCGACGGGGGCGTATTGTTCCGTGCCGGGCAAACCGAGGGCTCGGTGGACTTGGCGGACCTGGCGGGCCTCAAGCCCATGGGCGTGATCTGCGAGGTCATGAACGACGACGGCACCATGGCCCGGCGGGATGACCTGGAAGCGTTCTGCCAGACCCACGATCTCAAGATGTGCGCCGTTGCCGATGTGATTCGCCATCGCATGCGGTCGGAGCGCCTGATCAAGCGGGCGGTCGAAGTCGACCTGAACCTGGCAGCTGGGCCTTTCCGGCTAATCGCCTTCGAATCGTTGGTCGATCCCGATCCGCACATCGCCTTGTGCTGCGGCGGCGTGGGCGAACTCGATTCCCACGGCCAACCGATTGTCCACGACGAGCCCGTGCTGATCCGTGTTCACAGCGAATGTTTCACCGGCGACGTGCTGGAGAGCCTCCGATGCGATTGCGGCCCGCAACTGCAAGTCGCCCTACAGCGCGTGGCGGCTGAGGGCAAAGGCGCCGTCATCTACATTCGTCAGGAAGGGCGCGGCATCGGCCTGATCAATAAGCTCAAGGCCTACAAGCTGCAGGTTGAAGAAGGCATGGACACCGTCGAGGCCAACATCCACCTCGGCTTCGAGCCGGACCGGCGGGATTACGGCATCGGCAACCAGATTCTCCGCGACCTGGGGCTGACCCAACTTCGCGTGATGACCAACAACCCTCGGAAGATTTACGGCCTGGAAGGTTTTGGGCTCAAGATCACCGAACGCGTGCCGCTGATCATCCCCCCCCACGACGACAACCGCGATTACCTCCAGACTAAGAAGGACCGACTCGGCCACATGCTTGATGACATGTAGGCCGTTCGGTGCGTTCGATTTTCCCCTAAGGAGACCCCCCGTGCCCAAGATCGCATTCATGGGAGCCGGCAGTACCGTTTTCGCCAAGAGCGTCCTCGGCGACGCCATGTGCACCCCGGCCTTGCAAGATTCACACATCGCCTTGTACGACATCGACGCCACACGTCTCCGCGAGTCGGCCCGAATGTTGCGGGTGATTAACAAGAACATCAATAAGGGCCGCGCCAAGATCACCACACACTGCGGCGTGCGCGAACGCCGGGCCGCCCTTCGCGATTCCAGCTACGTTATCAACGCCATTCAAGTCGGCGGATACGAGCCCTCCACGGTGATCGACTTCGAGATCCCCAAGAAGTACGGCCTGCTGCAGACCATCGCCGATACGTCCGGGATCGGCGGCATCTTCCGCACCTTGCGAACCGTGCCGGTGATGATGGACTTCGCCCGCGACATGCAGGCCGTCTGCCCAGACGCCTGGATGCTCAACTACACCAACCCCCAGGGCTCGTTGGTAACGGCCCTGAGTTGGGCGACCGATCTGAAGATCGTGGGCCTGTGTCACTCCGTGCAGTGCTGCGCGGCCAGTCTGCTGAGCAACCTCGGCATGCGCGATGACGTCAAGAAGCTGCAGTGGCAGGTGGCCGGCATCAACCATCAGAGCTGGCTGCTGGAAGTCACCGACGGCGGCGAAGACCTCTACCCCGAGGCCAAGCGACGCGCCAAGAAGCTGTTGGCCGCCGCCCGCAAGAAAGGCGCCGAGAAGAACTGGGACATGGTCCGCCTGGAACTGATGCTGCGGTTCGGCTTCTACGTTTCGGAGAGTTCCGAACACTCGGCCGAATACATGCCCTACTGGATCAAGCGCCACTACCCCGAGCTGATCGAAGAGTTCAACGTCCCCATCGACGAATATCTGCGCCGCTGCGAGGCCCAGATCGGCTGGTGGAAGCAACAATCCAAGGAGTTGACCAAGAACCCCGACCTCAAGCACAGTCGCTCCGCCGAGTACGCCTCCTATATTATGGAGGCGATGGAGACCGACGTTCCGGCTCGTATCGGCGGCAATGTGATGAACACCGGACTGATCCCCAATCTGCCCGAAGAGGTGGCCGTCGAAGTGCCCTGCCTGGTCGATCGCAACGGCGTGCAGGGCTGCTACGTCGGCGACCTGCCCCCGCAATGTGCAGCCCTGACGCGAACCTTCGCCAACGTGCACATCTTGGCGGCCCGGGCGGCGCTAACGCGCAAGAAAGAGCACGTCTACCATGCCGCGATGATGGATCCCCACACCGCGGCCGAGCTGAGCATCGACGACATCATCAAAATGTGTAACGAACTGTTCAGAGCTCATGGTAGGATGATGTCAAAGTTCACCTAATTGGTACGAAAGGCCTACGGCCATGACTAACGGCGAATTGGTGGTGTTGTGTTGGGTCGCTCTGTCGACCGGGGTGCTGCATACCCTGATCGGGGCCGACCACTACGTGCCGTTCATCGCCATGAGCAAGGCCCGCAACTGGTCGATGACCCGAACGCTGTCCGTCACGGCCCTGTGCGGAATCGGCCACGTGCTGTCCAGCGTGGTGCTGGGGATTGTCGGCATCGCGGCGGGCGTGGCGCTATCGAGACTGGAAGGCATCGAGGGCACGCGCGGAGCCTGGGCAGCCTGGCTGATGATCGGCTTCGGTATCGTCTACGGGTTGTGGGGCCTGAAGCGCGCCATCTCCGGCAAGACCCACACCCACGGCCATCACCATGAGAACGGCCACCACCATCACCACGAGCACAACCACATCGGCGACCACACGCACGTCCATGACGAACATGTTCACACCGCCGTCGCCAAGAAGCCCATTACCCCGTGGGTGCTGTTCGTGATTTTCGTGTTCGGCCCGTGTGAGGTGCTGATTCCCGAGGTGATGTACCCGGCCGCCAAGGGCAGTTGGGCGGGTGTGGGGCTAGTCGCGCTAATCTTCGGAGCGGCCACCATCGGCACCATGCTGACCACGGTCGCCCTCGGCGCGTTCGGCCTCAAGCAGGTGCGATTGGGGTTCCTGGAGCGCTACGCCCACGTGGCGGCCGGTGGAATGATCGCCGCGGGCGGCATCGCGATTCAACTGCTGGGCATCTAGACCCCGGCGTGATTTGAATCGCTCCCGTTGCCGAACCAGTCTCGCCAATTGGTGGATAGGTCGTAGGCTTTGACCTGGCTGGCCATCTGCTCGCCGCAGTCGCAGCGCCCCTCGCCGGCATCCAACACTTCGGCCAGGCGCGAAACAATCGTGGCCATCGACCCCAGTCCGTGGGCGAGGCGCTCGGCTTCGGTCCGTTCGGTCAGCGCCCCGAACAGCCCACCCGACGCGAACGGCCGATGGCGGCTGCCCGTTTCGGCGTAATTGACCACGTACAGCACTGCTGCGTAGCACAACTGCAATTCCTTGGCCAGGAACACTTCCGGCACGAAGGTATGCGTCACGAAGTCCACGCCGATATGGGCCAACATGCGCACCTCGGCGGGCGTTTCCATGCGAGGGCCTTCGGAGACAGCCGCGGCGCCGCCATCGTGGTAGCCCAGTTGCAGTTCGTGCAGCACGGTGGCGGTCGCCTTCCGCAGCGACGGGCAGAACACCGGAAACTGTCGCAGGAAGCCCAGGGGGGAATCCTCAAAGAACGTCTTGTCGCGCAGGTAGGTCTGATCGACCACGTCGTTGAGCAGGATCAGATCGCCGACGGCCACATCGTGGGTAATCGCCCCGCCAGGACCCCACGCTAAGATGCCCTCCACGCCCATGTCTTTCAGCGCGTACAGATTGGCGCGGCTGTTGACAAGCTTGGGCACCTTCTTTTGCAGTCCCGTGCCGTGGCGCGGAACGAGGTAGTACGGATGCGGCTGACCGTTAACCAGGAACATTTGGCCGCTATCGCCGAAGGGGGTCTTGCGCGGCGCGATGGGGTGGCCGTCAAGCCGCTTGGGATCCCACTGCCGATAGATTTCTTCCCCCGCAATGCAGGCGAACCTCACGTCCATGCTTCAGGCTCCTTGCGGCAATCTGCCAAGCGGCGCGACGAAGGGAAACGACTCACGCCGCGCAGACGATTATGGCGCTGGCGGAGGAGGAAATCAAGACGTGGTGAAAAACCCCGCTGGCGTCTACGCGAAACCGTACCGCTTCTGACCGGTTTCGACGTCCGTCACGTAGAACTGGCCCGGCAGGAGGCGGACCTTATTGACCGGAGCCGAGCAGCGGGCCTGCAGGTGACGCTTGAGCCCGCCCGCCAAGAGCATTTGCAGGTGGAACCGATGGCTGGACGAATCGACCAACACCGTCAGCACGCCGCGGTGGTAGCTTTCCAGGGCGGTGTGGTCGTGCAGGTCGGCGGGAATCACTTCGTCCCAGGCGTCGGAGATATCCCCCAGTTGCTTGTGACGCTTGGCCAGCCGGCCCCGAAGCGCCGCCATGGGCCCAGCTAAAGGCGCGGTTCGGTCTGACCGTTGCCGCTGTTGCCAGATTGTTCGCAATTGGGTGTCGTCCATGACGAGCCTGTCGTCTGCCAACTCCAAACCGCCGATTCAGCCCAAATGGTCGGCGGTAACGACCCTCCCTCTATATGAATTCGCATCGGCCAGATCAAATGAATTTGATAACTCCATCTGACTCACGGCGCCACCCAACGCAAAGGGCGCAAAGAAAGCGCCGCCCGCTGGGGCGGCGCTTGGATAAACCTGCGTCTATGCCTTAGCCCAAATCAACCGGCATGAGCACGTACAGGAAGTCGCTGCCGGCCTTGAGGACGGCCGGTTTGTTGCCCGCCGACAGCTCCAGCGAGATCTCGTCCGTACCGACCACCCGCAGCGCTTCCAGCAGGAACGAGGGGTTGAAGGCGATCTCCAGCGCCGAACCGTCGAACTTGATGGGGCAGGCGACCTCGGCCTCGCCGGCTTCGGGGGCCCGGCTGGTCAGCGTGATCTGCTTGGCCTCGAACGCCAGTCGCACGCCGCGCGATTCCTCGTTGGTCAATAGCGCCGCCTGACGGACGCGGTGCTCGAACTGGCCGGTGTTGATGGTGGCCTTGGAGGGACAATCCTTGGGGATCACGTCGCTGTACTTGGGGAAGTTGCCCTGAACCAGCGTACTCATCAGCGTGGCGCGGCTGGTCCTCAGCAGGATCTGCGTTTCGTCGATCTTGACTTCCAGCACCTCGTCGCCGTCGCCGGCCACCCGCTGGATCAGGCCCATCAGCTTGCCCGGCACGATGGCGGTGCGCTCTTTGGCGGCGGCCTTGGCGAGCGAGCCCTTGGCCAGCGCCAGCCGATGGCCGTCGGTGGCTACGAGCTGAAGCTTCTTGCCCGTCGCCTCCCACAGCACACCGGAGATGGCGTAGTGGCTGTGGGCTTTGGCGGTGGCGAACAGAGTCTTGCCGATCATCTCAGCCAGTACCGGCGCGGGGACCTGGAAGTCGGGCTTGTCGCCGAATTCGGCAACGGCCGGGTATTCGCCGGGGTCGTAGCCGAGCACCTTGAAGCGACTGCCGGCGCCGCGGATGACGGCCGCCTCCTTGTCGGTCTCGATGGTGAGCGACTCTTCGTCCGCCGACTCGCGGACGATGCCGCTGAGCCGGTCGGCCGGGATCAGCGCCTCGCCCTCTTCTTCGATCTGCACGGCTGCGATCTGATACCGCGCCCCGGCCTCGAGGTCGGTCGCGAGCATCGTCAGCACGTCGTCTTTGGCGATCAATTTGACGCACTGCAGCACAGGCTTGGGCGTGCGGGTGGCCACAATGCTACCGGCCAACGCCAACGCCTCCTGCAATGCGGCCGTCTGTGCGATGACTTTCATCTCACGGGCCCTTCTGCTAGCAGAAACCTCAATATCTTGCGCTTTTGCGCGAGAACTTGCCCAACTTATACGGCTCGCCCCAAAACGATGCAAGTTGCAAAACCCCCTCGCCCCGTCGCGAGCGCACAGATATCATGGCCGACCCCAAGTCGGCCACGACGGCCGGCCCGAAAGCGCGTGTTTACACGGAGCGACCGAACAATGGATCGATTTCACGGCATGGTCTTGCGGCAGCCCACCCACAGCCGCTGGCAGGACGCCCTGCCGACCGGCAACGGCCGGATCGGCGCGATGGTGTACGGCAATATCTTCGACGAGAACATTCTGCTGAATCACGAAGACCTGTGGCTGCGCGAAGATCCGCCCGAGTTGCCCAACGTCGCCAGCCGGCTGGGCGACCTGCGCCAACTGCTGGACGACGGCCAATACCTCGACGCTGAGAAATTTATCGGCGACCAGTTCGCCGCGGCCGACTACCACGGGAAGATCGATAGTTACCACCCCCTGGGCGATCTGATTGTCACCCAAAGCGGCCAAGGCGTCTTTGCCGACTATCGGCGCGGCTTGGATTTCACCACCGGCGAAGTGTCTGTCACGTGGAAGTCGCAGGGCAGGCCCTTCAGTCGGAAGCTATTCGTCTCCCGCGCCGACGACGTGGTCGTGCTGGCCTTCGATGGCCCTAAGAACGCCATCTGCTGCGACCTGCGTCTGCGCGAGCACGACAAAGCCGACACCAACGGCGACGTGCCGATCGACTACGTTGCCGGCGCCGAAGGTGACTTCATGACGCTGGCGGGCACGTACGACCGCGGCGGACACTTCGGGGCGGTGGCGCGCGTCGTGAAGACCGGCGGAATGATCCAGGACGTCCTGATGACATGGGGCCAGGAGAAGGCACTTCATATTATGTCGGCCGACAGCGTGCTGGTGATGGTCAAGCTGTTCGCCAACGAGCCGGCCGGGCCCGCCATCGAGCGCCTCAAGGCGGAATTGGCCGAGTTGCCGGACAATTACGACGACCTGCTCGCCCGCCACCTGACGCTGCACCGGGAGATGTTCAGTCGTGTGCGCCTCGACTTGGACGCGCCCGGACAGTACGACACCAACGATCACCTGCTGGCCGAGGCCTACGAGGGCCACGTGCCCACCACGCTGATCGAGCGCCTGTTCGATTACGGCCGATTCCTGCTGCTGTGCTCGTCGGCCCCGGGCGGCCTACCGGCCAACCTCCAGGGCGTCTGGAACGGTAGCTACAGCCCGCCCTGGTCGAGCGACTTCCACAATGATGAGAACATCCAGATGAACTACTGGCAGGCTTTGCCCGGCGGCCTGCCCGAGGCGACCGAGCCCTACTTCGATTACTACGAGCTCTTCCTGGACGATTTTCGGGCGAACGCCTCGAAGGTCTATGGCTGTCGGGGCATCTTCGTCCCAATCGCCCAGAGCACGCACGGGCAGATGACGAGTATGCCCTACGGCAACTGGACGGCCGGCGCCGGCTGGATCGCTCAGCTCTATTGGGAGTACTGGCTGTTCACGGGCGATCGCAAGTTCCTGGCCGATCGCGTCGTGCCCTTCCTCAAAGAGACCGCCGAGTTCTACGAGGACTTCCTCTTCGAAGGCGAAGACGGCCAGCTCATCTTCAGCCCGTCAATGTCACCCGAGAACACGCCCAGCATTCCCGACTGCGGCATGGTGACCATCAACGCCACCATGGACGTCGCCATCGCCAAGGAAGTGCTCGGCAACCTGTGCGGGGCCTGCGAAACGCTCGACATCGAGCCCGACGGCGTGGCCCGCTGGCGCGGCATGCTCGATAAGATGCCAGCCTACGAAGCCAACGAAGACGGCGCCATTCGTGAATGGCTACACCCGGCCTTCCCTGATAACTACCACCACCGCCACCAATCGCACCTCTACCCGCTGTTCCCGGGCTTTGAAGTGACCGAAGAGACCGACCCGCAGATGTACGAGGCCTGTCGCGTGGCCGTCGAAAAGCGCCTGGTGATCGGCTTGACCAGCCAGACCGGTTGGTCGCTCTCGCACATGGCCAACATCTACGCCCGCCTCGGCGAGGGGGACCGGGCCCTGGAGTGCCTGGAGATCCTCAGCCGTTCCTGCGTAGCCTGCAACTTGCTGACCTACCACAACGATTGGCGCAAGCAGGGCCTCACGCTGCACTGGGGCGAGAGCTTCCCGCCGTACCAGATCGACGCCAACTTCGGCCTAACCGCAGCCATCATCGAAATGCTGCTGTTCTCGACGCCCGAGATGCTCAAGCTCCTGCCCGCCCTGCCGACCAAATGGCCCACCGGCCAAATCAACGGCCTGCAAAGCCGCTGCGGCGTGGCTGTAGACATCCAATGGGACATGCAGGCCGGCACGCTCCGGGCAAGCCTGACCAGCCGTGAGGCTCAGACGGTCAGCGTTAAGTTCCCCTTCTCCCCGAGCCAACTGGATTGCGACGGCGGCGAAGCCGCCGATTCCGACCACGGCCCCGCGTATCGACAAATTGCCCTGCCGGCCGCGCAGACGGTGACGCTAACGGCAACGAGGTGAAAAAGTGCTCTGCGCGAGCAATGAGTTGCTCGCCCCACATCCTAGCCGGTTCGTTTGCGCCGAAGCAGGGCCAGGCCTCCCATGCCCAGAAGGCCCATTGTGACCGGTTCGGGGACGTCGCGCACGACGAACCAATCGGCCGTAGTGAAGGTCTCTTCGTTGGCCAGAGGTCGTGTGCCCTGAACAGCCGGCCCGGAGATGATGTTGTTGCGCGCGATCGACGTTCCCGTGCTGCTGACATAATAGGCCTGCAGGCTGGAAAGGTATCGATTGCCCAGCCCGTCAAGGTCGGCGGTGCCCATGTTATTGAGTAAGAACGACGGGTCGAAATTGAAGCCGCCAAATAGCAGAATCAGATCCTTGAGCTCCTGGGCCAGGACGACATCCCCGGATCGCAGACTTGCAAGGGCGGGATGTTCACCGTAACCGCCCAAAACGCCGCCGAGCTGGAAGCTCGAGCCGTCGCTGAGGAAGCCGTCGTTCCAATAATAGCCCGCCAGTGGGGCCGACAGGTGTCGACGCGTCATCGCATAGAACTCGGCGCGCGTGCCCGGTCGCCAATCGGTATGGCCGGCCACGCCGGCGGCGAGTTTGGCTTGAAGCTCCGAGTACTTCAGATTCCCCGCCTCCGCGAGCGTGAGATACTCCATCACGCCGTCGGTCAGAACGTTCGGGCCCGAGACCAGCAGCGCCGCCTCGGATATCCCGGAAGCAGCCAGGACGACCACGGCAACCACACAAATGACGGTGCGCATACGGATTCTTCCTTTCTCTAAGCGGGAGAACGAACCGGCCTACGCCCTTGCCTTCCTTAGGTCGGCTATTTGTCCTCTCGCCCCCTAATTCAATCTGTCCTTTGAACTAGTCTAGACCGGCCCCACCATTTCCCAAGTGGACCCCTCGAGAAAACGACAGCCCCCCTATCGATGTTGTCTTCAACCTATCCCCCGTACAGGCCTTATCCAGCGCGGTTAGAACTCAACCATCTTGACGGCCTCTTGGGCGGCTTCGGCGTTGGGGACGTTTACGTTTAGGACGAAGTCCTTGAGCTTTTCGCCGAACTCGCGTTTGAGGGCGGGCAGGTTCTCCATTGATGCGCCGATCAGCATGCGTTTGCCGGCGTCGACGGTCTTGTGGTACATGGGCCACCAGTGCGGATCGTCGCAGACCGGATCGTTTGGCCCGGGCACCCATTGGAGGACGTCGAGGTTTTCGATTCCCAGCAGATGATCGTGATGGGGGATCTCGCCGGGCCCGTCCCAGTGGTACATGCTGTAATCGGTGTAACTCGACAGATCGTCGAGGACCGGGACCATGAACTCGCCGAACATGTCGGGTGAGATCATGGCCGAGAAGTCGCACTGCAGCTTGATCATCCGCCCCGGCGCCCACGCCCAGAAGCAGGAGCCGCCGGTCTCGTCCCTGACCAGGTCGTAGAACTTGTCGTAGACGGTCTTCCAGCAGGCGCTGATCTTGCCCAGGCAGTTGTGGACCCAATCGGGCCGTTCGACCAGATCAAACAACAGCGTCTGCGTGCCGCGCAGGCCGGCCAGCGTATCGAGGCCTTCGATCAGGTCGGGGAACTCCTGGAGGAACTTGCCCTCGCCCACGCGTTTGATCTCGTTGGCCAATCGCCAGGAGAAGTCCCAGTAGACGTTGTCGTCGCGGAGTTCGAAGACGGCGTCTTTGGGTTCTTCGAAGATCGGTTCGCACCAGACCGTGCCCTCTTCTTCCACCCCGCGCGAGCCCAGGAACAGGGCCAGCGCGTTGGGGGCGACTTCGGCGCCCGCTCGCGGCGGCGCGTCGATGAAGTACTGATAGATCTTCACACAGTGGATGGCGTAGCGGACGCGGTAGTCGAAATCCTGGATGGTGTAGTTAAGGCTGTTGACGCCCGACGGCGGGTCCAGCGGCGGGGTCGGTTCCAGGGGAGGGTCGGCGGCCGGGCCGTAGACTTGCATGGCCGGCCGGCCGATATCTTCACGATGCCACCAGGCCGCCATCCGCTGACGAAGGCCGTCCATGTCCGGTTGATAAAGCAATCCTGCCATTGTGTTGTCCACGTTGCGCGAGCAACTAGTTGCTCGCCCTACCGTCTTGGGGATGTTCGTCGTAATGCACGCACAACATGCTCAGGCCGCCCGGGGGGGCGGTCGGACCGGCGAGGGTGCGGTCGCGGGTGCTCAAGACAAGATCGATTCGGTCCGGCTCCCAGTAGCCTCGGCCGATTTCGATCAGCGTGCCGATCAGGTTGCGGACCATGTTGTAGAGGAACCCGTCGCCTTGGACGGCCACATGGACTTCCTTGCCCTGGCTGCTGACCTCGCAGCGGACAATCGTTCGCACGGTGTTCTCGCGCTGCTCGGCCGAGGTGGCCAGGCCCCGGAAATCGTGCGTGCCGACTAGTCGCCACGCGGCGGCCCGCATGCGATCCACGTCCAGATCGTGGAACGGGTAGTGGTAGACCTGCTTGTGCAGCGCGACCGGCCGATCCGAGGCCACGTAGATGCGATAGCGGTAGGTCTTGCCTGTCGCCGATCGCGAGGCGTGGAAGTCCTCGGGAACTTCGACGGCCGATCGGAGGGAGATATCGCCCGGCAGGCGAGCCTGAATCGCTCGCCGCATGCCGACCAGCGGAATCGCCAGATTCGGCGTATGGAAGTTGGCGGTTTGGCCGGCGGCGTGAACACCGGCGTCGGTGCGCCCGGCCCCGTGGAGCACCACCCGATGGCCCATCACGCCGGTGGCGACATCCTCGATCACTTGCTGAATGGTGGGCAGATCGTCGGTCTGTCTCTGCCACCCGTGGTAATTCGCACCGTTGTAGGCGATCACCAGTTTGATGTTGCGCGTGGGGGCGGCGTCGGAAGCCATCGACCTACTCCTGGGGGCGCCAGGTCTCGCTCGGCATGGGGACGCCCTCGATCACGACGTTGTCGAAGCTCGTGGGCGATCGCTTCGACGGCGACGACGTGATCAACTGAACGTCCAGCGAGCCGCCCAGCCGGGCGGCAGCCGATTCGGCCGGCCGATGAATGTAGATCACACGGTCGTTGACGGTCCAGGTGCACCCGCCCTCGCCGTCGGTCTCGAAGGTCATTCGGTACGGGCGGCCGCTGGCCAGCTTGTCATCGACGTCCTCATGGGTGTAATCAAAGACGCGGACCTGCACGCCCTCCGGGCCCTCGGCGTCGCGCGAGCGCGAGGTCGTCGCCAGTGACGCGTAGTATCCGCCGCGCGTGCGCTTCAGGCCCCACGGACGGAAGGCCAGCTCTACCCCGACCTGCCGGGCGGCCTCCCCCTGGAACGACACCATCAGCGGGCGATCCGCCCGGAACCGCAGCTTCAGCACCGCCGCCGACTCGCTGTTGCCGTAGCCGTCCTCACAGACCACCTCCCCCTTCAGCCACTCCCACTCCCCCCGGCGGGTGTGCCAGTCCTTGTATTCGGCTTCGTCGTCGAAGGTGTAAATCAGCCGCACGCGCTCGTCACCGACGCGTTCGGACGCGCCGTGAAGGTCGGCCAGCGCCGCGGCGGTCGGCGCGCTCGGTGCGGTCGGTACGGCCCCCCGCAACTGCTCGAGGCGCAACCGGAACGCTCGCGCCAAAGCGGCGCGAGTGGGGTCATCGGTGCTGTTGGCGGACACGTAATCACACAGGCGGCCGGCCACGGTGGCCACGCGCTGGCGCGGTCGGCCCTGGAGTTTCTGAGCCCATTCGGTCAGCACCACTACCGCGTTAAAGACCTCCCCAGCGGGAACGGTATCGCCCTCGGCAAAGCGCACCACCGCCGCCAGCGGCGCCGCCCGCGGGTCGGATGTCTCCGCCAAGTGCGTCGCGGCCGCCACGATGTTCCCATCCACCCCCATCACCGCTTCGGCCAAGGCGATTCGGGCCATTTGGATGCTTGTCGGATTGGCCTCGGCCTCCGCGGCGGCCAAGGCGGCTTCAGCCTCGGTGATGATGGCCCGAGCTTTCTGGGCGTCTTGGACGGCCTGGTCGGTGACGTCCGCCATCGCGACCAGATCGGTCAGTTCGTGGGTGCGGATCAGTTGGCGGGCAGCTTCAACGGCGTCGGCGGCCTCGGCGAGCTCCACCCGGGCTTTGGCGGCCATATTGGCTGCGGACGTGTACCGCCGCCCGGTAATGTCGTCCCGGTCGAGCCGATCCAGCCGCCAGTCGCGAATCTCCATCACGCGGTGCTCCTTGAGCGCGGGCGGATACCGGCGGATGCTCTCGGCTTGGGCCATCGCGCGGTGCGCCTGGGCCCCGGCGCGGCTGGACCCGCAATGGGCCATCACGCGAACCGCGGTGTCGGCCAGGGCGAACCGCATCACATCGGTCTCGGCCCCGCTGATGGCCACCCCCAGCATCTCCTGGGCCAACGCGTTATCGTCGTTTTCGGTCTCCGAGGCCCAGGCCTGCTCGATTCGCAAGCGATAACGCTGCTGCACCTCGTCGTAGGCCTGATCGAGCTGGTCCGCCCGGGCCACGCCCGTCACGGCCAGGATCGCGATCGCACCGATGGCCCAGCGCATTGTCATCGCAACTCCCCTGGCGACGCGGCGGGCGGGCCCGCGGCGTCCCTAAAGCATTTCGGCGATCTGAACGGCATTCAGCGCGGCGCCCTTGCGAATCTGGTCGCCGGCGACGAACAAGTCGATGCCCAACTGATCGTCCTGACTGATGTCCTGACGAATCCGCCCGACCAGCACGTCGTCCTGGTCGGTCGCGTCCAGCGGCATGGGGAAGTAGTTGGCGTCCCGGTCATCGACCAACGTGACGCCCGGGGCGCTGGCCAGGATCTCCCGGACCTGTTGCTCGGGCATGGGCTTTTCGAACTGCAGATTGATAGCCTCGCTGTGGGCCCGCATTACGGGCACGCGCACGCAGGTGGCCGTCACGCGAATGGCCGGGCAATGGAAGATCTTCTGGGTTTCCAGCACCATCTTCCGCTCTTCGGTATTGTACCCGTCTTCGCCGATGTTGCTGTTGTGGCTGAAGACATTGAAGGCGGCCTTATGGGGCAGCACTTTCGGCTCGAACGGCTCGCCGGCCAGGAACGCCTTGGCCCCAGCTTGCAGTTCGGCCATCGCGGCGGCACCGGCCCCGCTAGCGGATTGATAGGTGCTGACCACGATCCGTTTGATGGGGTTGATCCGGTGCAGGGGCCAAACCGGCACGTTCATAATAATGGTCGAGCAATTCGGGTTGGCGATGACGCCGTTGTGTGTCTTGATGTCCTCGGGATTGACCTCGGGGACCACCAGCGGCACCTCGGGATCCATGCGGAAAGCGGACGTGTTGTCCACCACCACGGCGCCGGCAGCCACGGCGATCCGAGCGTATTTCTTGGAGAAGTCGCCACCCGCCGACGCCAGCACCAACTCTACGCCCTTGAAACTATCTTCGCCGAGCTCTTCGACGACCAGTTCTTCGCCGGCGTAGGTCAGCTTCTTGCCGGCCGACCGATGCGAGGCCAACAACTTCAGGCTCGCCAGCGGAAAGCTCCGCTGTTCGAGAATCCTCAGGAACTCGGTTCCCACGGCGCCCGTGGCGCCCATGATGGCGGTCTTCCAGGCCATGATGCCTCCAACGAAAGTTACTCGTAGGCCCGCCCGCCGCCGCGGACGGCATAGATCGCGAATCATAACACACGTCGCACCCCAAGCCAAGACCTGCCCCGGCGGCACCGTTGGGGTATAATCCCGGCCATGACAGCCGAGCACCCAACCGAGGACGCTCCTCCCCAACGCCTAGTCGATCTGAGCGGTCAGCAGATGCCCGACCTGATGGAGGATACCGAGACCGGCTCGCGCCCGATGCGCTTGCCAGCCACCTTGGGCGGCAGCTACCTGACCGCGGAGATTTCCGCCTCGGCCATTCGGACCAACTTCACGGCGCTGCGCCAGCACCTGTCGCCCGGGACGGCCATCTGCGCGGTGGTCAAGGCCAACTGCTACGGCCACGGCACGGCCACGCTGCTGGGGCTGGTCGAGGAATTGGCTGACTGCGCCGGCGTGGCCACCCCGGAAGAGGCCCTCTACCTACGGCGGCTGGGCTACGAGCGGCCCATCCACATGTTCCTGCCCAGTTGCGCCTGGGCGACGGGCCAGGAACTGCACGAGGCGCTCGATTGCCTGATCGCCGAGGGCGTAATCCTGACCGTGGTGGCCCCGGACGAAGTGACGGCCATCACCGAGGCCTCCAAGCGCGTCGGCGCACGGGCCGAAGCCCACGTGAAGATCGACTCGGGCATGGGGCGCGGCGGGGCACCGGCGGCCCAGGCCCCGGCCCTGGTCGAACTGGTGCGCCAGAGCGAGGCCATCCAACTGACGGGCCTCTATACCCACTTCGCCGTGGCCGATGACGCCGACAAGGCCTTCACCCGCGAACAGCTCGCCTGCTTCCTCGATACCGTCGGCCGCTGCGGCGGGCGCCAAGGCCTGTGCCTCCACGCCGCCAACAGCGCCGCCACGATCGACCTGCCCGAAAGCCATCTGGACATGGTTCGACCCGGCATCGCGCTGTACGGGTACCAACCCTCCGACGACATGCAGACCCATCTGGCGCTTCACCCCGCGATGCGCCTGACCGCCCAACTGATGCAGATCAAGACCGTCCCCGCCGGCAGCCGCTGCGGCTACGGGCTGACTTACCAGTTCAAGCATGACGCAACGGTCGGCCTCGTGCCGGTTGGCTACGCCGACGGTTATGACCGGGAGCTATCCAACCGCTCGACCATGCGCATCCGTGACATCGACGTGCCCATCCGCGGCCGCGTATCCATGGACCAGGTCATTATCGACTTGACCGACGCGCCCGGCGCCGCCGTCGGCGACGAGGTCGAGATCGTCTCCCCCGACATCACCAACAGTCACAGCCTCGAGAACCTCGCGCGTCTGGCCGGCACGATTCCCTACGAACTATCCTGCCGCCTCGGCCGACGCGTCCGACGCGTGCTGATCGACTAGTCGCGCAAGCAAAAGGGCCGATCTTATGGATCGGCCCTTTCCTCAGGCATTGAACAACCCCCTACTGCGTCGGCACGAGGGGTGGAATCTCGCCGGCGTCCATGGGGGCCGGGGCGGTGGTGGGCTCGTCCGGTTCGTCGGGAATCGTCACTGCCGGCTCGAGTTCGACCTGCACCACGCGCCCGCTGGTCATGCGCAGCACATCGAAGCGCAGCTCAGTCTGGCCGGCCACCAGGCGTTCGAAATCGGCCACGGTGTAGACGGGCTGATTGTTCACGTGGGTGATGATCTCATAAGGCTTGAGGCCCACGACGGACGTCCGGCTGCCGGGCTCGATCTTGGAGGTCACCACGCCCGGATCCTCATCGGTCTTGCGAAAGTAGTGACGCAGTTCGAAGGTCAGGTCCTTGACGGTCAGGCCGAGCGGCTCGAACTCGAACTTCGGCGCCGACTCGTAATGTTTCGGCGATTCGACCACCTCAAAGCTCTTCTCGACAATCTCGCCGTCGACGAAGAACTGGGCGGTGTAGGTCCGCCCGAAGCCCAGGTCCGTCAAGGAGCGCCGGAAGGTATTCTCGGCCGGCTCCCACGGCGGCGGCCAGGAGTCATAGTACTCCTCGGGCAGATCGCCCCACTTGGCCCACGGGAAGGGCCGGCCCCCTCCCCAGATGCTTTCGTCGGCGGTCGCCTCCAGGGGCTTGGGCTCGCCCTCGACGTCCAGGCGCAGCAGAACCCAGCCCAGTTGGACCCCCGCGGCGTCGGCCGGCGAGCCGGGATAAACGTAGGAGACAATCGCCCCGGTCTTGCCGTCGCGCGTCAGCTTGGATACACCGTTGGCCCTGGCCAATTCGCGCGTCATCCGCTGCAGCGATACGCCCATCCAGGCCAGGCGAGATTCCTGATCCTCGGTCAGCGGCACGTTGTTGGCGTCGAAAGCCGCGGCGACGTCTGCCCCGTCCAGCACAGCCGCCAGTTGGGCCGCCGCGGTCGTCCGCGGGCCTCGTCGGCCGCGGCTCTGTTGGATGCTCGTCTTGGGGCGATGGGCAATCGGCAAGGCCACCAGCGCGCCGTTGGCATCGAACAGGAACACGTTCGTCTCTTCGCCCGGGATGCCGGGGTAGATGTTCTCGCGCCAGCCCTTGTAGAAGCTCGTGATGCGGTTCCGCAGGAAGTACCCCACGCGGTTGTCTCCCTGGACCGTCACCTCGGCCATGAGGAGCAGTTGATTGTAGTGGTCGTGAATGTCGGCGGTATCCAGCGGCGCCGCATCCGGCAGTGGTTCGGCCGGCTCGGCCACCAGCGCGCCGTAATCGGCCAGCGACCCCACGAACGTCGCCTCGACCGGCTCGCCGTCGCTGCGATAGATGCGGATCCGCTCCAGTCGAGCGGTGATCTTGGGGCCCAGGTCGGCCAGCACCAACAGACGCTTGGGGCCAATCAGCACGCCGACCACGTTCAGCTCCGTGCCGATCTGGCCCGAGCTGCCGTCATAACCGCCCGTCCTCTGGGCCTGCTTCTTGGGGCTGCGAAAGTTGAGGGCCACCCGCAGCAGCGACGCGTCCGCCCTCCGCTCCAACGTCGCCAACTGCTCGGTCATCTGCGGCTCGGCGACCCAGTCCCACTCAAGCGGCGAGCCCTTCCAGGAATCGTCCGGCGCGATTTCATGGCTGATCAGATACGCCACCGGCGCGCCGTCCTCGGCCACGATCAGCGCATTGGCGTCAGCCACCTGAAATTCCCTCCCCGCCGCCGTCCGCGCCAATTGCGGCGAGAAACTCCCCACCCGCACCGTCCATTCGGCGTCGTAGAGGACGTAGTTGACCTTCATGTAAGGCCCTTCGGCGGCGGCATCGAACGCCAACGGCTCGGCGCCGGCCAGGGGCCGCTCCAGCTCGAGCAGGATCGCATCGCGGTCGACGGCGTAGCCGGCCGGCGTAGCGGTCACGACGTCGTCGCCGAAGCGAACGCGGATCTCCTTGACGAACCGCGGGTGCAGGATCAGATCGCCCAGTACCACCTGGGTCGGAGAAACCAGATAGCCGCGTGTCTCCAGGGGACGCTCCTGTTCGATGATCCCCACCCCGTATCGCTCATCGGTGCCGCCGTGGAAGACGGGCGAGTCGCCTTTGTCGTAGCGCAGCGTGTATTCGACCTGCACCAGCCCCGGCCGAACCGCCTCGGCCACCAGCCGCTTGGTTTCCAGCTTCGATGGCTCGTCGGCCTCGGCGTCCACGTCGGCTTCAGCCGACTCCTGCGCCCAAGCCGCCGGCGCCACCAGCAGCGCCACCAGCAACCACACCCACGTCACGTCTAACTGTTTCATCACACGCTCCTGCTGTCGGGCCTTGCCGGCCGAAAGGCTATTCCCGTTCGTAATCTCGCGAGAAGTCCAGCACGATCTGACGCATCAGACCGTTCCGCATGATCTGGAACAGAATGCGGTGCTTGCTGTCGATATTCGCGAGGGCTTCGGTGTAAATGGCTTCAACGTCCGCGAGGGTCTTGACGGGCTGACCCTCGATCTTCAGGATAATGTCCTGCGTCTCCAGTCCGGCGTTTCGAGCGTTGCCCGGGTATTTGACGCCGTAGATGAACACCCCTTCCTTGACGAAGTAGTGCAGGTCGCGGTTGTCGAACTGGTTGATCTGCTTGACCGTCATGTTCCAGCGCGGACAGTCCAGTTCCTCACCTTCGACCTGCCCCTTCTCGCGCAAGGTCAGGGCCAGATCCATCACCTCGCCGTTCCGGCGGACCGTCAGCGCCACCTCACCCTCTTTCGGCAGCAGCGCCAGCTTGCGCCGCACCGCGGGCAGGTCCTCGTCATGGACGGCGGAGACCGGCTCGCCGTTAACGGCCAGGATCCGATCGCGGGCCATCAGACCCGCCCGCCGGGCCGGGCTCTGCGGATCCGTGCCGGCCACGATCACGCCGTCGGCCCCGTCGAAGTACATGTCCCGGTTGAAATCCTTGAGCGGTTGAAGTTGCAGGCCCGTCCAGGACCAATTCACGTCGCCGTGCTCGCGGAGACGCCCCACAATCAACTGGACCGTCTCGCTCGGCACGGCAAAGCCCGTATCGCCCCCCCGCATGATGCCTCGCGTATTGATGCCGACGATTTCGCCGTCGGTATTGACCAGCGGGCCCCCGGAGTTGCCCGGGCTGATGGCCGCATCGGTCTGCAACCACAGGCTGTACTCACTGTTGTCGACCAGGTATCGCTTGGTGCAGGAGATGATACCGATCGAGACCGACCGGCTTAGCCCCCACGGGGCGCCCATCGCCATCACGAAGTCGCCCTCTTTCAGCGCAGCGGAATCGCCCATCGTCGCGAACGGCAAGGCCGCGCCGCCCGCCGGCAGGGCCAACTGAATCAGCGCCAGATCCGTGTCCTTGTCCTTGCCGACCACGCGAGCGTCCATCGGTCGACCATCCGAAAGCAGGCAACGAATCTCCGTGGCCTTGTCGACCACGTGCCAGTTAGTCACCACCTCCCCGGTCGGTGAGATCAGCACGCCCGAGCCCAGGATCTCGGAGGTGATCTTCTTGCCGGACTGATGGCTTTCCCGCAGCACCTTGATGAATACCACCGCCGGAAAGACCTTGGCCTTGGCGGCCTGGACCGTCTGGCGGAAGTCCGGCGTGGCCCTCATCGCCGGAGGGGCTTCGGGGGGAAGATCCTGGGCCTCGACCACCACGTACTCCCCCGTCGGAGGCGCCAGGCTCGGCGCCACCACGGTCGTCTCGTCCTGACAGCCGGCTGCGCCGATCAACGCGATCCCACACAACAGTATCCATACGTATTTCATCAGCCGCTTCTCCTTCGGCGCGTCTTCAAACAACCACTACACCACGTCGCGGTTCTCATCTTCGTGCTCGCCGTGCTCGGCCTGAGAGCGGCCCTCGTCCTGCCGTTTGTGATTGATCTTCAACTTCTTCGCATACAGCCGATAGACGTCGTCGCACTCCATCCCCAGTAGCTGACAGATGCTGATCCAGAAGAACAGCATATCTGTCGCTTCCACACGAGCGTTCTGCAGGTCCTGGAGCTGGTACTGTCGCCCGGCTTTGGCCTCGGCGTACCAGTGCTTCCAGGACAAGCACTCCTGCAGCTCGTGGCACTCTGACGCCATCGCGTCGATGTAGTTCTTCAGCGCGCGCCCGATCGTGGTGCGCAGCTCGAGGTCATCACCGAGCCGCCCGTTCTGCTCGGCCTCGAGCAACTGCCGGCCCAGCCCCGCGGTATCATGGCCTGCCCGGGCATTGAGCATCGCCTGCAGGGGCCAGATGTCTTCCAACGCCGCCAACCCCGCCGCCGTGGTGTCCGCTCGTTCCGCCATGGGCAAGCCCCTTCTATGCGCCGCGCCTCCGCGCGCGGCGGCCTGGGAAGTTGGGCGATTCTAGCCGCCCGGTGGGGGTTTCACAACACTGGCGGCTATCCGACCCGCTGGGGCCTACCGCCGTGTAACCGGGCCCGCGCGAATCGCCCAGGCCGAGCCCTATAAAGCAGCCGGCCCACCAACGGGCCCGGGAGTGCGTGTTATGGATCATAATCCTGTTCTCGCCGAACTGATCCGCACCGGCGTCTTCACGGCGGGCAACCGCCGACTGCCCGTGAAGCACTGCATCCCCGCCGCGACCGGCGAAGCGCTCTACCGCGTCATCGTCACCAACGGCTTTACGCAATGCCTGGAGGTCGGCTGTCTGTTCGGCTACTCCACGCTCTTCCTGGCCCAGGCCCTCAGCGAAACCGGCGGGCGGCTGACCGTGGTCGATATCGCCCCCGACCACGCCCTTCGCGCCGCCGCCGAGACCCATGTCCGCCAGGCCGGCTACGAGACCATCGTCGATTTCCGTTGGGGAGATTCCATGGCCATTCTGCCGGCGCTGACTGAGACCTACCAATTCGCCTTTATCGACGCCGACCACCACTTCCCGGCTGTCATGGCCGACATCGTGCACGTCGACCGCTTGCTGACCGTCGGCGGCGTCATGGCCCTGGACGACGTGGGAATGGTCCAAGCGCCCCACGATTTCCTCGGCGGGGCCAGCCACGCCATGGCCCATCTGTTCGCGACCAACCGCTATCACATTCATGCGATCTCCGACAACGCCTGTCTCTGTCGAAAACTCCGCTCGCTCGACGAGCCGACTCCCGCACGATAGAATGCCCGCCATGAGCGGGTTCGCAGGCGAGTTTCTTTTTCAGCCAGGCCGAGCCGACCTCGACGTCGCTCGGAGCATGGCCGACCGGTTGGCCCATCGCGGGCCGGACCAGAGCGGAGAGTTTCTCTCCGCCGACGGACGCTGCGCCATCGCCACGCGCCGCCTGGCTGTCATCGATCCGACCGGCTCGGGCCAACCCATGACTACCGACGATGGGCTGGCCACGATCGCCCTCGACGGCGGAATCTACAACTTCCGCGAACTGCGGCTGCAAATGCAGGCCATCGACATTCCCTTCACCACCGCTGGCGATACCGAAGTTCTCCTGCAACTGTACAAGCTCTACGACCACTGGGCCCTCGACCGCCTGACCGGCAAGTTTGCCTTCGCCTTTTATGACGCCGGCCAGACCCGACTTGTTCTGGCCCGTGACCCACTAGGCCAAAAACCTTTGTGGTATTCCTTCGGCATCGACCGCGTGATCTTCGCCTCCGAAGCCAAGGCCCTTCTGGCCCACCCGGACGTGTCGGCCGATATCCGTCGAATTTCCGTGCCGTTTTACTTGACAAACGGGTACATAAATAGTCCTGATTCTGCCTATTCGGATTCTGTTAAACTACTTCCAGGACATATGTTAGAGATTTCTGATCGCCCTGCACGCCCCGAGCCTTATTGGGAGCCGTCCTGGTTTAGCCTGCCCAGCGCCAAGCCACAGCGGATCGAGTTGATTCGCAGCCACTTGACCCGATCGGCCCGCCAGCGGCTGGTCGGAAATGTTCCCGTCGGCGCCCTCCTCAGCGGCGGTGTGTCCTCAGCCATCGTCACGGCGCTGATGGCCGAGCAGGCCGGCCGGGCCGGCGGCGTGAAGACCTTCACCATCGCCTTGGGCGATCGTGCGAATGAGGCCTTTGCCAACGCCCGCCGCGTGGCTGAATACGTCGGAACCGACCATACCGAACTGATCGTCCAGCCAGATCCTGTCGGGATGCTGGACCGAATCCTCGATCTGCATGACGAGCCCTTCGCCGACCCGAACGCCCTACCGACCTACCTGATCTGCCGGGCTGCCCGCCAGCACATGACTGTCGCCCTCGCCGGCGACGGCGGCAATGTCGCCTTCGGCCGCTGCGACCGCTACCGCCTCCTCCACCAGGCTGACAACACCCGCCCATTCCAGTACATGTTCATCCGCCTGGGCGCCCTGCTGGCCAGGCCCTGGGCCAAGCGAAGCAGCCAATCGAAGCTCGCCCGGTTCATCCGTTTCGCCGAGATCCTGCCCCTGCCGCCGGCCCAGCAGTACTTCAAGACCCGGACGCTCTTTGACCCGGAGGATCTGGCCTTCCTGCTGGCTGATGATTTCGCCGAATCATTGGACCTGGGCGCCCCCGCCGACTGGTTCGGCGAACTGTTCGAAGCCCCCGACGTCGACGACGAGATCACCCGCGCCCAATACCACGACCTAGCCACCTACTTGCCCGACGACGTGCTGACCAACACCGACCTGGCCTCCATGGCCAATGGCCTTGAGCTGCGGGCGCCCATGCTCGACGCGCGGGTAATGCAGTTTGGGTTGTCCTTGCCGGTCGATGACAAGGCCCCCGGCGGGCATATCCTCCGCGAGACCTTTGCCGACATCCTCCCGGCTGAGACGCTCACCCGGCCGACGCACAGCTTCCAGGTCCCGTTGGCGGCATGGCTCCGTGGCGAGCTCGCCGATCAGATGCGTGAAACGCTGCTCGACCCGGCCGTCGCCGCCGCGAAGATCTTCCGCCCTGAAGCCCTCGAAGGCCTCATCAACGACCACCTTGACCAGACCGACGACCACGCCGACCGTCTGTGGGCGCTGATGGTGTTCTGTCGGTGGCTTCTCCGGCGTAATTCCTAGCTGCAAATCTCTTCCGATGTTCCACGTGGAACACATCCCCCATTTTCGATTTTCGAATTGCGATTCTCGATTTCGGCAGATACCATTTTGAGGACATACGGACATCGTAAACCACGATTGTTCCACGTGGAACAGTCGATAACCGGGAACGGAGGCCCGACATGGCTGCCAAGCAGACCCATCAGAAACCACGCCTGGGCAGGGGGCTATCGAGTCTGGTCGTCAACACCGCGCCGCCGGCTGAAGACGTTGGCACCTACGTATCCGCCGATTCGCCCGTGCCAACCGACAGCAAGCCGCGCGAACTCGCCGTCGAGAAGATCGCGCCAAACCCCTATCAGCCCCGAAAGACGTTCGACAAGACGCAACTGGCTGAGCTGACCGAATCGATCCGGAAGCAGGGGGTCCTTCAGCCGTTGCTGGTGGCGCCCGCGCCGGAAGGGCGATCGGAAGAGGCGCCTTACATCCTCATTGCCGGCCAGCGTCGTTTGCGCGCCGCCCACGATGCAGGTCTAACTGAAGTGCCGGTCGTCGTCCGGAAGGCGTCTGACGAGCAGATCCTCGAATGGGCCATCATCGAGAACATCCAGCGATCCGACCTGAACGCGGTCGAACGAGCGCAGGCCTTTCGCGATGTGATGGACCGGTTCAGCCTCACCCAGGCCCAGCTGGCCGAGCGGGTTGGATCCTCTCGCGAGTCAGTAGCCAACTACTTGCGCATACTGGACGTATGCGATTCAGTCCAGAAGATGTTGCTGGACGGAAAGCTCTCGTTCGGCCATGCGCGGGCATTGGCGGGGCTTTCTGGAAAGTCCGATAAGCAGCGCAGTCTGGCCAAGCGGGCCGTCAACAAGCAGCTCTCGGTCCGGCAGCTCGAAGCGCTCGTCGCCGCCGCGCAAACCGGCGCCGATGCTGGCGATGAAGGGCCAACGCGCAGCGCCGATCCGAAGGCTCCGCACATTGCCGACCTGGAGCAACAGCTCGCACGGCACCTTTCCACGCGCGTCGTCATCAAGCCAGGTCGCAAGCAACACACCGGCCAGCTAACGATCGACTACAACAGCCTCGACGACTTCGACCGCCTGCTGACCAAGCTGGGCGTATCCCTGGAGAGCTAGCGCGAACGATGAAGAAGATCGGCATCATTGGCTTGGGCAACATGGGCGTTCGCCGCCTGGAGAAGCTGGCGCAGTTTGAATCGGTGCGCATCGCGGCGCTCTCCACGCGCAACAAGCACGTGCTGGCCGAGCAGGCCGCCCATTGGCGCGTGCCCATGACGTCCACACGCTGGTCGGACATCACCGGCAAGGCCGGTCTCGACGCCGTCTGCATCTGCACGCCCAACGACTCGCACGCCGAGATCGCCATCGCCGCCCTGCGAGCGGGCAAGGACGTGTTTGTCGAGTACCCCCTGGCGGTCACGCTGGAGCAGCTTGATGAATTGCAGGCCGTCGCCGAAAGCACCGGCCGCGTGTTGCACCTCGGCGCCACCACGCGCCTGGAAGACCAGCACGTATTCGTCCGCGAGCGCCTATCGCAATGGGGCGAGCCCATCGAGGCCCGCGGCGTGATGGCCTTGCCCTATGTGTGGAAGTGGACGACCGATCAAGCCGTGATGGGCTCGTATTTCTCGCTGGCCAACTATCACCAGGCCGACCAGTTCATCGATTGGATCGGCCCGCCCAGTTGGGTTGCGGCCAGCTTGTGGCAGCGGGAGGAGGCCGGGAAGATCGCCGCCATCAGCGGCAGCATGTTCTTCGGCTACCACAACGGCTGTAGTTGCCACGTTAACTACACCATGGGCGTGCCCTGCCAAGAAACGATCCTTCAGTTCGAACTGATCTGCACCGACGCCCGCATAACGTGGTTCGATCAGGTCCTCCGCGTCCAGAAACTCGACGGGGCCGCCGAGATCATCGACCTGCCCGAAACCGATTGCGTCATGCTCGACACCGAGCTGTTCGTTCAAAGGATCCTCGGCGAACTCCCCGCCCCGGACCTGACCGAGCAAGCCCTCCCCACACGCGTAGCTCTACTGGCTGAGCAATCCGCAGCCGAAGGCGGCGTGACGCTGGCCGTGTAGTCGCTCGCCTAAGCGTCCTTAGTTTCCGGCCAACGTTTGCAGAACGCTGAACGTCGCTTGCGTGCCGTCCTTGCCGTGACCGAGGGCGGACGCCGCTTTCATGATTTGGGTTGCTAGGGCTGCGCCCGGTAGCGGGAGGGTGAGCTTGTCGGCGGCAGCCAAGGCGAGTTTGAGGTCCTTGAGTTGGTAATCGATGAAGAACCCCGGGGCGTAGTCGCCGGCCGCCATCTTCGCCCCGAGGTTGCTCAGGATCCAACTGCCCGCGGCGCCGCTGCTGACGGCCTGGAGCATCGCGTCAATGTCCACGCCGGAGGCCTTGGCCAAGCTGATCGCCTCGGACGCCGCCACCAAGTACAACGCGCCCAGGATCTGATTGCAGAGCTTGACGGTGTAGCCGGCCCCGCTGGACCCGCAATAGGTGACGGTTCCGCCCATGGCGTCCAGCACGGGCAGGGCGGTATCGAAATCGCTCTTCTCGCCGCCGACCATGATGCTGAGCGTGCCGGCCTTGGCGCCTACGTCGCCCCCAGAGATCGGCGCATCCAGGAAGCCGGCGCCCTTGGCCCGCAAGGCCTCGGCGCATTCGACCGCCACACCGGGCGAGACGGTGGAATGATCGACCACAATCAACCCCTCGCGCGCGCCGGCGATGATGCCGGTCGCTTCATCCAGCACGACCTGCCGCACGTCGTCGTCGGCCGTCACGCAACTGCAGACGATGTCACTCGCAGCCGCCACAGCCGCCGGGCTGTCGGCCACGGCCGCGCCGGCCTCGACGAGTGCCGACGTCTTGGCGGCAGTGCGGTTGAACACCGTCACACTGAGGCCCGCCTTCATGCAATTGGCCGCCATGGGCCCGCCCATAATGCCGGTCCCGACGAACCCCACGCGTAATGGTTGCTTGGTCATGACAATCTCCTCGGTCGCGGATGATAGCCGTCGCGCCCTTGCATGACAACCGCAGGCCGTTAAGCTAGGCATTCGCGCCGCCCGTCGCGCCGGGCTCGGCGTAACAGAAGCCGGAGAAACAACTGATGAGCGTAACGATTGTGCAATTGCTGCTGGCCCTGTCCCCGATCGCCCAAGTGGCGGACGCGCCGGCCACCCAGCCGACGACCCGAATCGCCGAGGCGGTCGAAGTCGACCCCGACGCGACCTGGCTGACCCAGGACATCTGGCTGGGCAATGCTCCGTGGCAGTGGGGGGCGCTGCTGGCGGTGATCCTAGGCGGCATGATCATCGGCAAGCTAATTAGCTTCCTGTTGATCCGCCACGCCGACCACCTGGCCAACCGCCCCGGCTGGGAAGGACTGGAGACCACGTTCCGAGCGGCTGAACGCCCGGCCATTATGCTGTTTGTGGTGCTGGGCGTGTACCTGGTCCGCTACGTGATGAAGCTGGACGTGCCGATCAGCAATGCCGCAAACGCCCCCGAGCTGGGAGTGGTCTGGGGCCAGGCGGCCTCGGTGGCCATGTACCTGGGGCTGGCCTGGCTGATCTACCGCATGGTCGACGTGGTCGAACACTACCTCAGCAAGTGGGCCAACCGCACCGACACCAGTTTCGACGACCAACTCGTCCCGCTGGTCCGCAAAGCCCTGCGGGTGTTCGTGATCATCCTGCTGGTATTGTTCATCCTCAAGAACGTGATGGGCCGTGACATCAGCACGCTACTGGCCGGCTTGGGCTTGGGCGGCTTGGCCTTCGCCTTGGCGGCCAAGGACACCATCGCCAACCTGTTCGGCTCGGCCGTCGTCTTCACCGATCGGCCCTTCAAGGTCGGCGACCGCATCGTGGTCGGCGGCTACGACGGCACGGTGGAAGAGGTGGGCTTCCGCTCCACCCGCATCCGCACGCTGATCGGGCACCTGGTCATCATCCCCAACGCCACCATCGCTAACACCAACCTGGAGAACATTTCCGAGCGCGCCTACATCAAACGCTCCCTGGCCGTGACGGTCACTTACGACACCACCCCCGAGAAGATTGACCGGGCCATCGCCATCATCAAGGACATGCTCGCCGCCCGCGCCGGGCATTTCCCCGAGGAAAAGCCCGGCCGCGCTCACTTCACCGAGTTCAACGCCGATAGCCTCAATATCGCCGTGACCTACTGGTATACGCCTCCGGAGTGGGAGGACTACCTCGCCTTTACCCACGAGTTCAACATGGAGTTGCTCCGCCGCTTCAACGAGGAAGGCATCGAATTCGCCTTCCCGACCCAGACGCTCTACCTTAAGAACGATGACGGCGAGAAAGGATAACCCATGAGCGATTCGATCCCCCCAGCCCCGCCGGTTCAGCCCCCGCTCCCGGAAGCGCCGACGCCCAGCGGCGGCAGCGGCGCCAAACTGGCGATCATCATTGTGGCCTGTGTGGTCGGCGGCTTCGTTGCGATCGTGCTTCTACTGGCGGTCATGCTCATGCCCAACCTCAACCGGGCCCGAGGCCTGGCCCGCAAGGCCGCCTGCATGGCCAATCTCAACGGCATCGGCAAGAGCGTGGTCCTGTATTCTGAGATCCAGCGCGGGCAATACCCGCTCATCCATCTCGCCGAGCGGGCCCCCAATGGCGCCAACAGCGCGCCCACCTCGGCCAACACCACCGACGCCGAACCCGACAGCGGCCAATGGCCCGAAGTCATGGGCGACAGCGCCATGCAAAACGTCTGGCTGCTGATTCATGAATCGCTGATCGTCGAGAGTGGCTTCCGCTGCCCGGCCGACATCGAATCCCAGAAGCGATTGGTCGTCGACCCTCGCGCCGCCAAGTACGGCTGGAACAGCCCCTTCAACTACTCCTACGGCATGCAGTGGCCCTATGAGACGGACGCGGCCGGCAAGGCCAACTCCGCGCCATTGTCCGATGCCCTCGACGGGCGTATGGTCATCTTCGCCGATCGGAACCCCGGCGGGCCCGTCGGCGCCACCCGTCGGCCCTCCAACCATCCCAAGCTCGGAACGGGCGTTCTGCTGGCCAGCGGAACCGTGGAATGGATCGACAAGGGCTCCAGCGTCTTCACGACCAAATACGCCCGCCGCCTCCCGCTCGCCCCCGAGGAGATCTACGCCAACGGCGACGGCGCCCCCGGCGCCCTGCCCACCAGCGCCACCGACACCAGTATTTGCCTGAGCGGCCGATAACGCTCCCCGATTCCACGGGGCCAGGAAATCTGGTCCTGAGGCTTGATATATCATATCATCTTGATATATTGATAGTATGACTACTCAAGCGACTTCTCCTCGCGCCCTCCCGGAAGCATCCTTCGAGCGGATTGCTCCGGTGTTGCGGATTCTGGGCCACCCCGATCGGCTGCGGATTGTGGATCTGCTGATGCGCGAGCCGATCACCGTAGCCGACCTGGCCGATCGGCTGGACCTGGCGCCCAACGCGGTCAGCCAGCACCTGACCGGAATGATGGCCCACGAAATCGTCGCCCGCAGAAGGGACGGGCGATGTGTCTACTACAGCGTGGTCCACCCCGCTGCCCGCAGCTTGATGCAGTGCATGTACCGCAACGCCGGGCCCGGCAAGAAGGGCCGCAAGCGCTAGACCCATGGAAGACGTCTTCATCATCGCGCTGGGAGCCGGCCTGGGAGCGGCAGGGGGGCTGCTGCTGGGGCGCAGTTATGTCTGTCGGACCGGCGCCTGCCGGGCCAAACCGAACCTGATCTTCGCCACGCTCGCCGGGGCTGTCTTTGGGGCCGCGGTGGCGTGGTATTTCGCCAATCGCTAGAGGAATCGCCGAAAATGTCTGAGCGAATCGTCATCGTCGGCGGCGTAGCCGCCGGAGCGTCGGCCGCCGCCAAGGCCCGCCGCATGAGTGAGGATGTTGAGATCGTGCTCTTCGAGGCCGGCCCGTACATCAGCTTCGCCAATTGCGGCCCGCCGTACCACGTTGGCGGCGAGATTGCCGATCGGGGCAAACTGTTCGTGGTCTCCGCCGACCAGTTCACCAAGCGATTCAACGTGGATGTCCGGGCCGAGACCACCGTCGCCGCCATCGACCCCAGCCGCAAGATCGTGATGTTCCAAAAGGCCAACGGCTCGACCGACCAGCTCACCTACGATCGGCTCCTATTGGCCACGGGAGCCGAGGCCATCCGCCCGCCGATTCCGGGTCTCGGGGCCGCGAACATCTTCACCGTCCGCAGCATCCCGGACGTCGACGCGATCATGGCCCGCTTGGCGACCGGGGAGCCCTCTCGCGCCGTTGTCATCGGCGGCGGCTACATCGGCCTGGAGACGGCCGAGCAACTGCTCCGCCGCGGCCTGGCGGTCACGGTGATCGAGATGGCCGACCAGTTGATGCTGGCGCTCGATCCGGAAATGGCCCAGCCGCTCCAGGCGGCGCTTCAGGCCGAAGGGGCCGAGGTGATCCTTTCGGACGCGGTCGCGGAGATCATTGAAGATGGTGGCCAATCCGTAGCTGTCACACGCGGCGGGCGGCGTGTGTCGTTCGATATCGGCATTCTGTCGGTCGGCGTTCGGCCGAACGTTCAACTCGCCCAACAGGCGGGGGTGGCTCTGGGCGAGACCGGGGCCATCGCCGTCGATGCCCTGCAGCGGACCTCCGACCCAGCCATCTACGCCGCCGGCGACAACAGCGAAACCCGCCACCTCGTGCTCAATCGGCAGGTGAACATTCCTCTAGCAGGCCCGGCCAACAAGGCCGGTCGAGCGGCCGGGGCGAACATGGTGCTGGACCTCCAGGGCGTAGCCGACGATGACCCGCGGCGATTGAGCCTGGCCGGTGTGCTCGGCACGGCCGTGGTGCGCGTGGGCGGGGCCTCGGCCGCCTGCACGGGCCTGACCGAGCGGGCCCTGATCGCCGAGGGACTCGACTACGCCGTGGTCTATCTGCCCGGCCCGAACCATGCCAGCCACTTCCCCGGGGCGCAGATGATGGCGCTGAAGATCCTGTTCGCCCCCGACACCGGCCGACTGCTCGGGGTCCAGGCCGTCGGCGGAGAGGGTGTGGACAAACGCGTCGACGTGGTTGCCACGGCCATCGCCGGCGCGCTGACCATCGACGACCTGGGACAGCTCGACCTGTGCTACGCCCCGCCGTTCGGCTCGGCCAAGGATGTGGCCATTCAGGCGGGCTTCGCCGGGGCCAACACGCGTCGCGGCCTCATGCCGGCGATGACGCCGACGGAACTACTGGACGAATTGGCCGGCCCGACGCCGCCGACCGTGCTGGACGTCCGTACCGACGCGGAGTTCGCCAAGGGCCATCTCGACGGCACCCTGCACGTGCCGGTCGACGACATCCGCAGCCGCCTGGACGAAATCCCCGCCGACAAGCCACTGGCCGTTCACTGTGCGGCCGGATATCGTAGTTACCTCGCTCAGCGGATCTTGATGAACCATGGGCGCGACAACGTCCGCAACGTGCTGGGCGGGTACACCATGATTCAACGCACCCAAGCCGCCCGATAGCGGCCGACCGACATTTCTGAAAACGCGAACGCCCCGAATGACCGACTTGCGCCGATCATCTCCTGACAGCCTCGACGTCGCCCGCGAGGCCTTCGCAGGCCTGGCCCGCCCCTGGAGCCTGTGGCTGATCCTGGGCATCCAGGCGGCGCTGCTGGTATTCCACCTGACGTCCTCCTGGCACGCCGGGCCGGACAGCGCCCTGTATATGGGCCTGGCGCGGTCGCTCGCGACCGGCGCCGGTTACGTGTTCAACTACGAGCCGCACGTCATGGTCCCGCCGCTGTTCCCGGTGTTCCTGGCTGGGCTGGGCCAGGTCGCCGGCTCGTCGTACCTGATCTATAACATCACCCAGATCGTCTTGGCGTTGGCCTGCACGCCGGTGGCGTTTTGGATGCTGCGTCAGTCGTTCGGGAAAGACCTGGCCGTGGCCGGCACGACGATGTTCGCGCTGAACCTGGTGTTGTGGAAGGCGGCCTCGATGATCATCAGCGACGTGCTGTTCACGCTGCTGGCGTTCGTGGCCATGGGCGCGGTTATTCACGCCGCCCGCGGCGGGCGGTGGCGGTGGCCAGTCGCAATGGCGGCGGCTATCGCCGTGGCGGCGGCCTCCCTGACGCGGACCAACGGGCTGGTGATGGCCCCGGCCGCGGCATTGGCGCTATGGCTGGGCTGGCGCGGGCGACCGTGGGCCGAGCGTCTGGCGGTCGCGGCCGCATTTGCCGCCGTCGCCTTCGGGCCGATGGTCTGGTGGACCCGCTATGCCGCCTCGGTCCAATCCGGAGAGGGCGGGACGTACCTAGCGGCCTCTCACCTGGCCAGGCCTCTCGGCCAGATGCTGCCGGCCATGGCCCGCAACGTCTTTCACGAAACCGTCACCGAGACCTCCAACACCTTCGCGGGCTTTTCCGACGTGCCGATCGGCCTGAACTTCCTGGCGCCTATCGCCATCGGCGTCGGCTGTGCGGTCAGCCTTCGCCGGCGCGAGGTCCTGTTCCCGGTGACCATTCTGCTGATGGTCGCCTTGCTGGCGACCGTACCCGGCATCCGCGCCCGCTATCTTCTGTTCGTGCTGCCCGCGGCGACGGTGCTGCTGATCGTGGGTGTTGCCGCCGTGGTGCGGCAGATCGCCCGCGAGCGCCACGTGAATGCCCGCGTCTTGGGCGCGGCCTTGATAACGGCCCTGGCGGTAATGGTAGCCGGCAACGTCATCCACACCGTGGACAAGGGCATCAGCTACCGCAAGGGCACCACCCCGAACGCCTCGCGCCTGGAACGGGACCAAGGTTGGTTCGTCGCCGGCCAGTACATCGCCGATCACCACACGGGTGATCGCCCGCCCGTGGTGCTGACGCGACAGGCCAGCGTGGTCCACTACCTCACCGGCGCCAAGACTCACAACCTCAAGCAACGTCGCGCTATGACGCAGGTGGATTTCGAGCATCGGATCGACCAGGCCAGGCCGCAATGGCTCTTGGCTGAACCCGACGAGCCCCGTACCGCTCTGGCGCGGCGCGCGTTCGAAGCTCTGGGCGTAGAGCTTCTGGACGTTGGAGGCGCCACCGGCACGAACGACATCGTCTTGTGGCAAGCGTTCTACCCGCCCGGCTAGCCGGGCAGCAGCGCCAGCAAGTAGCGAATCATGAGTTGGTGGTATCTGCCAAACGTCTGGCCGTAGCGCAGGGGGGTCGGCCGGCAGAACCGATTGGCCAGGGGAATCGTTCGCGGGGCGCGGCTGTCGCAGGCCATGTTGAACCCGCTCTTGGGGCGCCGGGCCAGTTCGTCGGGATACAGATCCGCGATGGCCCGCCGGAGAACGATCTTGCCAAGCCCGTTGTCGCGTTTCAGCTCGACCGGCAGGCGCCAGCAGAACTCGACCAGATCCTTGTCCAGGAAGGGCACCCGCACCTCCAGGCTGTGGGCCATGCTCATGCGGTCAACCTTCACCAGCATGTCGCTCGGGAGGTAGAAGGTCTGGTCGGCGTAAAGCAGGCAGTCCAACTCGCCACAGCCGGCCCGCTCGGCCCGGCGCATGGGCTCGGCGTAGCGTCCGAGCGGGTCGAAGTTCCGCGCCGCGTCCCAGAACTCCTCGGTGTAGGCCCGCCGCTTCAGCTCGCGCGTGAAGACCACCCGCCAACTCGCATGGTCGCGCCATCGACCTTGCTCGGCCCCAGCCACAAAGCGTCCCGCCTTTTCGCGCAACGAGTACTTGCCGCCGACTTCCGGCAGCAGCTTGGTCAACGGCCGAACGATGCCCTGGCGCACCCACCTGGGCCAGTGTCGGTACCGGGCGGCCGCCGCGGCGGCATCATGCGTGGCGTAGCCGCCGAGGGTTTCGTCGGCGCCGTCGCCACTGAGGGCGACGGTGACCTGGCGCCTCGCCATCTGACAGAGCAGGTAGGTCGGCAGGGACGAGGAGTCCGCGAACGGCTCGCGCGTGTGTGGGCGAACGCGGTCGCACAGCGCCGAGTAGTCCAACGTCATCGTCTCCGACGCCAACGTCACACCCAACGCCTCGGCCGCCTGAAGCGACCCCGGCAACTCGTCGAACCGCGGATCGGTGAAGCCCACGCTGAAGGCCCGCGTTTGGCCCGGGTTGGCGGCCTCCATGGCACGGATAATGGCGAAGGAGTCCGTTCCGCTCGATAGGAACCCGCCCAGCGGCACGTCGGAGACCATCTGCTGTTTGACGACGGCCTTGAGCCGCGCATCGAACTGGTCGACCAACGCGTCGACGCTGCCCCTCAGCTTGGGCGCCTCCAGCGGCAAGGACCAATACGGCTCGATCCGCACGCGACCATCCTCGACCACCATCTGATGGCCCGGCGGCAACTGACGAATGTGCCGATAGCCCGTCAGCGGGGCCGGCACATAGCTGAAGGTGAAGTAGGCGTCGACGCCTTCCAGGTCGGCTTCGTCGTCGAACTCCGGCACCAACAGGATCGGCCGAACGTCCGACGCGAACAGCAGCGCCCCCTTGACGTCGGCGTAGAACAGGGGCTTGACGCCAAGGTGATCCCGCACCAGCCAGAGCCGGTTCTTTCGGGCGTCGTAGATGCCGAAGGCGAAGATGCCGCTGAGCCGATCCACGCACGCCAGGTCCCATTCCAAGTAGGCGTGCAGCAGCACCTCCGTGTCGCTGGTGGTCCGGAAGACGTGGCCCAAGCCTTCCAACTGGCGGCGCAGCTCGGGGAAGTTGTAGATCTCGCCGTTATAGGTCAGATGGACCTTCTCGTCCGGCGAGGCCATGGGCTGAGCGGCGCGTTCGTCGACGTCAATGATGGCCAACCGACGATGCCCCAACCCCACGCCCAGTCGCTGCAGGCGGCCGCGCCCGTCGGGGCCGCGGTGGGCCATCGCGTCGATCATCACATCGAACGCGTCGACCGGCACGGACCAGCCGCGCTGCGTATAGTCGAAGTAGCCCACAATGCCGCACATGGCGATTCGCTAACTGCGCTCGAAGCGCTCCTGCCGCAAGGCCGTGATCTGGTCGCACACCAAGCCGATCAGAAACGTCAGCACGCCCGAGATCACCACCGTCGACGCGAACGTGGGGAAGCCCCGCCCGTACCGGAACGTGATAATCAAGCCGTAAACCATCCCCGGAATCACCTGCAGGGCGCTCAAGACGGTGAAGAACTTGAAGGCCTCGAACAGCACCAGGATGCGGGTGATCAGGTGCAGCGTGGTCAGCCCGTCGCGCAGCTGGCGGACGGTGCTCGAGCCCACCCGTTGGTGCGTAACGATCTTCTTGTAGCCCAGCCGATACCCCCGCTTGATCATCAGCAGCGTGCTGGTGGTCGACGCCGAGAACCCATCCGGCAGCAAGTGCAGGTATTGGGCGATGATCTCCCGTCGAAACGCCCGCAGCCCGGAATTGAGGTCCGGAATGCGCTCGCGGGCGACCGCTTCAGCCACGATCCGCAGCAGGAACTTGCCCGGCACGCGCTCGGGTCGCACGTCCGAGCCCCGCACGCGTCGGCCGATCACCGCATCCATCTGGCCGGACAGGACCGGACGAACCACGCGCGCCAAATCGCGCGGGCGATGCTGGCCGTCACCGTCGTACCAGGCTACCACCTTCCCGTGCGCGTGGCGAACGGCCGTCTTGATCGACGCGCCGTAGCCCATGTTGCGGCTGTGGGTCAGTACCGTTACACCGGGAACGCCTTGGGCGACCTGGCCGGTCTTGTCCTTCGAGCCGTCGTCGACCACGATGACCTCCGCCTGCGGAAACTGCGCCCGCAGCTCGCGCAGGGTCGGTTCGATCGCGTCGGCCTCGTTGTAGGCCGGGATGCAAACCGTTACATCCTCGAATGACAGGTCGGAACTCACCGGGCGGGACCTTTCGGAATCTCAAGCGGGTTGAGCCTATTATTCCCAAGCCCGCAACCAGCACAAGCGCTTTGCCGTCAACGTGCGGTGGCCGAATATCGCTTTCGGCCGTTGAATCGAGTACCTTACTCGGGCTGTGGCCACCTTCGGCCCCCGAAACATCCCATGAGTTCGACCGACACCAATGCCCCGCCGACCCTCAAGCCCAAGAGCCTGCTGCAAGGGCTCTGGGACTTCCTGGGGATTGCCTTTCGGCTGGTGCTGTTCGACCAGGCGTGGCTGCCCAGGTTCGGCTGGACCACCATGGAAGACGACCGCATGCGGGCGGTGCTGCCCGAAACTAGGGGCCGCCTGCTGGACCTCGGCTCGGGGACCAATCGCCTGGTCAACACCTACGGCGACGGCGTCGGTGTCGACGTGGTCGACTGGGGCGGCGGCACGGTGGTGGTCCCCGACACCGCCGACCTGCCGTTCGAGGATGCCTCCTTCGACACCGTTACCTTCATCGCGTGTCTGAACCACATTCCCTACCGCGCCCGGGCCCTGGCTGAGGCCCGCCGCCTGCTCCGCCCCGGCGGACGCGTGCTGATCACCATGATCAACCCTCTCCTGGGCGGCCTGGGCCATAAGCTATGGTGGTATTCCGAGGACAAACACCGCGATGTTGACGCCCGCGAAGTTGGCGGCATGTGGACCAAGACAATCGTCCGCCTCTGCGCCGACGCCGGCCTGGCGCTCGCCCGCCATAAGCGGTTTGTCTACGGCATGAACCACCTGTACGTGTTCGAGCTGGCCGATCTCCCCGCCAACGAGGGCTAGCAATGGGCGAGCGGCTCCTGACGATTGGATTGTTCACCGACGCCCACGTCGCCGGGGCCGACTACAGCAGCCGTTATTGCTCCCACTCCCTCGATAAGCTCGCCGAAGCCATTGACACGTTCATCGAACGCAAGGTGGACGCCATCATCGACCTCGGCGACTTGCTCGACCGGGTCGACGGCGACCCCACCGACCCGGCCGACAACCTGGCCGCAGCAGCAGCCATTGTGCGGCGCTTCGACGGGCCACATCATTTTGTCCTCGGCAATCACGACCTGGATTGCCTTACCAAAGCCGACCTACTCGCCCAAAGCGGCGCCGCCAGCGACACGCCACGATACGCGTTCGACCACGCGCCTTTCCGCTTCATCGTGCTGGACACCAACTGCTTCGAGGACGGCTCGGATTACACGCCCGAAACCATGCCCGAAGACTGGGGAGAGGCCTGGCTAGGCGAAGCTCAACTAACGTGGCTGGCTGATGAACTGAAACGGGCGGGCGACAGACCCACGCTGATCCTGACCCACGCCGAACTCGACCCCCGCGTCACCGAAGCGGGTGTCAACAAGCACGCCGTCAAAGATAGCGCCGCCGCTCGCGGCATCATCGCCCAAGCCGGCAACGTCCGGGCCGTCCTCCAAGGCCACTGCCACACCGGCCGATTCGGAGAGCACGACGGAATCCCCTATCTGACCCTCAAAGCTCTATGCGAAGGCCCATTCCCGCCCAGCAACGCCTACGCGATCCTCCATCTGGACACAGACGGCAGCATTCAGTTCGAGGGCTTCGCCGATCAACCCAGCTTCCCCTAGGGGGGCCTACAAATCGCTCTTGAGCTTGCGGAGGGCTTCGAGCGCTTGCATGGGAGTGAGGTTGTCTAGGTCGAGGGCTTTGATTTCTCGGGCAACGTGGGCGGGCCTGTCGGCGAAGAGCTGCATTTGCTCAGCCGCCTGCTTGGCCCGGTCGGCCAGCTCGGGCATGTCGAGGCCCTCAGCGAGGTGGGCTTGCAGTTGGGGCAGCAGCGTCTTGGCGCGGTCGATAACGTCGGCGGGCACGCCGGCCAGGCGGGCGACGTGGACGCCGTAGCTCTGGTCGCAGCCGCCGCGGGTGATCTTATGCAGGAAGATCACCTCGTCGGCCCATTCCTTGACCGCCACGTTGTAGTTCCGCACGCCGGCGAGCAATCCCTCGAGCTCGCACAGTTCGTGGTAGTGCGTGGCGAACAGGGCGCGACATTTCAGTTGGGTGGCCAGGTACTCGCTGATGGCCCAGGCCAGGGCGAGCCCGTCGTAGGTGCTCGTGCCTCGGCCGACCTCGTCGAGAATGACCAACGACCGGCTGGTCGCGTTGTTGAGGATGTTGGCGGTCTCGACCATTTCCAGCATGAACGTCGATAGGCCGCGCGTCAGCTCGTCGGCGGCGCCCACGCGGGTGAAGATGCGGTCCACCAGGCCGATGGTAGCTGATTCCGCTGGGACAAAGCTGCCTGTCTGCGCCATCAGCGTCAGCAGGGCGACCTGGCGGATGTAGGTACTCTTGCCGGCCATATTCGGGCCGGTGATGATCAGCAACCGATCCTTCTTGGGCGTCATCATCAGATCGTTGGGGACGAATGTCTCCGCCAGTTGCTGGGCCAACACCGGGTGCTTCCCGCCGACGATTTCCAGGATGTTGTCCTGCGTAATGGTCGGCCGAACGTACCCGCGATCGACCGCCAACTGCGCCAGCGCCCCCAGCACGTCCAGCGTAGCCAAGGCTTCAGCCGCCCGCTGGAAGCCTTCCAGGTGTTGGGCCAACTGCTGGCGGATCTGCTCGAACAGCATGCCCTCCAGGTCCTTGGCCCGCTCGCCGGCGGTCAGGACCTCGGTCTCGTAGCGCTTCAACTCGTCGGTGATGTAGCGTTCGGCGTTCTTGAGCGTCTGTTTGCGGACGTAGTCGGCCGGCACCTTGTCCTGATTGACGTGGGTGACCTCGATGTAATAGCCGAACACCTTGTTGAAACCGATCCGCAGGTTCGGAATGCCCAGCCGTTTGGCTTGCTCGGCCTGGTAGCCGGCTAGCCAGCTCTGCCCGTCGGCGCCAACGCGTCGCAGGCGGTCGAGTTCGTCGTGGAAGCCGGCCGCGATCACGCCGCCGTCGCGAAGCACGTTGGGACAATCCGGGTCGATCGACTCGGCGATCAGATAGGCCGGGGCGTCCAGGCCGTCGAAGGTCGGCATCAGGTGCGCAACCAGGTCGGCCGAGCAACCGGCGATGGCCTCAGCCAGCTTGGGCAGAATCGCCAGCGTCTGCCCCAGCGCCACCAGTTCGCGCGGCCGCACGCGGGCCAGGGCGATGTTGGCGGCAATCCGGTCGATCTGCGAAGTCTCTCCCAGCAGCGTGCGGATGTCGGCCAGTCGTTGCCGGTCGGTCGTCAGTTCCTCCACCGCATCCTGCCGCAGCACGATGGCGCTGTAGCCGGTCAGCGGGAACGTTAGCCATCGCTCTAACAGCCGCGCGCCCATGCCGGTGCAGGTCTCATCGATGCATGACAGCAGGCTGCCCTCCCGCCGATTGCTGCGCAGCGTTCGGTGGACTTCCAGACATCGCAGCGTGTTGCCGTCGATGGCCATGTGGTCGGTGCGGTCGAACTTCGATAGCGCGCGGATATGGTCCAGCGCCGTCTTCTGCGTTTCGCGCAGGTATTCGATGATGGCGCCCGCCGCCGAGAGCGACGCGTCCCACCCCTCAAAACCGAACCCCTCCAGTGTGGCCACCGCGAAGTGTTCTTGCAGGGCGGCCTGCGCCCCGTGTGCTTCGAACGCCCACGGCGGACGGCTGGTCGAAACCGCCGACGTGCACTGATCGAGCGTCTGGCGGAACTCGGCGGTATCGAAGGCCGAGCCCTCCGCCACCAACACCTCGGCCGCCCCGATGCGGATCAACTCATCCAACACGTGGTCGGCCGGCGTGAGCATGGTCCGAAAATCCCCGCTGGATAGCTCCACCCACGCCAATCCCGCTTGGTCATCACCCACCGGAAACGCCGCCGCCAGGTAGTTCCCCGCCCGCTGATCCAGCAACGCCTCATCGGTTAGCGTCCCTGGCGTGATCAGCCGCACCACATCGCGCTTGACCACGCCCTTGGCCTGCTTGGGGTCCTCGACCTGTTCGCAGATCGCCACGCGATGCCCGGCCCGGATCAGTCGTCCCAGGTAGCTGTCCAACGCGTGGTACGGCAGCCCCGCCAGCGGAACCGCTGACGGGCCCTTGCTGCGCGCGGTCAGGGCCAACCCCAGATCGCGGCTGGCGATCTTAGCGTCCTCGTAGAACAGCTCGTAAAAATCGCCCATGCGGAACAACAGCAGGTAGTCGGGGTACTGCTCCTTGAACTGCCGGTACTGCCGCATTGCGGGCGTATCGAGTTGGGCAGACGTTTCAGGGGTCATCGGGTGTCGTCGATGATAGGCCACCGCCGCCAAACCGGCAAGAGACCACCAACGCCCCCCCCGGCATATCCGACGCTGTTAGGCCGCCACAACTGTGCTATGATTAGATGATGGTCGGTCTGTTCGTGGGCCGATCCAAGTCCATGTGAGACGTTCGTATCACCTACAGGAAATGGTGTTGACCGAGGACCGATTCAAGACGGGGAGGAGGTGCGGCGAGGCGCAGCCCGTGCGCCCAGCCTTTACGCTGACCGAGTTGCTGATTATCCTCAGCATTGTCGGCTTGCTTGCCGTGATCGCCGTGCCGAGCTTCGAGCGCATGCTGGAATCGTCCCGCTCAGCCCTCTGTCGCAACCAGCTTCGCCAGATCAGCATTACGCTGCTGGACGAGACCACCAGCGGCATCGACCTTCACAACCGGCTCGGCATAGCCGTGCCCGACTACACCCGCTGGGAGGCCACCATCGTCGAGGCTGACCTGATAGATCTGATGGTCTGCCCCTCCGACAACGAACCGCTGGAAGACCCCCTCGAAGCGGTCAAGGACCTCTACATCCACCAAGTCAGTTGGCAGTACGGGTGGGAGCAACACTTCGACACGCCGCTTTACGACGTACTGACAGGCCAGGGCATCAACGATCCGCAGTTAATCGGCATGTACAAGGGACAGGAACTCAACGGCGGCAACCCGGTGAACCCTCTGTGGAAAGTTCTCAGCCCGTTCGGGGGCCAGATCGCCGACAACCAGGCAGCCATCGCGGTTGGGTGGTCGACCATCCTGATCACCTTCACCGATCACTACGCCATCGTCGAGGAATACATCTACGACGTTGAGTTCTGGGAAGCCTACGGCGACCAGACCGGCAGCGACCACTTTCTCTGCGACGGGCCCGGCGATAATTGGGAGAGCGAGACCGTTCGCGATCTGATCGGGCGCAATTACGCCAACAGCGCCCGTTCCTACGCCGCCCTGGCCAAGATCAGCTACGGCATGAACAGCCTGGTCCAGAACGCCTCGCCCAATCTCGGGCAGATCTACATGATGGACTACACCGACGCCGACGCCATCCTCCACGGCGACCAGCTCGACCAGCCCTTTGATGAGAAGTACACCAACGGTGAAGTGGTCGCTCGCCACAACGGCCGAGCCAACGTCCTCTACGTCGACGGGCGAATTGTCTCCCTGACCAAACCCGAAATCGAAGAGCAATACACCGACCCGGCCGGCACGTTCCACCATTAGACGCCCGACCGCTCGCAAGTCCTGACGGCCAAATTCCTTGCCGACGCTGTCAAAACGCGCTCGCCCCGGCCAATCTGGCCGCCCAGATGGCAGGATGGGGGCCAGGATCCCTCCACGCCATCACACATAACAAACTCGCAGATAAAGACTTGTGTGTTACGGCACAGGGGTTGCTCTTGATAGGTGGCCGCCGTTGCGCTCGCATTGCAGGTAGGCCGGCGGAGCGACCGGACGAGAATAGAAGTAAGGCCAGGTTTAACAAACTGTTACAACAAAACGCTAGCTAAAAGGAGATTCACCCTATGGCCGCGAAAGAACTCGCTTTTGAGACCCACGCGCGGGAGGCCCTGCTTCAGGGCGTCCGCAAGCTCGCGCGGGCGGTCAAGAGCACCCTCGGCCCCCGTGGCCGCCACGCCATCCTGGACAAGGGATGGGGCGCCCCCACGGTGACCAAAGACGGCGTGACCGTCGCCGAGGAAATTGAATTGACCGATAAGACCGAGAACCTCGGCGCCCAGATGGTTAAGGAGGCCGCCTCAAAGACCTCCGACGTCGCCGGCGATGGCACGACCACCGCCACGGTCCTGACCGAGGCGATCTTCGCCGAGGCGTTCCGCAACCTCGCCGCCGGCGCCGACGCGATGGCCCTGTCGCGCGGGCTGAAGAAGGCGGTCGAGGCCATCAGCGCCGACCTGGTCAAGCTCTCCAAGCCCGTCGCCGATGACGCCGACATCCGCAATATCGCCGCCATCAGCGCCAACAACGACATGTCCGTCGGCAAGATGCTGGCTGAGGCCATGGACAAGGTCGGGCGCGACGGCGTGATCACGGTCGAAGAAGGCAAGAGCCTCGAGACCACCGTCGACGTCGTCGAAGGCATGCAGTTTGACCGCGGCTATCTGTCGCCGCACTTCGTCACCGACGCCGACGCCATGGAATGCGTCTTTGACAAGCCCCTGGTGCTGATCCACGAAGACAAAGTCTCCAACGTGGCCAAGCTCGTGCCGCTGCTGGAGAAGGCCTCCCAGGCCAAGCGCCCGCTGCTGATCATCGCCGAAGACGTCGAGGGCGAAGCGCTGGCGACGTTGGTTGTTAACAAGATGCGGGGCATCCTGCAGATCGCGGCTGTCAAGGCCCCCGGCTACGGCGACCGCCGCAAGGCCATGCTGCAGGACCTGGGCATCCTCACCGGAGGCAAGGTCTTCAGTAAGGACCTCGGGATCGATCTGGAAAGCGTGGCCCTGGCCGACTTGGGCACGGCCAAGCGAATCCGCATCGATAACGACAACACCACCGTGATCGAAGGCGCCGGCGAGACCAAGGCCATCCAGGCCCGGATTGAACAGATCCGCAACGAGATCGAGACCACCACCAGCAGCTACGACCGCGAGAAGCTCCAAGAGCGTCTGGCCAAGCTGGCCGGCGGCGTAGCGCAGATCAACGTTGGCGCCGCCACCGAGAGCGACATGAAGGCCAAGAAGGCCCTGATCGAAGACGCCCTCCACGCGACGCGTGCCGCCATTGAAGAAGGCATCCTGCCCGGCGGCGGCGTGGCGTTGGTTCGGTCGGCCAAGGCCCTGGACGCCCTGAAGCTTTCCGGTGATGAAGCCACCGGCGCCGCCATCGTCGCCAAGGCCCTCACCGAGCCGCTGCGGCAAATCGTTGCCAACGCGGGCGAACAGCCCTCCGTGGTCCTCAAGAAGGTGGCCGACGGCAAGGCGGGGTTCGGCTTCAACGCCGACACCATGGAGTTTGAAGACCTTGTCGCCGCCGGCGTGATCGACCCGACCAAGGTCACCCGCTCGGCCTTGCAGAACGCGGCCTCCGTGGCGGCGCTGCTGCTGACGTGCGACTGCTGCGTCACCGAGAAGCCCAGTGATGAAGAACCCATGCCGGCTGGCGCCCCTGGCGGCGGCATGGGTGGTATGGGCGGCATGGGTGGCATGGGCGGTATGGGTGGTATGGGTGGTATGGGCGGCATGGGCGGCATGCCCGGCATGATGTAGCCCGACAGGACAACCACGAACTTTCAATCTAAGGAACAAAAGATAATGGCTATCAAACCTCTTGATGATCGGATTCTAATCGAACAGTGCGCCGCTGAGCAGACCACCGCGGGCGGCATCGTCCTGCCGGACTCGGCTCAGGAAAAGCCCCAGATGGGCAAGGTCGTGGCGGCGGGCCCGGGCCGCCTGCTGGATAGCGGCGAGCGCGGCGCATTGGGCGTCAAGGTCGGCGACGTGGTGTATTACGGCAAGTACGCCGGCACCGAGGTCAAGGTCGGCGACGGCGATTTTGTGATCTGCCGCGAGTCGGACATCCTGGCCGTCGTGGACAAGTAAGCACCGGACCTGTCCCGGCTGCGTGCCGGAGACCATAGGAGTAAACCATGGCTGCAAAGCAGATGCTGTACGACGCCGACGCCCGCGCCGCGATGTTGGAAGGCGTGGCCAAGTTGGCCGCGGCCGTCAGAGTCACCCTCGGCCCCACAGGGCGAAATGTCCTGCTGCAAAAGTCCTACGGCGGACCCAAGGTGACCAAAGACGGCGTGACCGTCTCCAAAGACGTCGAGCTTCCCCATCCCTTCGAGAACATGGGCGCCAAGATGGCCAACCAGGTCGCCAGCAAGACCTCCGACGTCGCCGGCGACGGCACGACCACCGCGGTCGTTCTGGCCGAAGCGATCCTGAATGAAGGTCTCAAGAACGTCACCGCCGGCGCCAATCCCATGGCCGTCAAGCGCGGCATCGATCTGGCCGTAGAGGCCGCCACCGGCGCCATCGCCGATATGGCCAAGCCCTGCAAGACCACCGACGACCTCCGCAAGGTCGCCACGGTCTCGGCCAATTGGAACACCGACATCGGCGCACTGATCGCTGAAGGGTTCGAGAAGGTCGGCACTGAAGGCGTGATGACGGTTGAAGAGGGCAAGGGCCTGGCCAACGAGCTGGAAGTGGTCGAAGGCATGCAGTTCGACAAGGGCTTCATCTCCCCCTACTTCATGACCAACCCCAACACCCTCGAGGCTGAGCTGGAAGACGCCTACATTCTCATCCACGAGAAGAAGCTGTCCAGCCTGCGTGATCTTGTCCCGCTGCTGGAGAAGATCGCCCAGACCGGCAAGCCTCTGCTGATCCTGGCCGAAGACGTCGAGGGCGAGGCCCTGGCGGCGTTGGTGATCAACCGCTTGCGCGGCATCCTGAAGGTCTGCGCCGTCAAGGCGCCGGCCTTCGGCGACCGTCGCAAGGCCATCCTGGGCGACATCGCCGCCGTCACCAAGGGTCAGGTCGTTTCCGAAGACCTCGGGCAGAAGCTCGAGAACATCGAGTTGGACATGCTCGGCCAGGCCAAGAAGATTCTGGTCGACAAGGACAACACCACCATCATCGAAGGTGCCGGGGCTAAGAAGGACATCACCGCCCGCGTCGAGACGATTCGGTCCCAGATCGAGAAGACCACCAGCGACTACGATCGCGAGAAGCTCCAGGAACGCCTGGCCAAGCTGACCGGCGGCGTGGCTATCCTCAAAGCTGGTGCGGCGACCGAAACCGAGATGAAGGAGCGGAAAGACCTGATCGACGACGCCGTCCACGCCACCCGCGCTGCTTCGGAAGAAGGCATCGTCCCCGGCGGCGGCGTAACGCTGATCCGCGTCATCCCAGCCGTCGAGGCTGCCCGGGCCAAGGCCAAGGGAGATGAGAAGGTCGGGGTCGACATTGTCGCCCGGGCTTTGACCAGCCCGACCTGTCAGATCGTCGACAACACCGGCGCCGAGGGCGAGGTGGTTGTCGCCGACGTGCTCGCCCAGAAGGGAAACTTCGGTTACAACGCCTCCACCGGCGAGTTCGTGGACATGGTCGAGGCCGGCATCATTGACCCGGCCAAGGTCACCCGGACGGCCCTGCAGAACGCGGCCTCCGTGGCCGGGTTGCTGCTGACGACCGATCTGATGGTCACCGAGTTCGCGGACTCCGACGACGAGGAGCCGGTCACCGGCGCCGTCGTCTAAAGACGCCGAACGCACCATTACGTGAATGCATAGGGACGTTCGGCGACTGGGCCGAGCGTCCCTATGCTGTGTTTTTCGGCCAACAAGGCCGACCGAAGGCCATGGCATCGAAGCGCGACTATTACGAGGTCCTGAGCGTCGAGCGCACCGCCGGGGGCGACGACGTCAAGCGCGCCTATCGGCGCCTGGCGCTGAAGTACCACCCCGACAACTACAAAGGCGACAAGGCCGAAGGGGAGGGCCTCTTTAAGGAGGTCTCCGAGGCCTACGAAGTTCTCTCGGACCCCACCAAGCGTCAGCAGTACGACAAATTCGGCCATGACGGGCTGAAAGGGGCGGGCCTGCACGACTTCTCCTCCATGGGCTTCGGGGACATCTTCTCGATGTTCGAGGATATCTTCTCCGGGATGGGCATGGGCGGCGGTCAGCGCCGCACCGACCGCGGCTACGACCTGGAGGCCGAGGTCGCCCTGACGCTGGAGGAGGTCGCCACCGGGGCCGACCCCACCCTTGAATACGAGCGCGTGGACTTCTGCGAGACCTGCAGCGGAAGTGGATCCGAGCCCGGCCACGAGCCCGACCGCTGCGACACCTGTGGCGGCTATGGGCAAGTCCAGCAGCAGGTGCAGAGCTTCTTCGGCGTCAGCGTTCGCGTTCAGCCCTGCGGGCGGTGCAAGGGCACCGGCAAGATCGTCACCCACCCCTGCAAGAAATGCGATGGCAGCGGGCGCGTCCGTAAGAAACGCACCCTCACCGTCCACGTGCCGCCGGGCGTACGCGACGGGCAGGCGATGCGGGTCCGCGGCGAGGGCGAGGCCGCCCAGACCGGCACGGCCCGAGGCGATCTACACATTTACATCCGCATCAAAGAGCACGCCATGCTCACCCGCCGCAACGACGACCTGATTTGCCAAGTGCCGATCGCCTTTTCGGTGGCCGCCCTGGGCGGCGCGGTGCAAGTGCCCACATTGGCCGGCCCGGAAGATGTCGACGTGCCTCCCGGCACGCAAAACGGCGACGTAATCACCATCAAGGATCGCGGCCTGCCCTCGCCCCGCAACGGGCGGAAGGGCAATCAGCACGTGCTGGTCTACGTGGAAGTGCCCAAGAAGCTCACCGACACACAGAAGGATCTGCTGCGACAACTGGCTGAGACCGAAGAGGCCGATGTATCGCCGCAACGCAAATCGTTCCTCGACAAACTCAAAGACACGTTCGGCCTAGGCGACTAGGCCGGTCCGTCCAGGCCACACCATGAGCAAGAAGGACAAACACAAGCACGAGCCCGAACCGGAAGCCGATGAGGCCGTCGGACCCCAGACGCCCGAGCAAGAGCGCGACGATCTACTCGCCCGCCTGCAGCGCGTCTCGGCCGACTACGCCAATTTTCAGAAGCGCGTCCAGCGCGAGAAAGAAGACGGCCGACACTTCGCCCAGGCCGAGGTCATCAGAGGCCTCTTGCCCGTGCTCGACGATATGGAACGCGCCCTGGAGGCTGCCCGCGAGAACCACGGCGAGGACGACCCGTTCTTCACCGGCATGCAGATCGTCCACGACAAGGCCCTGGAGACCCTCGGCAAGTTCGGCCTGACCCCCATCGAGGCCGTCGGCAAGAGCTTCGACCCCGACCGCCATTCCGCCCTGATGCAACAGCCCACCGACGAGCACCCCGCCCAGACCGTCCTGCAGGAGGTCCAGCGCGGTTACGCCCTCAACGGAAAGACCATTCGACCGTCCGGCGTGGTGGTTTCCGTCGAGTTGCCCAGCACCGATGGGACGGCCGAACCGGAGGACACCTCGGCCGACTCTTAGGGCCGTCGCGATCGATCACCATGCCCACCTACGACTACGAGTGCAAAGCCTGCGGTCACACCTTCGAGAAATTCCAGTCCATCACGGCGCCCTCCGTCCGCAAGTGCCCCGAATGCACCAAGCTGAAGGTCAAACGCCTGATCGGCACGGGAGCGGGCATCATCTTCAAGGGCAGCGGCTTCTACCAGACCGACTACCGCTCCGACGGCTACAAGGCCGCCGCCGAAAAGGACAAGCCCTCCAGCGACAACAAATCCTCGGAGAGCAAATCGTCAGACAGCAAGCCATCGTCGGAAACATCGTCAGCGGACAAGTCCTCGGACGAGAAAGGCTCGTCCAGCGGCTCTTCGGACTGACCTTCTCCGCCGCCCATTGTCCCTCTGATCCCCACCCAATCGCTGTTGTGCGGGGATTTTGCTTTGGCATGGGTTGCTTGCGTTCCTATAATCCGGGCGCATTCGGGAAACCGAGAATAGCCGCCGACCGCAAGCACACATCGCAGGGCCCTTGCCGGTCGGCTCGTACCTACCGATATCGCCGAACTGAAAGGATGCACTCATGGCGACTGAGCCGAACGAAGTCAGGCAAGTCAATTGGACGGAAGTGTTCAGCTTCACGCAGATCTTCAAGAGCCGTAAGCTGGCCACCCACCCCAGCAAACTCATTCTAGCGTTCCTGTTTATCCTGTTCGTCTTCGGCGGCGGGACACTCATGGACCTGATCTGGTCCACCGGCGGCGGCTACGTCAACACCACCGGCAACGAGATCTACAAGTTCGCGGTCAGCAACCCGTCCTACGACCGGATGCTCGAAGGCTGGAAGGACAGCCGCCGGGATGCCGCCGAGGAACTCTACAAGGACTTGGCCCCGCAAACCGTCAAGCCCGACTTCCTGATCGGCAAGCTCAGCGGCGAGGTCCGTTCCGAATACCGATCCGCGCTGAGCGAGATCGACGCCAAAGACGTCAAAGCCGAGATCGAGGAAGACGACAGCTGGTCCGAACTCCTCGGCGAAGCGTGCGACGCCTTCGGGGATGCCAAAGGAGAGGCCAAGGACCTTCTGGACACCGCCTACGACAACGCCCGCAAGAAAGCCAAGGACAGCTCCGAAGACGAAGAGGAGCGGGATGAGCTCCTCGAAGAGATCGACAACCAATACCTTGCCGGCAAGCAAGGGCTGGCCGACCTGGCGAACGACTTCGACAAGGCCGTTCGCAGCATCCGCGGCGAGACCATCGCCACCAGCTTCCTTCGCTTCGAAATGGTCTGCGTTCGCAATTCCCTGCGATCGGTCATTCACGGGAGGTTGTTCGGCGGTCTGAACGAGTTCACCCAGCCGTCCCCGGGCGTTAAGGACGCTGTCGACACCGGCATTGCATTCCCGGCTCCCGAAGACAAGCGCGGCGTGCTATTCTACCTGGTGCTGGCCGTTCACGGCGTGCGATGGTTGTTCGCCGAGCATCTGATCTACGCGTTGATTTTCAGCGCTTACATCATGGCCGGCTGGGCGCTGTTTGGCGGGGCCATCTACCGGATCGCCGCGCTACACGCGGCGAGAGAGGAAAAGGCGTCCATCGGCCAAGCGCTGCGGTTCGCGGCGAGCAAGTTCTTCAGCTTCTTCGCGGCTCCGCTGATTCCGCTGGCGGTGATCCTGTTGGTCGGCGGGCTGCTGATGCTGGGCGGCTTGCTCGGCAACGCCTTTGGCGCCGGCGCTCTGATCCTGGGTATTCTGTTCTTCCTATCCCTGATCGGCGGCGTGGTGATCGCGTTCCTCCTGTTCGGCTTGTTGGGCGGTTGCGGGCTGATGTACCCGACCATCGCGGTGGAAGGCTCGGACAGCTTCGACGCGATCAGCCGTAGCTACTCCTACATCTTCAATCGCCCCTGGCGAGCGGGCCTGTACGCATTGGTCGCGTTATTCCACGGCACGTTGTGCTACGTGTTCGTGCGCCTGTTCGCCTTTGCCGCCCTCAAGGCCACCCACATGGGCGTCAAGTTCGGCATCTGGGCCGGCGGCGATACCATCAAGGGCGCCCACGACAAGCTCGACGTCATGTGGCCGGCCCCGACGTTCCAGGTCCTCCACGCGCCGCTGAATACCGCCGCGCTAAGCACGTTCGAAACCATTGGCGCGTGGTTCATGGCGTTGTGGGTCTACGTGATCGTGGGCATGGTCGGGGCGTTCCTGATCAGTTACTTTGTCTCGGCCAGCACGGAAATCTACTACCTGCTGCGTCGACACGTCGATGCGACCGATCTAGATGACGTGTTCGTCGAGGAGGCCGAGGAAGAGGATCTCCTGCCCCTGGAAACCGAAGCGGCGCCCGCCGAGGCCGTTGAAGAGGGCGACGAAGCTTAGGCCCCCGATTTGCACCAAAGCATTTACCAGCCGCCCGCGCCTCACGCGTGGGCGGCTGTTGTTTTGTCTAGGCGCCGGCCTGGGCGGCCTGGTCGGTGCAGAATCGGTCGGTCATCCCCGCGATGTAGTCGCAGACCACGCGCTCAAGTCCTTGCTCAGCCATGCGGCCGCGATAGCGATCGGGCAAGTCGTCGGGGCAGCGGACCAGACGCTCGAACAGGGCCGTGATCGTATCCTTCGCCGCTTGGCTGTGGGCGAGCCCCGTGGGGTGTTCGTACACCCGCCGCAGCAGGAATTCCTGCAAGGCCGCAACCTGTTGCCCCAGATCGGCGGAGAACCCAACACATCGGGCGGCCTGTCGGACCTCGGAGGCCGAGCCGAGCAAGGCGGTTCGCCGCGCGGTCTCGGCCACCACGTCGTCGACCATCATCGCCAGAATCGTCACCCGCGCCCGGATGCGCTTGTGGATCCAGCGCGCGTCGCCGTAGTCGGCCTCGGCGGCCGACCACGCGGCGCGCCAAATCCCCAGGTCCGCCAGGTCGTCGGTGGTGATCCAGTCGGCAGCCAGGGCGTCGTCGAGGTCGGCCGCGGTGTAGGCGATTTCGTCGGCGACGTCGACCACCTGGCCCTCCAGCGGGCCCGGCGCGCCGGTGTCGAGATCCTCGCAGGTCGGCGTGTCGTACCGCGTCTGGTGGGTGGCCAGGCACTCCCGGACGACCTGCGTCAGATTCAGCCCCCGAAAGCCCGGGTAGGGGTGCTCCAGGTAGTCCACCACCCGCAGCGACTGGCGATTGTGTTCAAAGCCGCCCGCCCCCGCCATCAGGGCAGCTAGCGCGTATTCCCCACTGTGGCCGAACGGCGGATGACCCAGGTCGTGGGCCAGGGCGACCGCTTCGATCAGGTCTTCGTTGAGTCGCAGCGCTCGGCCGATCGTTCGGCCGACCTGGGCGACTTCCAGGGTGTGGGTCAGGCGGGTGCGGAAGTGATCGTGCTCGTGGGGCACGAACACCTGCGTCTTGAAGTCCAGCCGTCGGAAGGCGGAGCAATGGACGATGCGGTCGCGGTCGCGCTGGAAGCAGGTGCGGTAGGGGTGGTCGGGCTCGTGGTGACGGCGCCTGCCGCTGTCGGCTTCGCGGACGGCCCAGTCGGCAAGCCACTCGCTCTGGCGGCGCTCGTAATCGGCTCGCGGCGTAGCGGACACCGGTTAGCCCCCATCGCCGAAGCGCGGCAGGTGTAAGGACCTCGCCGCCTCGGTAATCGTTTCATATAGCTGCGCCAGCGAGACCGGCACCACGCGCACGTCGCCCAGCACGCTCATCAGGTTCACGTCGCCGGGCCAACGCGGCACGATGTGCATGTGAATGTGCTCGGGTAGGCCGGCTCCGGCGCATCGGCCGATGTTGTAGCCAATGTTGAAGCCCTGGGCCTTGAGGGCCTGCGACAGCACGGCCTGCGTATCGCGGGCGACGTGCATGATCTCCAGCAGCGCCTCCGAATCCAAGCTCGCCATCTCGCCGACATGCTCGGCCGGAGCGATCAGGCAATGCCCGCCCGTGTAGGGAAAGCGGTTGAGCACCGTAATGGTCCGCGGCCCGCGCCACAGCACCAGGTTGTCGGCCTCCGCGTCAGCCTCATCCCGGGCCTTGCACAGGAAGCACTCATCGTCGGGCTCGCCGAGGCTTTCGATGTACTCCATTCGCCACGGCGCCCAGATATTGCATTTCTGGTTGGCTTGAGAGGGCTTGTCGTTCATCATCAGTGGATGATACCAACGCCGACCGGCCGACACAACGCGAGGCCAGGCAGGCAATACATCGTATCCCCTACCGTTAATCTCCACAGTGGGTAACACCTCGACGTGGAGAAGAGGACATGACTGATGGACCGGACACTTTCCGCGATCCGCGCCGCGACCAAGGCGGCCGTCCTGGTGGGCCTGCTGCTTTGGCCGGCCGCCTGCCGACGCAACACCACGCCGACCCGGGCGGAACCGACGACGGTTGGCTTTCGTATCTACCGGTGGAGCTACCCAGCCGCCGATGGCTCCAACAAGCGGCTGACCACGGCAGTCTGGTACCCCGCACACGCTAAGCCCGACGCGGTCACGCGCTACACGTCCGGCGTATTGGGCCAGGCCCGCACCGACGCAACGCCCGACACCTCCGGAGCGCCCTATCCCCTGATCGTCTGGTCGCACGGGTTCACCGGCAGCGGCCTGAGCGCTGCGTATCTGGCCGAACACCTCGCCGCCCGCGGATTCGTGGTCGCCGCCGTCGACCACAACGACCCGGCCCCAGCGGTCCGAATCGTGCCCACGCGCAAGCCCAGCGACACGGCCCAGCGCCGGCGCCGCGCGGTGGCAGAGCTGCTCGCCCAAAGGCCCCAGCTGGACCACGCCCGCTACGCCTACCGCTCGCGCGAGCTGAAAGCCCTGATCGATCGCATACTGGCTGAGAACGACCGGGCCGACTCCCCCTTGGCGGGCATGATCGATCCGGCCCGCATCGGCGCCGGCGGCCATTCCATGGGCGGCTACACCGTGCTGACGATGATCGGCTGCCGCCCCCACCTGACCGACCCGCGAATCAAGGCGGCCGTGTTGCACTCGCCAGCGGCCTGGATGTGGCAGGGGGCCGACTACCGACAAATCGGTGTGCCCACGCTCTACATGCTGGGCCAACTCGAGGCCAAGAACCGCGCCGACAAGCTCATGGACACCGCCCTGGCCGTGGACTTCACGCCGGCGCCAACGTGGTATCTCGAGATCGACGGGGCCCACCACGCCTCCTTTGCCGACTTGCGGACCTCCACCGAGAAAGGCCTGACGCCCCTGTGGCCCGGACACGCCGAGACCATCGCCAAGTACACCCACGCTCTCTTCGAGTTGGCTCTCCGCCCGGACGGCCCCGGCGCACTTGACACCCGAGAGACCCTCTCAGCCGGGGATGATCGAACCAGCACTTTCACGGCCAAGCCCAAATAAGAGAGCGACCCTCATCAGCTCTTGCTCGCCAAGTCGATCGCCAGATGGATGGCCGCTTTCATGCTGGATGCGTCGGCGCGCCCCTTGCCGGCGATGTCGAAAGCCGTGCCGTGATCGGGCGAGGTCCGTACGATGGGCAAGCCCAGCGTCAGATTCACCGCGTCCTGCCAGGCCAACAGCTTGATGGGAATCAGCCCCTGATCGTGGTACATCGCGATGACGCAGTCATACTGCCCCGCCAGGGCCTTGAGATAGACGGTGTCCGCCGGAAACGGCCCGGCTGCATCGATGCCGGCCTCGTTGGCCATCAGCACCGCGGGGGTGATGACGCGCTGCTCTTCGTCACCGAATCGGCCGGCTTCGCCGGCGTGCGGGTTCAGGCCGCACACCGCAATCCGCGGGGCTTCCACGCCAAACCACCGGCGCAGCGCGCTGTGGGCCAGATCGATTGGATTGAAGACACACCCGATGGTGAACCGATTGCGAAGCTCAAATAGGGCCTCGTGAATGGTCGCCAGCACCACCCGCAGTTGCGGGGCCACGAACATCATGGCCACGTGACGAGCCTTGAACCGGTCGGCCAGTAGTTCGGTGTGGCCCGGGAATTTCTTCTGGCCCGCCTCCTGCCACGAGGTCTTGGAGATCGGCGCCGTCACGATGGCGTCAACCAGGCCCACCTTTGCCGCCTCGATGGCGCCTTCGCAGAACGCCAACGACGCTTGCCCGCCGATCTTGCTGGGCCCGCGCGGCATGGCCGCCGGCAGGGAGAACTCGTCGTAGTCCAGCACCACCACGTTCTCGCTGTAACGGCGAATGTCTTCGTGGTGGTCGCGGATGAAGGGCCAGTCCACCTCCAGCATGTCGGAGGTGTAGGTCAATTGCTCGGAAAGGCCGAACACGATGAACCGCGCGGCGTTGCGCAGTTCGTCGTCGGCCAGGGACCGAACGATGATCTCCGCGCCGACACCGCACGGATCGCCCATCGTGATGCCGATTGTGGGGCGAGAGTCACTCATTCGCCAAATGCCTCGGGTTAGCGCAGCCGGGCCACATCAGCAGAAGCCGGCCTCCCGGAGCTTGTCCAGCGTCAGCCCCTCGCCGCCGGCCAATTGCTGGAGGAATCGCTGCACGTACTTGCCGATCAGGTCGGTCTCGATGTTCACGCGGGCACCAACAGCCAGATCGGCCAGCGTGGTCTCCGCCAGGGTGGTCGGAATCAGCGAGACTCGAAAGCCGTCCGCCGTCAGCTCAGCCACGGTCAGCGACACGCCGTCGACGGCGACCGAGCCCTTGGGGATCAGCCCGCCGAGAACGTCGGCGCCGCGGAAGGAAATGTCCCAGCGGTCGCCGCGTTGGATCTCGGCAACCTCGGCCATCCCGTCCACGTGCCCCTGCACCAAGTGGCCGTCCAGTCGCCCGTTCAAGGCCAGGGCCGGTTCGAGGTTGACCTTCGCCCCCGGCTGCAGCGCGCCGAGCGTGGTCGTGTCCAGCGTTTGGGCCATCACGTCGAATTCGGCCACAGGCCCGGCCAACTGCGAAGCCGTCAAGCACACGCCGCTGACGGCCACGCTGTCGCCATGGCCCAACCCCTCGACCAGCGGGCCGAGGTCAATCCTTAGTCGCTTGCCGCCAGCGGCCGGGCCAACGGACTGAACCGAGCCGACATGTCGGACAATTCCGGTGAACATGCCCCCATGCTACCGGACCCCACGAGCGGGGGAAACCAAAACCGTCTCCTACGGCCCGTCCCTTTGCCGCCGCTCGACCAGACCCGTATAATTCACTGTCTATTCGAACGCTGTGGCGAAAGAGGGTGGTCCATGATCGACGTCGGCAAGTTGCGGGCCCTGCACGAGAACGTTGCCTCCGTGCTGCTGGGCAAGGATGAGGCCATTGAACAAGTGCTGGTGGCCCTGTTGGCCTGCGGGCACGTGCTGCTGGAGGATGTCCCGGGCGTGGGCAAGACCATTCTCGGCCGCGCCATCGCGCGCAGCGTCGACTGCCCCTTCAGTCGCATTCAGCTAACGCCCGACCTCTTGCCGTCGGACATTCTCGGGGTCAGCGTCTACGACCCCGCCAACGCCGAGTTCACCTTCAAGCCAGGGCCGATCTTCTCGAACATCATCCTGGCCGACGAGATCAACCGGACCACCCCGCGCACCCAAAGCGCCATGCTGGAGGCCATGAACGAAGCCCAGGTCTCCGCGGACGGGCGCACCTACCCGCTGGGCCCTCCCTTCATGGTGCTGGCCACGCAGAACCCGTATGAGTTCGAAGGCACCTACTTTCTGCCTGAAAACCAACTCGACCGCTTCATGCTCCGCGTTCGGATCGGCTATCCGGAAAAGGACGTCGAGCGCGACATTCTGCGGACCGAGCCGGCCCGGACGCGCCTGGGCGAGCTTCAGCCGGTCATGTCGGCGGCGGAGTTGGCCGTGATTCAAGAGGAGGTCGTCACCGTCCGCCTCGACGACGTCATTTACGATTACGTGCTGGCCATCGCCGAGGCCACCCGCCGTAGCGAGGACCTGACGCTGGGCCTGAGTCCCCGCGGCTCGCTGGCGCTGGTCCAGGCCGCTCGCGGCGCCGCCGCCCTGGACGGGCGCGACTTCGTGGCGCCCGACGACGTCAAGCGCCTCGCCCCCGGCGTGTGTGCCCACCGCATTCAGGCCCGGTCGCTAATCGACAGCGGATCGGCCACCGGAGCCGAGGCGATTTTCCAGCACATCCTCGAGACCGTTCCCGCACCCCAGTAGTCCCGGAGGCATTCGGTGGCCCGCGACCGCACAGCGCGACGACGCTATCGCAACGGGGGTCGGCTGACCGCCGCGGGGTGGGTCTACGGCATCATCTGGGGCATCATGCTGACCGCGGCGGTTCGCAACGACGCGGCCGTGGCGCTGCTGCTGCTAGGGGCCATGTTCGGGGCGCTGGCGGTGTCGGCCTTTGCCGCCGGGCGAACGGTCCGCGCCGTGCGCGCCACGCGCGAAGCGCCGGATCGCGTCTGGCAGGGCCAAACCGTTCACATGAGTTACTTCCTGGCCAACCGCAGCCGGTGGTCTTCCTGCATGGGCCTGACCTTGCGCGACCTTCCCCAAAAGGCCCTAGACGCCGCGTCCGGCTACTGCGCCCACCTGCCCGCCCGAGGCCAATTCCGTAGCGGCGCCCGCTTTGTGGCGCTGCGCCGCGGGCGAATCCGTCTCGACGGCATCGAGATCAGTACGGGCTTTCCGTTCGGCCTGATCCGAGCGTGGCGACGCACGCTCGAGCCGGCCAACCTGATCGTTTGGCCCGCTCGGGGAGAACTACGGGCCGAGCTGTTCCGCCGCGGCGCCGCGGAGGTCTCCTCGGCCAGGCCCAGCCCGATCTCGGGCGGCCAGGATGAATTCTTCGGCCTGCGCGAGTTCCGCGAGGATGACAACCCGCGCCTGATTCACTGGAAGCGGTCGGCCGGCCGACATCGGCCCCTCGTCCGGGAGATGGCCCGCCCGGTCCCGGACGTGCTATTCCTGATCGTCGATACCGCCCCCTCGGATTCCGCGGCTGCCGATCTCGAGAAGGTGCTCCGCTTGGGGGCCACCCTGATCGACCACGCCATGACACGCGGGTACCAGGTCGGGTTGGCCCTGGCCAACGGGAAGGGGATCCAGACCTTGCCGCCCGCCACCGGCCGAGCCCAACTGCGAGACCTCCTGGACGTCCTGGCCGACATCGGTGGCCAGGCCGCCTCCCTGGCCCAGACCCTCGCCGCCGTGAGGCCGGCTTGGCTGACCCACGCCCAGGTGGTGGTTGTCAGCGCCCACGAAGCCCCCCTGGATCCCCGAGCGTCGGTCGCCCTGGCCGGGCGGGCCGGGCACCTGACCGTCATTGGTGGGCCCGAACAGATCGATCGCGTCTTCGCCGACGCGCCGCTTCCGGAGGCGCCCTAATGCCGGTCCGCAGCTTCGCCAAAGCCGAGATCGTCCTCAAGGCCCGGCGGCGCCTGGAGGTGCCTCTCCTGCTGATGGTCTGGCTATCGCTGGCCATGTTCGCCATCGCCGACCAGAGCCCTACCTTCCTACTAGCCGCCACGGCGGTGGCGGGGGGCAACCTCGTCGCCGCCACCCGAGGCAAGGAGATCTTCCTCTACCGCCACTTCGTTAACGCGTTGGTTCTCGGCGGCGGGCTGCTGTTCATCATTGAAAGCCTCAACGACGAATCCCTCGCCACCCTCAGCGCTGGGGGGCTGCCGCTGCGAGCGATCACGCACTTCATTATGGTCATCCAGATGTGCAAGCTCCTGGAGCGCAAGCGAAATCGTGATTACTCGCAGATGCTGATCCTGTCGTTCCTGACGGTGTTGTCCGGCTCGCTCATCTGCGAACTGCTCTGGTATGGGTTAGCGGGGCTGGTATACGTGGCGTTGGCGTGCTATGTGGGCATGGCCCTGACGATCAAGCGCGGGCTGGACCGGTCGGCCCAGACCCAGTTGATCAATGAGGCCACCCCGCCGCCGACCGATCAAGTCGCCTGGAACGCCATCCGCGAATGGCCCAGCCGAGTGCTGCGACGGCGACTGGTGACCACGCTGGCATTCCTGTTGGTGTGTGGGACGCTGTGGTTCACCGCGGCGCCGCGCCTGGAGCAGGTCATGGAACCTCTCGCGGCGCGCGGGCTCAGCGCCCTGACGGGCCTGGGCTCCACCGTTCGCCTCGGCGACGCCCGCAAGGTCTACCAATCCAATCGCGTGGTCATGCGGATCGGGTTCGACGACGATGCCGCTTATCGCCCCCAGTACTTTTGCGCCGCTACGGCCACGACCTACGAGAACTCCGGTTGGGCGATCGATCTGCCCGCCGTCGGTGCCGGCCCACAGTCCGAAATTGCCCCGCCACCCGACCTACTCGCCGGTGCCGTGCGGCAGCGCGTGTCCATGCGGCCTAATCTGCTGCCGAGCCTACCGGCGGCCTACCCTGTCATCGGCGCCACCACCTCCGCCGGGCGTACGCGCCTTACGCGGGCCGGCACGCTGATCGTTAGCGGGGAGATCGTTCACAGCGGGCACCTGACGTACACCGCCTGGTCCTGGTCGCAGCCGCTCTCCACCAACCAGCGCGAGCACCTGGCCCGGCGTCGAGAGCAGATAGGGATGGCCGTCGATCTGCCCAACGTGACCGAACACCTGTCGCCCGCGGTGGCCCAGCTGGCCCGCCAGTGGTGCGCCGATCTGCTGGACCAACGCGCCGCCGATCCGACCCGCCACGACGAGCTGGACCTGGCCATCGCTCGGCGAATCTCGCAACGCCTTAGCCAAGACTACCTCTACACCCTCGATCTGAGTGGCGCCGATCCCGATCGCGACGGGGTCGAGGACTTCTTGTTCCACATGAAGCGGGGCCATTGCGAGTACTTCGCCTCGGCCCTGACCGTCATGTGCCAAGCCCTGAACGTTCGGGCCCGCTTGGCGATGGGCTTTCGATCCGACGAGATCGATCGCGCCACCAGGGAGACCATTGTTCGCGACCGCGACGCCCACGCCTGGTGCCAGGTCTTCACGCCGTCGACGGACTTCGTCACCGTTGACCCCTCACCCGCCAGCGCCAGGGAGTCGGCCTCCGGTTCCTGGTGGGTTCGTCTGTCGCACTTCTGGAGCCGGCTGCAATTCCTCTGGTCCGAGCACGTCATCGGCTACGACGCCCTCGCCCGCCAGCGCCTCACCGAACGCCTTCGCCGAAACCTGACGGCCCTGGTCGCCCAGGCGCGATCTATGCTCGCCGACGCTCGAAAGAGCCTGCACGATCTGGCCGTCTACGGAAAAGTCGACGTCTTCATCATGCGGCTGATGTACGTGGTGTTCGCCCTGACCGGCGTGGTGGGGGTGTTGGTACTCGGGCAGGTCCTGCTGCGTCGACATCGGCGCCAGCGCGCTTATCGGGCCGGCACGGCCGTGCCGCCGGCGCATTTGGCCTTCATGCGGCGTGTGTTGAAGCGCCTGGATGCCCGTGGGTTGGCGCACCTTCCCCACCAAACGCCGCGGGAACGCCTGGCCCAGGCCGTCCGGCGGTTCGATCTGCCCGCCGACCAGGTCGACGCCCTGGTGAGTTTCTACTATCGCCTGCGATGGGGGGGCCTACGGGCGTCGGCCCAGCAGTTGGCCCATGCCGATCGGCAGGCCGATGACCTGATCGCCCGTCTCCAGCGGTGAGGGTGGCCGGGCCGGGGGAGTTTATGTTTGCCCGCCAATGCGGTAGGATAGCCGTCCGTTTGCCCCCCAACCCCGGGAGACAACCATGCGAGTGGCGCTGGTAGGCCCACCCCAATCCGGAAAGAGCACGCTCTTTGCAGCGGTCGCCGAGGCTGGCGGCTCGCACGTGGACCTTTCGCGCCCGGATCAGCCGCACCTGGCGGTGGTCAAGGTGCCCGACCCCCGGGTGGAATGGCTGACCGACCTGTACCACACCACCAAGACGATCTTCGCCGAGTTGGAGTTCCTGGACGTCCCCGGGTTCGACCTGGCCGATCAGGCCGGCCACGCCCGGGCCCAAACCCATTGGTCCGCCCTGCGCCAGTGCGACACGATGCTCCTGGTCCTCCGGACCTTTGACGATGATTCCGTCCCCCCCTATCGCAACCGCATCGACCCCGCCGCCGACCTGGACGAACTGCGCGCAGAGATGCTCTTCGCCGATCTCGATCAGGTGACCAACCGCATCGAGAAACTCTCCCAGGCCGTCAAGAAGCCCACCCCCAAGCGCGACGAGCAACAACGTGAGTTGGCCCTGATGCAACGGCTGTCCGAGACCCTCGAGAACGAACAGCCCATCTCCGAGGCGGTCGCCAACGACGCCGAGGATAAGCTCATTCGCAGTTTCGCCTTCCTGTCTCGCATGCCCACGCTGGTGGTCCTCAACGGCAACGAAGACCAGCTCGCCGGCCCCACCGACGACGACACCATCCGCCTGTCGGCGCCGATCGAGAAGGAAATCGCCGAACTGCCGGCCGAAGATCGGGCCGTCTTCCTGGCCGACCTGGGTGTGGGCGCCGCCGCCCGCAATCGCCTGATCCAGGCCTGCTACCGCCGCCTGGACCTGGTCAGCTTCCTGACCCACGGGGACGACGAGTGTCGTGCCTGGACGGTATCGGCCGGCACGGACGCGGTCACCGCCGCCAGCGAGATCCACTCCGACATCGCCCGCGGGTTCATCCGAGCCGAGACCGTCTCCTTTGCCGATTTCCACGCCGCCGGCGACATGAAGGGCGCCCGCGCCGCGGGGAACGTTCGCCTGGAAGGCAAGACCTACATTGTGCAGGACGGCGACGTAATCAACTTCCGCTTCAACGTCTGACCGACTCCCCTTATGGACGCTGCCAAGCCCAAGACCCGACGCCGATGGCGACCGTGGTGGCAGATCGCCATCCGCACCACGGTCTTTGCGGTGATGTTTCTGATCGCTGCGTATATCTCGCTGCCATGGTGGGCCCCCACGGGTCTGCTGCGGCGGCAGCTCGCCGCGGACCTGGCCGAACAAACCGGCGCGCCCGTTCAGATCGATCGTCTCTCGCTCAGTTGGCGCGAGGGGGTCACACTGCTGGGGCTTCAGATCGATTCCCCGGACGGCTTCGACGAAGGCCCCATGCTCCGCGTGGAGCGCATCCAGGCGGACCTGGCCCCGTTGCGGTACCTGCTGACCAAACGAATCAGTTGGATGGAAATCGAGCGCCCGGTGCTAATCGCCCAGGTCAACGACGCCTGGGAGACCAACGTTACCGCGCTTCAAGGGCTGATGTCGGCCGCTCAAGCCCAGCGTATCAGCGTCAACCGCGCCACCGGCGTCCTTGTCTTGCCAGGGCAGGCCCGCCAGCAGATGGACGTAGGGCACATGCAGTTCGAGGCCGGTCACTTGGCTTCGATCGGCCACGTCAGCGTCGCCGGATCGCTGCAACAGGACGAACAGGACGCGCCGATCAGTCTCCAAGTCGATGGCGGACGCCCCGGCGATCCCGTAGCCGTCCGCGCCGACGTTCAGTTCACCGACGTCCGACTGGGGCAACTGCCCCTGGCCAGATTCCTACCGGCAGCCATCGAGCAACTCGACGGGCGGTGCAGCGGCTCGGCCCACGTGCAGGTGAACCGCCGTGGCCAAGCCGACCAGATCGGCCTGGACCTCGTGATTCAGGATCTGCTGGTTGATCCGGCGGACATGGACCCCATGCCGACCGTGCCCACCGCCGCTTTGCACGTCGACGCCGCGTTTGACCCGCTTCTCGGGCCCGGCCACCTGGTGGTGCGGGAGCTGACCGTCAAGCTCCCCGATGCGGTCGACCTGACCGGGCAGATGACGCTGTTCGCCGGCGCCCTGGCCGGCGACTGGCAAAGCGTCCAGGGCATTCATCTGGAAGGAGAGGTCGACCCGTCCCGCCTGGCTGCCATGTTGCGGGGCCAGGGAGAATTGGCCCCCGCAGGCCTGAGTGTCGACGGCGCGGTGACGTTCTCGTTCGACGTCGACCACGCGGGGGCGACCCTCAATCTCCAACTGGAGGCCCGGGCCCCCGAGGCCGTCATCGTCCGAAACGGACACACCCTCAAGCCGGCCGGGCGCGACCTGGCCATGGGCCTGGCCCTGAGCCTCGATTCGCGCACCTGGGCCTGCCAGGTCGACCAGGCGACCCTCTCCCTGGGCAACAACTCCCTGGGCGGCGCCGGAACCGTTGCTGACCTCAGTCGCCTGCTGAGCCGCTGGAAAGACCCCCAACGCGCCACCAGCCTGGCCAAAGACCTCCAGGGGCTTCAGTGGCAATGGCAGGGCCGCCTGGCCGATCTGCCCGCCCTGGCGCAGCTGTTTCCCGATCACGCGGGCGCCCTGGCGAAGGTCTCCCTCGACGGCTACCTGACCGCCTCCGGTTCTCTGGGCCAAACCGGACCGGGCAGCCTGGAGGTCCTGGTCGACGTACCGGGCCAAACCAAGCTGTCGGTCGGATCGGCGCTTGTCAAGCACCCCCCCAAGGCCATCAGCTTCCGCCTGGCCGCCCTGGCCGGGGATAACGGCGTCGCGCTGGAGAATATCGACATGGACCTGACCACCGGCGCCGGGCGGCTCCGTTGGGACCAGGGCGCCCTGTCGGTGTCGAAGCAAGGCACGGCCCGCGCCAACGGGCGGTTCGAAATCACCCGTTTGGAGGATTTTCTAGCGTGCATACCGAGCCTGGCCGACCGGCCCGATCTGCTCGGCGGCAGCTTGCAGGGGTCCTGGCAGGCCCTGGTTAAGAACGGGGCCGCCGACGTCGACGCCGACCTTTCACACATCAGCCTGACCCCGGTCGATAAGACCCAAACCGACCTAGCCAGCCTGACCGGCAGCATCGAGACCCACCTGCAGCTCGAGCGGGCCGGGCCCCAGACCACGGTGCAGTTCGACATCGACGCCACCGAGCTTGATTTGCGCACCGGCCTGGAAGACGGCCCCCGCAAGACGGCGGGCCTGCCCCTTCGCCTTCGCGGACAGGCGGCGGTGGCCCATTCGGCCGACGTCGACGCCCGCGTGGAGCAGTTGTCGCTTGAGTTGGCCGGCTCGGCTGTAACGGTCCGGGACATGGATCTTCACCGGTCGGGGCGCGCCGTCGGCACATTCGAGGCGGTGATTTCCCCGGACGACGGGCTGTCTTCTCTGTGGCCTGAAGCGGCCCGACTCGTGGCTGAACACGGACTCAGCGGGCAAGCCCATCTCACGGGTGACTTCAGCGTTAGCGACACCCATGTCCAGGTCGCCGCCGACATCGACGCCGGGAAGATCGCTCTCGACTCCCCCCTGGGATTCATCAAACCCCCTGAACGACCCCTCCAGGCCCGCGTGGCCGGGCAGTTCGACCGGGCCGACTCGCTACTGACCGTTACCGTCGATGAGGGCTGGCTGGATCAGATCAACTTCAGTGCTGCCGCAACGTGTGACGTCCAGGCCCGCCGAGCCCGAGGCCGTTTCGGGGCGCGGACCGACCACGCCCAATCGCTGCTGTCCTTCTGGGCGAATGCGCCCATCGGTCTCGCCGGTGGCGGAGCGGCCCTCAGCGCCGATTGGGAAGCCGACCGACAAGACATCGCCATCGCCGGCGGCCTGACTGCGGCCGACCTTCTCGTGCCCTTTAAGGGCAAGAATGTCCGTCTCAAGGGCCTGGCCAGTTTCGTCGCGTCGCTGCAACCGGGCGAGAACATGCTCGAGCTGTCGGCCCTCGCTCTGGATGGGTTCGAGTTTGAGGTGGGCCAATCGCGCGGCTGGCTGGTCGTGAACCTAGCGGCTGAACCGATCGACCTGAATACGCTCCTGGCGCTGGCGACGACCCAGCCGGCGGGCCCGCAGCCCCTGCCGGCGGCCCGCCTGACCGGCGACGTGCACCTGATTGCCGAAAGCATCGACACCCAGGAACTGAGCCAATGGCTCGGCAACGCACCGGCCACCCCCACCACCCAACCAAGCACGCGCCCGGCTTACCGCAAACTCACCGACGACCAACGCGCCGACCTATACGCCCAAGGCGAACGCATCATCGAGCAGATCCGCCCGCCCCTGCTGGGAAGCAACATCGACCTCCGCGCGACGATCAGCTGCCTCCACAGCTACGACCCCGTTATCGGCAACAACCTCGACCTTAACGACATGCATCTGACCGGCGGCGTCGACCAGGGCCAGGTCCACTTCGAGTACGCCGGTGGCCTCAAGGGCGGCACCATTCGGCGCTCCTACGACATCGATTTCAACGACGAGACGCCCCTCATGGTCCACCAGACGCGGATCCGCAATGTCCGCGCCGACGATGACATCCGCCCCCTGGTCAGCTACACCTTCCCGGGCAACACCGTGTTGGGCTTCTTCAATCACGAAGAAGATTTCACCACCGGCCTGGCTCACATCCTGGCCAACAGCCTGGACCCCTTCTACGAACTCCACTCGATCGGCACGAGCAAGACCGTCACCATCACCGGCACCGCCGAAGGCCAAGCCGCCCCCAAATTCATCACACGTGTGTTCCCGGGACTTAACACCGCCGCCTATCACTACCAGGAAATGACATCCTTCGGCATCCATGGCCCCGACGACGTTGAGAATGACACCATCTTCAACGGCGCCATCTACGATACCTACATGCTCGGAAAGACCCGCCGCGACCACATCGGCCGATACGAACTAGGCGTGATTCTCCTGAACGCCCCGCAGTCGCCGGAGTGGAACCACGCCTACCGGCAAGGGCGCGTGCCCATCCTCAAATTCAAGGCCCGCATCGAACACGGCGAACTCCACGACGTCAGCGTGTCCTATCCGTGGCCAAACCAATCCCTCTACACCATGTTCCTGAAGAACAACTACTTCTATCGTGTATGGGTCGAACGCCAAAGAACCAAAGGGCTCGAGCCCTTGCCGTCTTCCGAGACGCCCGTTCCCCAAACCGAGGAGCCCTAGCCCATGGCCCGCCAGGCCGTCTCAGCCGACCTGTTCGACCACCATCGTGGCCGAATGCCCTTGCTGCGACCCACGCCCTGGGCGCGCCGGGCCCTCTTTGTCTCCCTGAATCTGCTGATCTACACCGGCGTCAATGTCTTCTGGCGGTTCCTGGCCACGGGACACTGGGCCAACTTCAACGTTCAGGCCTACTGGCGCGGACTCCGGACACCGTTCGAAGGGCTCAGCCACCCTCTCGGCGTGACCCACTACCCCTGGATGATCCTGGTCTTCGGACTGCTGATGAGCGTGATCGTCTTCACGCCCATTGTCGTCGCGGTCATGTATCGGCTGCGCGTGGCGCTGTTGTTCCTTCTCGTGGCCGCCCTGATCGGCCAAGCGCCGGCGTTGGTCGTCGGCGCTGGGCTGGGGTGCCTGGCCGCAGCCCGAACCAAACTGCGCAGCAACTTGCCCATGGTAGCATCCCTGTTGGGCCTGGCCCCGGCGGTGGTGGTCATCGCCTTGCTGGACCTGCTGGGCATGCTCATGCCCGGCGACATCGCCGCGCAACCGATGTGGCGATGGGTGATGTACATGCCGTTCTTCGTCACCGGCGTCCTGGCGGTGATCGCGCTGGCGATCATTCTGGCATTGGCGAACCTGGCACGCTTTCGCCCGGGCGTCATTTGGCCGGTCTTGGCGATTCTGCTAATCGGGCCGGTGTGGATCTTCTACGATCTGGTCGGCGTAGACGAACTTCGGTTCGCGCTGATGACGCGCCCCGGCGAATCAGGGGCGCTCAGCCCCGACGACCGCCTCCTGCCGGAACTAACCGTAGACCAGTTCCGCCAGCGCCACGGGGCCCAAGGCTTGGCCGACGATCTGCTAGCCGCCCGCGCCCACGACGCCCTACAACAGCAACGGGCCGCCCTGAGCAGCGCCTGCCAGGACTTCGTCGACCGGTACCCCCTATCCAAACGCACCCCGGAGGTCCTATGGATCATGGGACAATGCGTCAGCTTGCGGGCCGATGACGCCGCCCTGGCCGGCGGCCACGTCCGCTACAGCGCCGCTCGCATCTGCCCGGAGTCCGAGCCCGTCTGGCGGAAACTCCTCGACCGATACGAAAACTCCCCCCAGGCCGCCCTGGCCCAACTGCACCTGGCGGAACTGGCCTTGCGCCGCAACGAGCCTCAGCGGGCCTACGCGCTCCTGGCCGACGCCTACGCCGACCTGGTCGCCCAGATGCCCTCCTATGCCGACCGCCTGGTCCCCCAGCATCGGTGGGGCCTGTTCGCCGACCGAGCCCAATACCCGTCCGCCAGTTACTTCGTGGCGGCGCTGCGGCGGGCCCAGTACCTGCTGTGGCTGATGGATCGCAACCTGATTCTGGATAACCCCCAGACCGCCGAAGCTCTCACCGACTGGCTGAATATCGACCCGGCCGAAGAAGCCGACCTCGCCAAGGCCCTGGCGGGCCGGGCCGACAAGTACACCCAGACCGACCTGGCCGACAACCTCCAGCTCGCCGTGGCCCTGATTGAACCCGACGTTCAACGACGGGCTAATCTGCTGGCCGAGCTGGCCCAAGGACCCGGCGACGCCGCCATTGAAGCCAATTACGAACTGGGGCGCCTCATCATGGACAGCGCCCCCGACCATCGCCCGGGCCGAATCGACCAAGCCCGCATCTGCTTCCAGAACGTGCTCGACGAAGCCCCCAACCCCTGGCACGAACTGGCCGCCCAGCGTTTACTGAATCTGCCCGCTAGTGAGGATGATCTGCCGTGAGCGCGGCCGCCGCCAACGGGCCCACCGTCGCCATCATCACCGCTTCGGTCGGGGCCGGTCACAACGCCGCCGCCAACGCCCTGCGGACCACCCTCGCCGGCCGTGACGCCGATCTCCCCGTCGACATCATCGACACCATGGACCTGGTCCCCCGCTGGTTCCGCACCGTCTACGACGACGGTTACCGTCTGGCCGTGGTCCGCCTGCCACAGTTGTACGGCCTGGGGTTCCGCCTGACCGACCGCCCCCACTGCCCGGGCCTGGGCCTGACCGAACGTCCCCGCGTCGGGTTCGAGCGACGCATGCTCCGCCGCCTGCAAGCGGCCCTGCTAGACCGCCAGCCCGACCTGATCGTCCACACCCACTTCCTGGCGCCGCTGGCAGTGGGGCACCTGATCGGCTCAGGGAAACTGCGCAGCCGCCAATGGACCGTCATCACCGACCGCAAGGTCCACCGCATCTGGCACGCCGAGCACGTGGATCGCTATTTTGTCGCCAACGCCCAATCCGCCGAGACCGTCGGCCGATGGGGAGTCGAGCCCGGGCAAATCACCGTGAGCGGCATTCCCATTCATCCGAAGTGGTCGACCCCCATCGACCGACCGGGGGGCCTGGCCCGGTGGTCGCTGCCGGGCGATCGGCCCATCGTGCTGATCAGCGGCGGAGCGACCTTCACCGCCGGGGCGGTCCTGCGGACCACCGATCGCCTGGCGCGGACCTGCCCCGATGCGTTCTTTGGCCTTCTCTGCGGAACCAATGGTCGCCTACTCCGCCGGATCACAGCCCTGAATTACCCCAACGTGCGGGCGATCCCCATGACCACTCGCATCGACGAACTCATGGCCACCTGTTGTCTGATGGTGACCAAGCCCGGCGGCATCCTGACGGCCGAATGTGCGGCCATGGGCGTGCCCATGGTCTTGCCGCGCCCCGTGCCCGGCCAGGAGCAGCGCAACGCCCGATTCTTCGCCCGCCGTGGGGCGGCGATCGTACTGAAGCGCTGGGGCCAAACCGCCGGCGTCGTTCGCGACCTGCTGGACGACCCGCCTCGCCTAGAGCGCATGGCCCGGGCCGCCCGGGACCTCCACACCCCGGCCGCCCAGACCATCGCCGACGCTGTCATCGACGCGCTTCGGTAAGGACTATTTACCCGCGCCCGCCGGAGCAGGCTTGATTGGCTCGGGGCGCTTTTCGATAATGCCCCCATCGCCGCGCAGGTTGCGCCGCGTGCAAGGAGGCACGCCATGCAATCCATCCATGTGGTTGAACCGTCGTTGCCGCTGGCCTGGGAGGCCGCCGTGATCGCCTGCTGGGAAACCGGCCACGCAGTCCCCACCGAGTACGACAAGGCCGACGACCCCAACAGCCGCGATGTCTCCGCCCTGATCCACGTGACCGAGCCCTTTGCCGAGCCGCGCATCCACCGCGCGTTCCCGGGTGGGCTGGATGATCTGGAGAAGTACCGCTCCGAGGTACTCTACGGCGTGCACGATCATTGGATCGACCCGTCCGTCGGCAAGTGGGAGTACACTTACCACCAGCGCCTGCGCCAGTACGACGTGCCGGCTACCGGCGTGTTCGACCAGATTGACGGCGTGGTCCACCGCCTTCGCAACGTGCCATACACTCGCCGGGCCCAGGCCGTGACCTACCAGGTCTGGAACGACATGGACGTCGACGACCCCACCTGCCTGCAGCGCCTCTGGTTCCGTATCTCCGACGGCCGACTGCACATGAACTGCCACATGCGCAGCAACGACGCCTTCAAAGCCGCCTTCATGAACATGTACGCCTTCACCGAACTGCAGGCCGAGATCGCCGCACGGCTGGATATCGCCCCCGGACACTACATGCACATCGCCGACTCGTTCCACATCTACGGCAGCTACTTCGATGAGTTCGAGGGCTTCCTCAAGACCGTGGCCAACCGCGCTGTCCACCAACGCCTCTACGAGACCTCCTTCGCGCAGGATTTCTTTGTCGATGGTTGCAAGGCCTTGCTGGCCGAAGACGACATGCCCGCCGACAAGAAAGACCAACTGATCCAGCGATTGGCCCACCTGCAGGGCGCTTAGTCGTGAAGATCGTCCCCGATCAGTTGAATGGTGTCCTTGCCCGCTTGCTTGGCCCGGCGCAGGGCCCGATCGGCGCTGCCGAGTAGCTCGCGACAACCTTCCCCGTCGGTCGGAAACACCGCCGCCCCGCCGGACATGGTCAGCGACCCTTTGGCCTCGTCTCCCAAGGCCGCAAACGTGTGGTGGCGAATCGCTTCCCTGAATCGTCGCACCAGCGCCATGGCCGTTTGCATCGGCTGGCTATCCGGCTGGCGAGGGGGCTCGGCCTCCCACAGCAACATGGCAAACTCATCGCCCCCGATCCGCGCGACCACGTCATGCTCGCGCAAGGTCTGGCGCATCATCAGCGCGGTCTCGCGAAGGATTTCGTCGCCCACTGCGTGGCCGTAGGTGTCGTTGTAGTGTTTGAAGTTGTCCACGTCGAACAGCACCAGCGTGGCCTGACGCCCTTGCTGAGCCATCCGGCGCAGGATGCGGTCGGTTCGGACGTAGAAATACCGGGGGTTGTAGAGACCCGTCAGTTCGTCCGTAATCGCCAGGTGTCGCAGCGATTCCTGTTGGCCCGCGAGCGCCATCAGCCCGCTCAGACACAGGCTGACCGACGCCAGGAAAGCTGCCGCCTCGGGGCCCTCGGCGGGTCGACCGGATTCCGCCACCAGCGAGCGCGGGGCGGGCTGTTCGATGTGCAGCAGTTCGGCGGCCTTATCCTCGAGGGCCTGGCGCCAACTGACCGGCTCGCCCAGGCGCCAGGCGACCAGTTCAGCCAGGGCGCCTTCCAAGCGCTCCAGCGACCGGGCCGACCGGATCAATTCCATCAGTTCGGCCGGCGTGATGCCCTGTGGCGCCGCCTCGGGCGCAGGATCGGCCACAGCGGGGGTCGGCTCGGGCGCCGGGTCTTGCGGCGCCACGCGCTGCGGGCGAGAGGCCGACCGCACACACAACTGAATCTGCGCCGGCGTGGGTGGGTACAGGAACGTCTCCTGGACCTCTTGGCCCAGGAGTGGCTTGAGTTGAGCTTCGACCTCCCGCGAGCACCACGCATAGATCGGCACCTCCGGGCGAAGCCGCCGAATTGCCTTGCACAGGCCCGGTAGGTCTTCCTGCGGGCGGGTCAGCACCACCGACGACCACGGGCGATGCGCCACGTGCCGCAAGGCGTCGTAGGGATCCTCGCACCGCGCGCACCGCCCCGGGCCGATCCGCGAGGCCAGCTCGCGGCCGATCCAGTCTTCGGTCACCAACAGCATTTCCGGTCGGATCGAGGGGCTCATGCGTCGTCCAGTAGGTCTTCCAGGTCGGCCCCTGGCGGATTGGGCGCGGGGCTAAGGGTAATCGTCTGAGGTCCCACCGGGTCGGCGGCCGACGCAGCCTGCGGCCCGAGGAACTCTCGGGCCGCCCGCAGCAGAGGCTCGTCCGGCGAAACCGGCAGGTCCACGGATTGGCAGGGCACGTAGCTGGTCAGCCGCGGCGCGGGTGGATCTGCCGCGGGCGGTGCGACTGGCCCAGCCGGCGCTTCGATCACCGGCGGGGGCGGATCAACGGGGACAGCCTCGATCGGCGGGACGGGCGACTCGGGGGCCACGAGCTCGGGCGCTTCAGCAGGGCTGGCCGGCGCCACCGGCGCCGGCGTCGATGTCAGTTCACCGAGCAGGTCGGCTGGGTCGACCAGATGAATGCCGCGTAGGTCTTCGCTGGCCAGGCCCGCCGGCAAGGCGCCGTACCCCAGGATCTTGGCGCCGGCCTCCCGGGCGATATCCAGCAAGCTCCGGTGCCGACGCGCCATGAGATGAAGGTCAATCACCAAGGCTGTAACGCCCCCCGCCAGGAGTTCGGCGCCTGCCTGGTAGGGGCTCTGAACGTGGATGACATCCAGCACGGTCGTCGCTCGAGAGCCGTCGCAATCGAACGGGTCGGCCGGCGAAACCACCACCACCCGCCTGCGAGAATGAACACCATCGGTCAACACCATACTCCTGACGTCTCCGCTACCTCCGGGCCCGCCCCAACTCCCTGCACCTGCTATTGTAGATCATGGCGCCGGGCCTTGCACGGATTTGGCGGGCCGACGGACGATTCCGCCGGCATCGGAACGAGACCCTATAGCCCGTCCGGCCTCTCCCGTCAACATGTTAGGCCGAGCGGACCGCACATGAAACGGCCCCGCCGCCATCAGGCAACGGGGCCGTGTGGGTGGGTGTCTTCCCTCGGCTAGCGCACCGTGACGAACTGCCCCTTTGGCACGAGCCAGATTTCCACGCGACGGTTCGCCGCGTTGCCCTTGTTTCCTTCGGCATTGGGGACGACGGGCTGGAACTGCCCAAAGCCGATCACCGCTACCCTCGTCGGGTCCACGCCGGCGTCGGTCAGCACCTTCTCGACCTCCACCGCCCGGTGCACCGACAGGTACCAGTTGTTGGGGTGCCGGCGCTTGGTCGCTTCCTGGACGATCGGCACATCATCGGTATGACCGGCGATGTAGACGTTAAACTGCGACGCGCCGCCGGAGTTGACGATGCCGGCCAGCCGACTGAGGGCATCGAAGGCCGCCGGTTTGATATCCACGCTGCCCCTGGCGAAGGTCAGGTCCGCCTTCAGCTTGACCATGCCGTATTGCTCGGAGAACTCCAGCACGTCCGGCATACTCGCCGCCAGTTCCTGCAGCGCTAAATTCACCGGCTCGGGCAGAACCACCGTCTTGTTGAGTTGCTCTTCGTACCGCATGTACAGATCGTCATACTTCATCTGCAGGTCCTGGTTTTGCTGAACCAACATAGCGACCTGCTCATCCACCGGGCCGTGCGCCTCCAGCTGGGCCAGCAGATCCTCGTTCTCCGCTAGCAACTCATCCTTGTCCCGCTCGCAGCCCTTGAGCTGATCGGACAACTTGCGATTCAGGCTGTTGGCCTTATCGAGCTTCGATTTCTCGACCATACAACCGCCGGCGCTCATGGCGCCGATGATGAGCACAATCATCCCGACGACGTGTAAGTTTCTCATAGCGTTCTGTCCTTTCGCTCGCGGCCAGGCCCTGGCCCCCGCGATGCGGTTGGGTTTACGTTCTGTGGACGCTGGGCTCTAGCCACCCGCTCGTTGGATGGCGGCCTGTCGCTCCGCGGCGGACTTGCTGATCATGAATCCCGCCAACGCGCCGATACCCAGCACAGCCACCGACCCGATGATCACGGCAAAGAAGTTATCTCCCAGCCACGCTGCGAAGGGCGGGTTGAACTTGAGCATCGCCGACAGCGCCAGCGCCGCCGCCACCATGCCGATGACCACACACCCGACGATCATGCCGCCGAACAGGCCCGCCATGGGGTCGACTTCCTCGACCACCATCGGCTCGGCCGCAACCGCAATCGTGCTGGTGCTGGCCAACCCGCTGAGGCCTGCGCTGAGTTCCTCGCCGATCAGCTCGGGGGCTTCTTCCGAGTCGGCGTCGATGTGTTCGAGAATCTCGGCGCCCAGGGAGGTGTCGTCGCTCTCGCGGGTCAGGTCCAACAGCCCCGAACCGCTGCCGACGCCTTCCATGGCGATTTGTTCTTCCAGCGTGGGCGAGACTTGCGTTTGGGCCATCGGATCGGCGGCTTCGACCTCGAAATCGCCGGTATCGAAAATGCTGCCGCCCTCTTCAACCGCGATGGCGGTGCCGTCTTTGTCGTCCTCGGTGCCGCTGACGTCGTCGGCCTCGGTGGCCAGGTCCACCGCATCGGCGTAGGCGCCGCTTTCAGGTGTTCCCAGGGAAATCGGCGTAAGGCTAGACCCATCGGCATCCATGCTGGCGTCGGTGTCCTCGCCGGCCGAGCTGAGCGACAGCTCGATCTCGTCGTCGCCCAAGGACGTGTCGGCCGGGGTCAGCACGATCTCGTCGGCGGTCGGTTCGGCGCCGCCCAGGCCCATCTCGCCGGCCAGCGCGTCGACCTCTTCGGCGTTGTACATGTTGCGAAGACCGTCTTTGAAGACGCGAATCTTCTCTTCGGACACGTACTGGCTGAGGTCGTCGACACTGCAGCCCAGTTTGGCGGCGGCTTCTTCTTCGTTGTAGTACATCTTCTTACCCATTGGGCAGACTCCTATGGGTTCAGGTCCACGGGGGACACGTCATCGGGGCCTTCGCCTCCCGGTTGCGTGGTGGGTTCGACCGCCGGCGGCTCGACGTCGGTCAGCCGCGGGTGCTGTCGGACCAACTCACGGATTTCGCGGGGGCTGGGCTCGGTGTTATAGTCGTCCAACTGGCTATCGAACGCGAAAGTTCGGGCGGCCAGCAGGCGGAGCTTCTTTTGCGGGCTGACATACTGATATACGCATAGCGTCTGGTTGTTCAGGTCGACCAGATAGATGCCGTAGCTATCGCGGGTGATCTGTCCGGTAACAGCCATCACGTTCGGCGGGGCGGCAAAGCCCGACCCCGACGGGTCGTCGACCGCCCGCCCTAGCTGGACCAGCACGCCGGAGGTCAGCAGGGCCAACCCCCCCACGATCAGCCAGCGGGTCCGTAGGCTGATAGTTCTGGTGATGGTGTGGTTGGCGTTGTTCATGCCTATAGACGCTACCCAACGCACGCGTACGTGCGCAATGCGAGTTTGATTATAGACCCGCCCATGGGCCGTTCAAGTGCTTTCAAACCGCCCGCGGACGTTGAGACATAGGGACTTATCGGCATTTGGCGGACGAATGGATTAGCCGATCCGATGGGCTTGGCGGTAGTTATCGGCCCTTTTCTTCCGCGATCGGGCCGGGCCGATCAGAGCCTACCAACGAGGACATTTTTTGCTGTTGTGGGCCATGCAAGTGAGCGATTTGGTCATCGGTGAAATGCTGCCGGACGAAGTCAGCCACGTCGAAATCGTCCCACCAGCAGGTCAGTGTGCGCTCGCAGGGGATCTCGTCAGATTCGCTTCGGCAGTACTCGAACGCCACCTCGTGTCCCAGTTTGGGGCATCGCCGCTTCTTATCGTCGTAAGACGTTACAGGAACAGTTCTTTCGGCCATGGCCCGGCCTCCGATCCCTTCCGGCTTCCAAAGCGTACTCTAGAGGAATTGTACCGACCGTCCAGGCCGTCGGCCACTGCTGGCCGAAGGAATACGGGGAACCTCGGGGGCAAGAGCTACTCGCCGCAGCAGTCCGATTCATACGCCCAGACGAACTGGACCGGCGCGCCGAAGGTGTCCTCCAACGCCAACCGATGCACCTCGAAGGCGGCGATCTTGGTCTCGTAGATGCCGTGGATGACCAGCGACCAGCCGTCATCGGTGGCCCGAACCTCGTGGGCGAAGTTGCGCCCGTCGTCGGGGCCCGAGCACCCCCAAATTTCCTCGACCGCCCCCGTTACCCGGTCCAGCCACACCAGGCGAATGCCGCCCCCCTGTTGGCCGGGCACGGTCTGGATGACCACCAGCAAACGGTGGGGTTGGCCCATGTCGTAGAGGGCGTATTGCTCGCGCCAACTGGCCTTGGCGGCGATGGGAACAGCCACGTAGGCCGGGGCCCGCCCGGGCAGGGCGAAGATCGTCACGCCGATGTCGGCCCGAGCGTCGGCTGCCACGTCGCCTTGAACCGCCACCGCTCGGCAGATCGTGGCGCCGCGCTCCAGCGATTGTTGTTGCGGGACACGGTGTTGGGCGTCGTAAACGTAGTCGGCCGCCCGGTAGACCCGTGCGTTGCCCTTGGCCCTCTCAGCCGCGACGACCTTGTCCAGGACCGACTTCATCATCTTCTGGCCGTCGCCCCATTCGGTGGTCCAGCCGATGTTGACGATCGCCAAACTCGTCACGGAGACCTCTTCCGAGCGCCGGCAACCCGGCAGGGCCGCCAACACCAACGCCGCCGAAAATGTCCACACCGCTCGGTTCACGTCGACCGCCATTATGTGTCGCCGAAACGACTATCGCCACAACTGCGCGTCGGGGGAATCTTCCACCGTCGGTAGCACGCTCATGCGCAGCCGAGCGCAACCCATCGGAACCAGCGTAATCGTCTGCACGCGTCCGCCGGCCTTGATGGGGCTGGTCTGCAGCTCGCCCACCGTCAGGTCCTCGCCCAGCGTCCACTTGCCGATCCGCTTGGCCCGGGCCTTGATCTCGATCGGAGCGTGAGCCTGCGTCCAAGGCTGATCGTGCTTAAGGCCCTTCTCGACGACCTCGAAGCTCTTCTTGGGATCGCCCTCGAGCACCAGCCCGTAGTTCCACGGCGTGGTGGGAAACACTTCCCAGCCGGGCCATCTCTGGGTGTCGGCCTCGGGCCAAATCTCCGAGCTGTCGTGGGTGACCCACTTCTCGCCGATCTTCACCGAGTAGCTTAGCGGGCCGCGATCAACCGTCACGGCGCCCGTGCGGGGCCAGGTCGTTAGCGACAGTTGCATCTTCATCTCGAAGATGACGGTATCGCCCTTGGACCACTTGCGGTCGATGCACAGGTACTTGCCCGGCTCGGCCTGCACGTTGGCGACCTTGCCGGCTACGCGCAACTTGCAGCCCACCGCCCAGCGCGGCACGCGCAGGTACAGGGGGAACTTCACGCCGGCGGCCCTGGCGGGCGTGACCGTCAGCTTCACGCGCCCATTGAACGGATAGTCGGTCTGCTCCTTGATGGTCACTTCCTCGCCGGCCGGGCCGACCTTGGCGGTGACCTCGCTGGCCGCGTACAGCCAAGCGGCCAGGCCGTTATCAGAAGTGGCTTGCCAGAGGTTCTGGGCGTACCACGGCCAGCCCATGGCCACGTTGTGCTGGCAGCAGCGGTAGACTTCATGCGGCGAGTAATTGAGCTGCTCGCACTTGTTGAAGAAGTCGTGCTTATCCGACCCGTCCAGTTGCGGCACGTTGGCGCAGGTCAGGTAGTGCAGGCCCTTCAACTCGGGATCCTGCGAGGCCGGGAAGTGGTTGAGGATTACATCCTCGCAGCGATCGGCGTACAGCGCGTCGCCGGTCGCTCGGCCCAACAGGTAGAAGCTCTTGGCGAACTCGGTCATGCCGCAGGTTTCAAAGCCTTGCCTCGGGTCGACCTTGCCGTCCCGGATGCATTCGTCGGCTCCGTAGATGCCTCGCGGCTGTTGGCCCCAGGTGCCCATATGCTGGGCGTACCAGTATTCGGTCTGCTCCAGGTGCCACTTCCGCCCCGACTGCTGGTAGTAGATGCCCGGGTAGCTGAACCGCTGTGTGAAGTTCACGATGTGGCGGGCGACCCAGTTGTCGTCCGGGCCACCCAGGTGGTGCCAGAACCGCGTCGCCAAATCCAACAGCCACGCCTCGCGCGTCTGGTTATAGAGCCAATAGATCTGCGGAACCATGTCGACGGCGCGGGGGATCTGCACCGTGATCTTCCACTCGCCGAACTCCGGCGCCACATCGATGCCCCGCGTTAGCGCCGGAATAAACTCGGCCTCGGGAATGTCGCGACAGTAGCCGAAGAAATCCGTCAGCAACGGCAGCACGCGCTTGTCGCGCGTCAGCTCGTGGTGCTGGATCAGCGCGTCGTTCATCACCATGTGAGGCCACAGGTCCGTGACCTTCCACTTGCCGTTCTTGCTCCGGAAATCCTTGCAGTAGCTCGGGCCGTAGTAGCCGTCGCGCTGGCCGGACGCCAGGATGGTCTCCATCCACTCGTCCGCCAACTCATTGCAGCGGGCGTCGCCGGTGAGCTTGGCCATCGGGTAGAAGCCGCGGAACCAGTAGGCCTGCTCTTCCCAGCCTTCAACGTCCCCACCCAGCCAGCCGTTGTTGGGCTGCACGAAGCTGCTGACCTCGGCGAGGCGCCCCGTCATGCCATCGACCATCAGCTCAAGCTGATGGGCCAACCACCCCTTGGCTCGGACCGCCCCCAGCGGCAGCTTAACCAACGGATTAGCCAGCAGCGGCGCGCGGTTGCAGACATAGTGCTTATTGCGTTTGGTCGTGCTCGGTGAGTCGACAACGGTGACCTTCATGGATCCATCTCCTTAGACCGCCGCCCAGCCAGCGACGAGCGGACAATCATAGGGAATTCCATCCCGTCGGCCAAGGGGAACCGTCAGCCACTAGCTGCACCGTTGCCTGGGCGTCCCCGCGCTGCGGCGCGTCAACCTGGATCGGCAAGGCGCCCGGGTTACTCTTCGTCCACGGCCAGCCCTGACCACGTCCGGTTGTTACCTACGCCCGGGATCACCACACCGCCTTCATCCAGTTCGTAGCCAAGCTCGGCCAGTGTCATCAGATCGCTGTGGCCATCGACAAAGGAAACGCTGACCTTCTCGCCATGCCGGGCCTCCGCCGGCGAGTGACCGATCGGTCCGTCCTTGCCCTCGGTGGGGCCGAATTTGGTCACGCCCTTGCTGGCGGCCAGCTTGGGCGGGTCCAGCGTGTACGAATGCTGCCCGTGGTTGGCGGCGCCGCCTCGGCTGTCGGCAAAGATGACCGTCAGCGCCGGCGCTTCGATCTGATCCTCGGAAACCGGGAAGTTCGTGTAGACGCCGTCTTCGACCGCCCGAGAGTCGCCCAGGTACTGGTAGTTGTACCCGTAGGCGCCATTGCGAATGTCTCGCTCGTATGGGCCCGTGAACGACGGACACATGAAGTGATCGTTGGTCATCTCGCGCGTGTCGTCATCCCCGAAGCTCGCGCCCGCATAGTCCGACGGATCGATGGCCGGGCCGGCGCCCTGATCCAGGAACCACTGCCACCGAGGCTTTTCGCGCCCGTGTTCGTTCACGTAGGTGCTGCCGTCGGGGTTGTACTTCATGCGAACCGGGAAGAACTTCGATTCGTTGTCGGCCAGGTACATCTGCCCGGACATGGCCAATCGCCGGGCGTTGCTCAAGCACACCGTCTGACGCGCGTAGCGGCGCGCCTGGGTCAGAGACGGCAACAGGAGCGTCGCCAGCAAGGCGATGATGGAGATCACCAAGAGCAGTTCAAGCAGTGTAAAGCCTCGTCCTCGTGTTGTTGCGAGAGTCTTTCCAGCCATGGTCGTTGTCCTTTCTGGGCGCGGCAAGACCGTCCGCGCGGAAGGGGGTCAGAAGGAGCTGGCTGGCTCGGCCGAGAGGGCCTGGGCTGGCTGGCGTGTCCGCCTTCAGCAAATGCCGAAGGCAACATCATTTGGTCAGTATCAACTTGCCGTTTCGTGTAATCCGAAGGCGATACTCCTGGCCGTCGTGGATCAGCCGGATCTCGCGAGCGCCGGCGAACAGGGATTCAACATCCATCACCACCAAGCCGCTCAGCCGAAGCGGAGACGGCAACTCACGGACAGGGGGATGGTCTGTCTTGCCATTCATCTCTCGTCGGTTGCACCGGCGCTAGTCGGCCTGCGACGACGCCAGAGGACACACCCCGTCAAGGCATTCCAACCCGCAGCACGGGCACATGCCCTCGGGGCGACCTCGACAGACGGGGCAGTTCTCGCCCAATCGGTCCTCCAGGACGCCGGTCAGGTCGTTCTCATTCCAATAATCGATCAGCGCGAACAGCCGGCGCGTAGTAGGCCCATCGATGAGGTTCTCCACGCGGCAGCTCTCGCGGTGGGCCTGCTCGTCCGAGAGGCCCAGAACTTCCGTCAAGAAGCGTTCGACCACCGTGTGTCGGGCCTTGAGCCCGGCGACCGCCCGGGCCCCTTCAGCTGTCAGGCGAAAGAAGTGATTGTCGTCCTGCTCGACATAGCCCGACGACTTCAACGACTGCATCGCCACCGACACGCTGCCACGCGTGATGTCCAGCCTCCGGGCCACGTCCGTCACCCGAGCATAACCTTGCCGATCTATCAACTCGTCAACGGCCAGCAGGTGGTGAGCCGCGCTATGGGTGAGCCCCTCAGGGCCAAACTTCTGTTGGATGGCTGACATGGCGGTGAAGTATACAAACATCTGTTTGAATATCCAAACAAAAAGCCGAAAAACACAACGGAAATGGAAATGTGGTAACAGGCTGCCATAAAAAGCTTTGTCGCTTCTTCTCTGGAGATTAGGTCATTCGCCGGAACGGAGGACCTGCACATCATGGGCCGGTTCGATGTTTTCGCCGAAGGTACCAGTCTACGCGCGCCCCGGCCAGAATCCGTGCTCGTCGAGCCAAGCCAGCGATTCTTCCTTCCTGCGCGTTTCAATCGCCCAGACCGCGTCCGGGGCGCGTTGCTGGAGGGCGTTGCAGACGTCGGCCATGGGGATGGTCCCGTCGCCCAGGGCCAGGTGCTCATCGTCCTGGCCGTGGTTGTTGTGCACGTGCACGTAGCCGATGGTCGGGCCAAGGCAATCGATCCAATCCAGAACCGACACCCGCGACAGGGCGTGGGCGTGGCCGGTATCCAGGGCCACATCGACGTTCGGTCGATCGATCGCGGTCACCGTGTCCAGAATCAGCGACGGCTCCCATTCGAGCGTGCTTTCCAGGTGGAACTGAATCGAGGCGTCCTTGTCGGCTGTGAAGTCCTGCCAGAATTCCGCGCTGCGGGAGACCCAACCGCGATGCCCGTGCATGACGGGCACCCAGCCATGATGGAGCACGACGTGACCGGCGCCCAAAGTGACGGCCGTCTCATAGACCGTCTCGAACCGATCTCGCACGACCTGCCGGACGCCCGCGTCGGCGCTCCCCGGGGGGAGATCTGTGAAAGGCCCGTGCATGCCTCGCGGCTCGAGGTCCGCAATCGCCGACCGGTAATGGGCAACGGTGTCCGCGTCCGCCATCACGGTCGGGTCGATGAACTCCTGCACTTCAATCCCCAGCCCGTTTTCAACACACATCGCCACGCACGCGTCCACGCCGGCCAGGCTATCGCAGAGAACAATTGCTTTCATTCGTCCAGTCCCCTTGCCTATACATCATGCGCCGGTTCGACGTTCTCGCCGAACATGTCGGTCTCGTCGGAGATCGAGAGGATGTCGAAGTACTTCAGCAGGCCCGGTCGGTCGAGGGTCTCGAGGTACTTGCCCTGAGCGTTGACCAGCCAGATGATCTCCGAGCTGCAACCCTTACAGTAATAGCCGATGGTAAAGACCTCGCCCTCGCGGCCTTGCCAGCCGGGCGTGGTGTCGTCGGAACGGGCCAGGCGGACCGTGGAACCGGGCGGGATGATGTCGGGATAGCGGTCGGCCTTCATCGTGAGACTATTGTACTACCGAATCGGCCGGGCGGAACCAGTGTTGGGTCCGCAGGCAGATGCGGACCAGCAGCAGCATCACCGGCACTTCGATCAGCACGCCGACGACCGTCGCCAGGGCCGCACCGCTCGACAGGCCAAACAGCATGGTGGCGGTCGCGATGGCGACCTCAAAATGGTTGGATGCGCCGATCATGGCTGAGGGGGCCGCATCGGCGTATCGCAGCTTGAGCAGCCGCGCGCCGGCGTAGGTGATCCCGAAGATCAGCAGCGTCTGAATCAGTAGCGGCAGGGCGATCCACAGAATCGTCAACGGCCGATCCATGATCTCGTCGCCCTTGAAGCTGAACAGCAGCACCAGCGTGACCAGCAGCGCCACAATCGTCACGGGCGTCAGCACGTGCAGGAATTTGCCTTCAAACCATTCGCGGCCTTTCACGGCCAGGATCCAACGCCGCGACAGGTACCCCGCCGCCAACGGTAGGGCCACGTAGATACTGATCGACAGCAGCAGCGCCTGCCACGGCACGGGCAGTCGGCCCACGCCCAATAGCAATCCGCCCAGCGGGCCGTACAAGGCGAGCATCACCAGGGAATTGATCGCCACCATCACCAGCGTGTGCCCGGCGTTGCCGCGAGCCAGATACCCCCAGACCAACACCATGGCTGTACACGGGGCGATCCCCAGCAGAATGCAGCCGGCCAGGTAGCTTCGCCACAAGGGCACCTCAAGCTTCGTCTGCCCATCGACCTCGACCACCGTGCCGGCCCCGTAGCTATCGCCAACCGCCAGGCCCTGCCCCATCGGCACGTTGACGTGGTCGACCTCGTCGGGTCCGATGAAGCCCACAAACACCACCCCCAGGAACAGCCCCGCGATGGCCAGCATCGTAAAAGGCTTGATCAGCCAGTTGACCGCCAGCGTCAGCGCGACCGGCCGAACGCTTTGGCCCGCCCGGAGGACCTCGGCGAAGTCGATCTTCACCATGATCGGGTACATCATGAAGAATAGGCACACCGCGATCGGGATCGACACCACCGGCGCCCCGTTGACCGAGATCGCCATCCCATCGAGCGCCCGCGCCACCCCCGGGGCCACACGCCCCATCACAATGCCCGCGCCAATGCACACCATGACCCAGACCGTCAGGTACTTCTCGAAAACGCTCAGCCCCTTGGGCGTCTTGGTTACGCAGGCGTCCGTGGCCATGGTGGTCGGATCCTTTCCGGCGTCAACATAGTCACTCCTTGGACATCTTGATACTCACATCCTTGGGCAGCGCCAAGCCGGCCGACACTTGCATCGCCTTAAACAGCCCCGCCAGCACCACACAGCCACCACAGCACCCAGCCGCCGAGACCTGCCCGCCCGTCAGCAGTCGGCTGCCCCCGGCGGCGCCGACCTCCTCGTAGGCGTCCACCTCGCCGCCTTCGGCCACATACTCCGCCAACTTGTGAATCTTCTCGCAGTCGGTCTCGATCTCGAACGACACGTTCTGCGAATCCTCGCAGGCCGACACCACCTTGGTCTGGAACCCACAAACGCCCGCATCAATATCTACCGTTGCTTTCACCGATTTTGCTCCTAGTTCGTGCGATTCGCGTAGGCCCATTGTAGGCTCGATTCGGCCCGGATTGGGCCTGCCGAATTGGATTGACACCCCCTGCGGCGCTTTCTACACTCTCGCTTCCGGCTTTGGGGTTCGGAGGCCCCTGAGGGCCCCGCCCGGGACGCTTCAAGCCGATTCGCAACACGAACCAGCACTCACACCCGACTGTTTTTTGATGGAGATCGTTTCGATGGCCAAGAAAAAGTTTGTCTACTTCTTCGGCGGCGGCAAGGCCGAAGGTCGAGCCGAGATGAAGCAGCTTCTGGGCGGCAAGGGCGCGAACCTGGCCGAGATGTCCAGCCTGGGGCTTCCGGTTCCTTCCGGCTTTACCATCACCACCGAAGTCTGCGACCTGTTCTACAAGCTTGGCCAGAAGTACCCCGCCGGGCTCGACAACGAAATCGACGCCAACATCGCCAAGATGGAAGCCGTCACCGGCAAGACCTTCGGTAAGGGCCCGAATCCGCTGTTGGTCTCGGTTCGCTCCGGCGCCGCGGTCTCCATGCCGGGCATGATGGACACCGTCCTGAACCTCGGCCTCAACGAGGGTAGTCTTCAGGCCCTGATCGATCTGACCGGCAACGAGCGCTTCGCCTGGGACGCCTACCGGCGCTTCCTGCAGATGTTCGGCGACGTGGTGGTCGGCCTCGAGCATCACGACTTCGAGCACGCCCTGCAGGGCGTCAAGGACCGTCGCGGCGCCGCCCAAGACACCGACCTGGACGTCGCCGGCCTGAAGGAAGTCTGCGATGAGTTCCTGAAGGTCTACGAGGTCGCCGGCAAGAGCTTCCCCCAAGACCCCCGCCAGCAACTGCAGGCGTCGATCGACGCGGTCTTCGGCAGTTGGAACAACCCCCGCGCCATCAAGTACCGTCAGATTAACGACATTCGCGGCCTGATGGGCACG
>CAYRZU010000005.1:0-73498 GCA_964428895.1 uncultured Planctomycetaceae bacterium
TGTCGTCATTGAAGAGCCCGATTCTCACATCATGCCAGTCGGTATTGGTCTTCCATCTGCCCCAGAAACGGGCCTTTTCGAATCGATTCCCGGAAGCCTTCGCCAACGACACCCACCAACAGCCGCGGTTGTTACGGCCGGCAACGTCATCTCGGCCATCGCCGTTGAAATCGCCGACCTGCACGTTGTGCCAGTCGGTATTGGTCTTCCACTTACCCCAGAAGCCACTGGTGAAGCTCGTCCCCGTAGATAGGCCCACCCACCAGGCGCCGGCCTCATTTCGGCCGATGAGATCGGCCTTGCCATCGGCGTTGAAATCACCCAGTTGCACGTTGTCCCAGGTCGTGGACGTCTTCCACTTGCCCCAGGGCCTCCTGTTGTCAAAGTCCGTGCCGTTAGACAGGCCGACCCACCACCGGCCGTTGACGTCCCGCCCGACCACGTCATCGCGCCCGAGGCCGTCGAAGTCTCCTGTGAGGCAGTGTTGCCAGGCGTCAACTCGGATGTCTGCTGCAGCCGACCACCACGTATTGTTGCCCTCATCGGCCCCTTCGTCGATCTGTCCATCTGCGTCCAACATGAAGCCGAGATAGTAGTCGCCCGACGGAGCATCCGCGGGCACCTGGGGCATGTCATTGGCCCAAAACGTTGCCGGCACTTCGCCTCCGCCTTCCGTCAAAGGAGGAATGGCCCCTCTGTAAACGACGATATCATCCCCGCTTCGCGCCCGGTCCGTTGAAAGGAACGCCGCCAGATAGAACGGGACCACATTGCCCTGGCCGTCGTAGGCGATTGCGTAGCCGCCGGAATTCGCGGCGTCGAAGCTGATGAGGGCGATTTCGTCTGAACGTGCGTACGTTCCCGCCGTGTAACTGGCTCCGTTGGCCACAAGGTCGGGCGGGCGGGGCGTCCCGTTCGCCGTGTGGAAATAGGCCTTTTGCGAAATGCCGTTTTCCACGTCGCATCGGTAGCCGTCAGCCGTCTCCTGCAGTTGATAGTCGCGCAGATTTACGAACCACTCGTGGCCGGTGGATGACTCCAACGTGCCGGGAGACCACGTAGTAGCCGTCGTGTGATCTAACACCTCCCGGTGGACATTCTTGTCATCTGGGGCGCTGAAGACTTCAAGCTCAATACTCGTAACATTTGGATCTGTAACGCTCTCCCACTGGAACGTCGGCTGGCTAGATACCCCCGTTGCACCCATTGCGGGCTGGAGAAGCACCGGTACTTGCGTGGGGACACCCAAGGGCAGTTGGGTGTCCTTGTCGCCATAGAAGAACTCGGCCGTGGTCTGTCCATAAACCGACTGCATCTTCATCGTATATGTCCCGCTTGGGAACACTCCTGCCACATCGCCCAAGGACGTGAAGGTGCGAGAGTAATACCATCCTCTGCCCATCCCGAAGTATTCCATGTCATACCACACGCCCAAAGATGACCTGAACTGGACAGAGCTGATGTGTCCCAGGCCCATCTCTTTGGCACGTACCAGAAACTCGTAAGGCTTGTTTGTGGTCAATCCGTTGTACTCGATGCCCGTTCCTATCGAGAACTTGGCCGTCGGTCTGACCGAACCGACGTGGACCTGCAGACCGGTCCAGTCGCCCGGGTTGTGCACGACCACAAAGCCGGCGTAGTTGCCGCCCATTTGGTACCCGACATATGCATAGCTTCCGTCGGGAGAGCCGGCGATCTGATCCCAATGGCTGGTGTTTCCGGTCGGTGAAACGCCAGAAGCATAAGCTCCGGTGGAGCCCTCAACCGCATCGATCGCGACAAAGGCCCGAGCAGCGATCACATAGTGAGCGTAGTTGCCTGAGAACGTCGCGGTGGCATCGGCGCCGCCGAGCTTGGTGTAGTCCTGCTGATCGATGTTGTAGTAGTAGTCCCAGTGTTCGGGCTGGCCCGTGTAGTCCGTGTTGCCACCCCAGACCTCGTAGGCAGTCGACAGCAGTAGCCTTGCTTCCAGTGGTTCCAGGGCGCAGGGCTGCAGAGCGACGAACTTGAGATCCGTTCGGCCAAGGCAGTTGTATCTGTCGCCTAGCTGTCGCAACGCTCCTTCACAGAGCCTACGAAGGTGGCCGCACGTGTGGCGAAGCAATGACATGATTCGCCCTCCAGAGGGATGAGCACTGCGACATGTAAATAGCCAGTCCCACGTCAACAGACGTTGGTCCGTTCGGTTGTTTCTGAGGCCTCCCTGCCTCGAGGTATTCGGGATCCTCATTGCCTACCTCGTGACCACGTGGATGTCTGAAACACAGCAGGGATCAACGTCGAGAGAACGCAGATGCCCCTTACGGCGGCCCCGAGGCCCTAGCCAGGAACTCGGAGAAGCGCCCAGGTTAGCGTCGGCCTCCCTCCGCGTCAATCGGGTGAACACCTGAATGGCCCTGTTTCTAGACCCCGATCAAGGAGCCCCAGTCGTCACGGACGCCGACGCAACCTCAGACCTACTGACGCTTCTCACGTCAGTGGCGTTGACCCTTGGCCATGAGCCGCCGTTACCGTCATGTCACATCTGCCGTCCTGTGAATCTTAACTTACTCGGTGGTCAGGATTGGCGGACCGGTCAGTTGGTCGGAGCGTATACTTGGGGCGTGCTTGATGAGGCGGGCTGTTCGTGGAAAAGTGTCGGGGGGTGCGCACCGGGGGATGATCGGCGCGGGTGAACACTATCCGGGGCGCGCGGGGCGCCGAGGTGTTCCGAATGGAACAGAACCGAACAAAACGGGGCGCGCCAACAGGACGGGCCCAGGAGGCTTGTATTTTGCGCGGCCAGACGGTATTGAACACGCTCTGATCCGACCCGTTTCTCTTGCGAGACGTTCGCGAAAAGTCGCGACAAGCGAGGACCATTGATGAATTCCAAAGAGCGATATATTGCGGCCTTGACCTTCGGCGACGTTGACAAGATTCCGTTCCAGCCCGGCGGACCGCGCGAATCCACCATGCGACGCTGGCACTCCGAGGGCCTGCCCGAAGACCGCGGCTGGTTCGACGTGATGTGCGAGGAGATCGGCGTTGAGCAAGAGGAACTCGACGACCGCCCGCGGCCACACCCCAGCATCGACTTCCTGATGCGGCCCCAGTTCGAGGAAAAGGTCCTGGAGCACAAGAACGGCCATTACATCTGCCAGGACTGGAAGGGCAACGTCTGCGAGATCTCCGACGAGTTCGACGTGACGTACCTCCGCTCCGCTCGCGACTTCGTAACACGGCGATGGATCAAGTGCCCGGTAGAAACGCACGCCGACTGGGACGACATGAAGAAGCGTTACGACGTCAACGACGCCACTCGCTACGGCGAGAGCTTCGACGACGATCTGAAGTACCTGGCCGATCGCGACTATCACACCTACCTCAGCGTTCACGGCCCGTTCTGGCAGCTGCGGGAATGGTGCGGGTTCGAAGGCCTGTGCATGCTGTGCATCGAGGCCCCCGAGTTCGTCGACGAGATGGCGAGCTTCTGGGAGAACTTCGTGTCGGACCTGTCGGCCCGGGCCCTGGAGCACGGGACGATCGACCACGTCTTCATCTGCGAAGACATGGCCTACAAGGAAAAGGCCATGATCTCCCCGGAGATGTGTCGGCGGTTCCTCATGCCGTCTTGGAAGCGGTGGACCAAGGAGGCGTTCCAGGCCGGGGCGTCGATCGTGGAGATCGATTCGGACGGCAAGGTCGACGAGTTGATCCCGCTGTGGCTCGAGGCCGGCGTGAACGTCAACAGCCCACTGGAAGTCGCCGCCGGCAACGACATCGTTGAATACCGCAAGCTGTACGGCAAGCAGATGGGCTTCTGCGCGGGCGTCGATAAGCGTGCGATGGCCAAGGGCGGCAAGGTGATCGAGGACGAGCTGCGACGGATCGAGCCGGTCGTCAAGGACGGCGGGTACATCCCCGGCTGCGACCACGGCGTGCCGAGCGACATTTCCTGGCCCGACTTCAAGTACTATGCCAAGATGCTGGCCGAGATGACCGGCTGGCTGTAACCAAGAGGAGCCGACGATGAGATTCGGCATTTGCGGCAGCGCGGACACGTTTGGAAAAGCCCCCGACGGCCTCGACTACATGGAAGAGTCGGTCGGCGGCGCCCTGTGCCCGCAGGACGACCAGGCCGCCTTCGATGTATGCCTGGCCAAGTGCAAGGCGGCCGTCGCTCCGGTGATTGCGGCCAACTGCTTCCTGCCCGGCGACCTGAAATCGACCGGCCCGGAGGTCGACTGCGAGGCGCTGGATGCCTACGTAGCTACCGCCTTCGCGCGGGCTGAGCAGATCGGCATCACCAAGATCGTTTTCGGCTCGGGCGGCTCGCGGCAGGTGCCGGACGGGTACGACGAGGTCGAGGCGTTCGAGCAACTGGTCGCTCATCTGGAGCGGTGGGGGCCCATCGGCGCCGCCCACAACGTGACCATCGTCATCGAGCCGCTCCAGACGGCCGAGTGCAACATCATCAACTCCGTTACCGAAGGCGTCGCTCTCGCCCGCCGGGCCGACCACCCCAACGTGCGAGTGTTGGCCGATTTCTATCACATGCTGTGCGACGGCGAAGGGCCGGACTCAATCCGTGACGCCGGCGACCTGCTGAAGCACATTCACGTGGCTGAAAAGGAAAAGCGAACCGCCCCCGGCATGGCCGGTGACGATTTCCGCCCGTTCCTCAAGGCTCTGAAAGATATCGGCTACGACGAGACCCTCAGCCTCGAGTGCGGCTTCGGCGACGATCTTGTCGCCGGCGCCACGGCCGGCCTGGCCGAACTGCGTCGCCAGTTCGCCGAAGCCTAAGCGGCTTCGGGCGGTGGCCACGGTCGGCCGACCCATTGGCGGTTCTGCGTAATCCAGAAGGGAGACCCGCAGATGATCGTAACGGCCTATTGTCTGTCTTACGGCCATTGGACCGTGATCCCACACCAGCTCGCCGAGAGCTTCCAGGACATGGTCGACTGCGGTTTCAACGCAGTGGCGCTATCCTTCTCCGAGAGCGAGATGCAGTACTCCCGCCGGGCGTTCGAGATCCAAGTCGACCTCGCCGGCCAAGCGGGCCTGAAGGTGTTCGTGATCCCCAGTCGCCTCGGTGGCCGATTCGCCGGCGCGCCCCTGATGGCCAGTTCCTGGGTCTGCAGTCACCCGGAAGCCCACGTGCCCGACCACGGCGGCTTCGGCGGGCCGCTAGCCTGCTTGGAGCACGAACCGTTTCGTGAGTGGATCAAAGACTTCATGACCACGGTGCTGACGGATTACCCCGTCGACGGCGTCATCTGGGATGAACCCAAGAGCGAACGGGTGATCTCGACCCATCCGGACACGCTCGACCGCTTCGGCCCGGCCCCGACGGCTGAGCAGATGGAAGACGGCTTCATCGACTTCCTCCAGGATCTGACCAGCCACTGCCTGACGGTTCGGCCGGGCCTGACCATCACGCTGTTCAACCAACTATATTCGTCCGAGCGATTCACCCAGGCCGGCTGTGCGATCGAGGGTATTGAATACGCCGGCTACGACGGCAATCTCAGCCGCCAGAGCTTCTTCCACGAAGAGCCGGCTTGGCACAAGTACCGGATCGAAAGCGCCTGGGACCGAACCGTGGCCGAAGCCGCCCAAGCGGACACAAAGACCTTCGCCCTCATCGAGAACATGCTCATGCCGGCCGAAGCGATCGGCGAATACGAAGCCAATCTGGCCGCCTACCTCCAAGCGTATCGGCCCGACCACCTGGCCTTGTACTACTACGCCCACAACAATGAAGATCCCGAGGCCGTCCATCGGATCACGCGGGAGATGATGAAGAAGTATCTGTAGGGGAACTACGTGGGTCGCTTGCGCAGCAAGCGTCTTCGCCTAACGGCTTCGCCGTCTCAAGAGAACCAGGCCGGCGCCGAAGGCCAGCAGCCCCAACGTGGCCGGCTCGGGGGCGGCCACGCCGCCTGACCCGCCACCGAAGGAGGTCCTGAGGATCAGCAAGTCGGATGCGTCAACCAGCCCATCGTTGTTGAGATCGCCAGCCGGCCAGCCGCCCGGGGCCCCGTAGCCGCCCTTCATGAGCTGCAGGTCGGTGGCGTTGACCAGTCCATCCAGGTTCAAGTCGCCGGGGTCGGGCAACTGCCCGTAGGCTTCGAGTTCGATGATGGTGGTGTATTCCAGAGAACCGCCGGCGGTTCCGCGGATTCGGATCTGGTCTCCGAAGATCGGGTCGAACGAGAGGGCGATGACTTGATAGAACGCGAACTCATCCAGGGCTTCACTGAACGACAAGCCGGTTACTTCGGCCCACACTCCATTGTCGCCGACTTCGACGATCAGGTCTTCGAAGAACCCGCCTTGGGCTTCGTAGTCGCCGGGGTAGGAGTTCGAACTGCCGCCCATAACGTATTCGCCTTCGTAGAAAATGACGCTGTCGAACTGCACGTCCCGGTCCAAGTTGATCTGGTAGAAGTCGCCGCCGGCCGGCTGGCTGTTGACGCCGTCGTAGGTCTTGTAGGCGCGGTGGCCGTTGTATGTCACGTCGGTGATGCCGTCGATGATGGCGTCGAGGTTCAGCCAGTCGTAGGTGGGGTCGTGTCGCTCGACGCTGGCGCTGACCGTGACGGCGCCTCCGGCATCAAGCACCTCGCCGATCAGGCCGGCCGGGCCCGTGGGGTTGGGCAACTCGACCGGTGGCGTGATGACGTCGTCGGGCAGGTGGTAGGTGCGTTCGGCGCCGGCCCCGGTGATCGATCCGCCGCCCAGAAGAACTTGGGCCTCCGCGGCGGTCTGCAGGCCGTCCACGATTTCGGTGAAGGTCCGGTAGCGGTCGATGTTATCGAGCCAGGAGATCGCTTCGTAGCTTTCGCTCAGGCCCGTGGTCAGGTCAGCGGGCAGGCCGCTGTAGCCGTCGACCAGGCCGATCAGTCCTCCGGCGGTGGCGGGGTTGCAGTCGGCGTCGAAGCCGCCTTGGACCGCGATCTCGACGGTCTGCTGGAAATCGCCTTCGCCGTAGAGCAAGGCCAGTGTCGTCATGCCGATGTTGACGGTCGACTCGACCCAGCCGTAGTAGCGTCCCTTGGCCAACGACCCGCGGTAATGGTCGTAGATCAATTCGTGGGTTGCCCGCCAGTCGGGCGTGCCGTCGGCGAGGTCCGCAGCATACCAGTCTTGCACGTCTGTGATGATCTGGTAGGTCCGCGACGTGGTCGGCACGACGGCCTTGCCGTCGGCGACAAGTTGCTCGACGTCGGCCCCGAAGGTCGCCGCGGCGAACATGGCCGCATAGAACTGCGAGGCGTGAACGGCGTAGCCATCGTTGGTGACCGAGGCGAATCGGTCGGTCAGGTCGGCGGCTCGTTGTCGCATGCCGGGTGTCATGCCGCCGATGCTTTCGGTGGCGATCTGCGAGTCGATGGCGTACCAATGGCGGTTGTACGTTTGGCTGCCCGTGGCCGGCGGAGTCTGGCCCTGCGTCATCAGCCATCGGGCCTGCTTGTTGGCGATGTAGAACGTGTCGGGCTTGATATGGTCGACCCACTCCGCCCCAATCTGGGCCGGTGTCGGGTCGGGGGTGCCGTTGAGTACGTCGGCGTAGAGGAACTCAAAGCAGGTGTCATCGTCACCGTACCACAAGCTCGTGCCCGTCACCGCGTCCCAGTCGACGGTGTAGCTCAGGCCGCCGCGGAGCACGTCCCCCTCGACATCCTTGCCGGCGTAGTTGCCCAGCAGTTGGCCCACCCACATGCCGTGCAGCTTGTCGCGGTAGTCGTCGGCGGTGATCTGTCGTTGAGCCTGGGCGGCGGTTGGCAGACCGACCAGGGCGAGCCCCAACAGGGCAAACCGAATAAGGCCTGTGTGTGACATGATTCCCTCTCGAAGACGATTATATCTGCTCGAAAGTGATGACTAAAGCGATTATGGGGGTTTGGGATTCCTTGTTCTTGCCCTATAATGAGTTGGAGGCGGGAACGGCAGACGATCACTATCTGGATATCACTCGCAGCCCTTTTCTATGAAACGACTTAGCAATCCTGACCGTTGCTGTCGACGCCGCAGGGCCCGTCTTTGGGTGGGGTCTGTTGTCGTGGCGTTACTGGCCGGGGCCGGCTGGGCCGACACCATCATGGAGGGGACGTTCGATTGGCGCGACGTGGACGGCAAGGATTACACCACCCCCATCCGCGATCAGGGGCCGGCCGGCACATGCTGGGCGTTCGCGGCCATCGGGGCCCTTGAGAGCAAGCTGGAGATCACGGCCGACCGGCCCAACTGGGACCCGGACCTTTCCGAGCAGCACCTGGTTGAAGACCCCAACGGCGGGGGCGACATCATCGGCGGCTGGCCGGTCGATTCGCTGCGGTTCATCCGCGATACCGGCGTGGTCAGCGAGGCCGAGCTTCCCTATTCCGGCGAGGATCCCTCGCCGGATTGGCCGCTGACTCCGGGCTGGGAGGACCGCGTCACCCGCGTTACCAGCATCATGGAAAGCCCGTCGAATTCGACGCAGATCTTGAAGATGCGGCTGCAGTGGTACGGGCCCATGACGGTGTGCCTGGACATGGACTGGGATTTCTGGGTCCCGGGCGAGATCGAACCGGAGGTCCCCGACTGGGGCGGCGTGGTCAACCACGCGGTGATAGTGGTGGGCTTCCACGACGATCCCACGCTGGCCGCTGGTGGGTATTGGATCCTCAAGAATAGCTGGGGGACCGAGTGGGGCGACAACGGCTACGGCTACTCCCTGTACGGCTTCATGGAGCGTCACGGCCGATTCCGCGCCATCGATGGTGACGCCTTCCCACTGCCCGAACCGGCGTCGATGAGCCCGCTGGCGGCCGGGGCGTTGCTGGTGCTGCGTCGCCGCCGAGCGGCCTAGGCCGATCTACTCGTTGGGGGCTTCAATCGCCTTGACGATTTCGTCGAGATCGTTGTCGACCTGGATCGGCAGATTGGCGAATCGCCGTTCGCCTTCGACCTGATGGTTGGCGTCGTAGTTGCCGGTGTGGTAGCCGACGGTGGCGTTGGGGTCCTTGAGCGGATGGCCGGTCAAGATGCAGACCACGCGGGCGTCGCGGTCGATTACGCCTTGTTCGACCAGCAGGCGAGCTCCGGCCACCGAGGCCGCCGAGGCCGGTTCGCACCCCAGGCCGTGTCGGCCGACCTGGGCCTTGGCGTTCATGATCTCTCTGTCGGGAACTTGCCGCACCACGCCGTCGCAGATCTCCAGGGCCCGGAGACACTTGTCGGCATTGACGGGCTTGGCGATTTCGATGGCGCTGGCGATGGTGTCCGGCTTGGTGTTGGTGTCATCCTGCCACTGGAAGTCGTCGCGGATAACGGCCCGGTCGACGTCGCCGCCGTTGAAGGTGAGACGCTTCTCGTTGACCAGCCGATCCAGCGTCGGGGCGCCGGATGAGTTGATGACAGCCAGGCGGGGCACACGGTCGATCAGGCCCAGCATCTTCAGCTCGCCAAACATTTTGCCGAAGCTGGAACTGTTACCCAGGTTGCCGCCGGGGACCACGATCCAATCGGGGACTTCCCAGCCCAGTCCTTCTAGCACGCGGAGCATGATGGCCTTTTGGCCTTCCAGGCGGAACGGGTTGACGCTGTTGGCCAGGTATAGGCCGAGGGCGTCGGTGGCTTCCTTAACGCGGGCCATGCAGTCGTCGAAGTCCCCGGCGATCTGAAATGTGCGGGCCCCGTAGTCCAGCGCCTGGGCCAGCTTGCCGAAAGCGATTCGGCCGGAGCCGACGAAGACGATCGACTCCATCCCCGCCGCCGAGGCGTAGCGGGCAAGGGAGGCCGAGGTGTTCCCGGTGGAGGCGCAGGCGGCGCGGGTGGCGCCGACCATGGCCGCATGGCTAAAGGCGCCGGTCATGCCGTTGTCTTTGAACGAGCCGGACGGGTTCAACCCCTCATACTGCAGGAATAGCCCGCCGGCGTTGACGCCCACGTAGCCGGCCACGCCGTCGCAACATTGCAGTAGCGTTTGTCCTTCGCCCTGGGAGACCTTGAACTTATCGTCGCAGAAGTCCAGCAGTTCGCGGAACCGCCAGACGCCGGAGAAGTCCAGCACGTTGTCGCGGGTGGCCCATCGCTGGTTGAAGTCCGACAGTTTCTTGGGCAGGGGGACCTTGTCCCATTCGTATTCGACATCCAGCAGGCAACCGCATTTGGGGCAGGCCGTCAGGGCCTGGGCGATGTCGTACGTCGCCTTGCAGTGGATGTTGATGCACTGTTGGTAGGCAGGCTTGGCCATGGGGTACACCTCAGTGTGCTTGGGTCAACAACATCTCCATCAGTTCGCCGGGCCCTAACGTCAGGCCGGTGGCGGCGCAGGCGACCTCATCGAAGCTCGCCGGGCCGTTGGATTCGATATCGCTACCGGCCAGGACGAACGGCACGGCATCGCGGGTGTGTGTCTTGAGGGCGCAGGGGGTTGGGTGGTCGGGCAAGATAGCCACCCGCCAGCCGCTCGGCTCGGCGCGGAGTCGTTCGATGATCGGCGCGACCACCAGGCGATCGATGTCGCCGATGGACTGGGTCTTCTCGGCGACTTGTCCGTTGTGGCCGCACTCGTCGGGGGCTTCGATGTGGACGATGACCATGTCGTGATTGTCCAGAGCAGCCACAGCCGCGGCGCCCTTGCCGACGTAGTCGGTGTCGATGTAGCCGGTGGCGCCGGGGACCTCGATGCGGTCCATGCCCGCTTGCGTGGCGATACCGCGGACCAAGTCGACAGCGGTGATGACCGCCGCGGTCTTACCGAACCGATCGGCGAATAGCGGTAGTTGGGGCATCTTGCCGTGCCCCCACAGCCAGATGCTGGTGGCGGTGTTCTTGCCGGCGGCGGCGCGCTCGGCGGTGATGGGCTGATCGGCGATGACGGCCTGACTCTTGGCGATCAGTTCGCATAACCGTTCGCTACCGGCGCCGCTGGGCAAGTGCGGTTCGAACGGTTTACCGGTAATGTTGTGCGGCGGGGTCAGCTCGATGTCGAACTCGCCGCGGGTGATCATCAGATGTCGATAGCCGACCCCGGTGCAAAAGTGAACGCCGTCGCCGGCGAGCTGTTCGTTGAGTGCGTCGATCAGCGGACGGGCCTCATCGGTGGTGATGTGGCTGGAGCAGTAGTCGACCATGTTGCCGTCGGCCAGGGCCACCAGGTTGCAGCGAAAGACCCATTCGTCGTCGGCAACGTCGAGGCCCTGGGCGGCCGCCTCCAGCGGGGCTCGGCCGGTGTAGCACTGCGTGACGTCGTAACCGACCAGAGACAGGATGGCGATATCACTGCCGGGGGAATAGCCGTCGGGCACATTGTAGACCATGCCCGCCTGCCCGGCCTCGGCGAGGGAGTCGATCATGGGCTTCTCGGCCGCCTGCAGGGGCGTACGGCCGTCCAGTTCGGCCAGTGGCTGATCGGCGGCGCCATCGGTGATGATCACGGCGTACTTCATGAGAGGGCTCTATCGTTGCGTTTCGACGTGTTCCTCAACGATCCGCATCAGGAAGGTCGGGCGTTTGGTCACCGGGAGGCCGTCGATTTCTGCCAGGGCGTTCTTGAGATTCCCTTCGGACGCTTCATAGGTCGTGATAATCAGGGGAACGTCCTGAGAGCCGGGGAGCGGCTCGTGCTGGAGCACACTGGAGATACTGATTTCGTGCTGGCCCAGAATGTCGGCGATCCGCCCGAGGACGCCGGGGGAGTCTTCGCAGGTCACGTGCAGGTAGTAACGGCTGCGCACATCGTCGATGGGAATGAGATTGGCCGGCTCGCAGCGGTCGGGCCAGATGCCAAGCTGATCGAAGCGTCGCTGGGCGTTTCCGCTGGCGACGTCAACGATGTCTGCCACGACAGCGGACGCGGTGGCCAACCCGCCGGCTCCACGACCGTAGTACATGGTATGGCCCACCGCGTGCCCGTAGACGCAGACGGCGTTGAAGGGCCCGTCCACACCGGCCAGGGGATGGTCTTTGCGAATGAAGGCCGGATGCACGCGAAGGCTAATACCGTCGCCTTGGCGGATCGCGATGGCCAGCAGTTTGACGGCATAGCCGAGCTCCGTGCCGAAGCGAATGTCAGCCACGTCCAGCCCTTCAATGCCCTCGACCGTGATTTGACTCAGATCGATTCGCTTGCCGAAGGTCAACGCCGCCAGAATCGCCAGCTTGTGGGCCGAGTCGCCGCCGCTGACGTCGAGTGTGGGATCCTGCTCGGCGAGTCCGGATGCCTGGGCTTCGGCCAGGACGTCGTTGTAGTCGGCTCCTCGTTGGGTCATGTTCGAGAGGATGTAGTTGCACGTGCCGTTGACGATGCCGAACAAGGCGTCGACTTCGTTGGCGACCAATCCGTTCAGCAACGAGCCGATAACGGGCACGCCGCCGACACAACTGCCCTCAAAGCCGATGCAGACACCGTTGGCCCGGGCCAGCGCGAACAGCTCCGCCCCGTGTTTGGCCAGTAGCGCCTTGTTGGCGGTGACCACGCTCTTGCCCGCCTGCAGAGCCCTTTCCACGCATTCCTTGGCGAACCCGTCGCCGCCGACCAGTTCGATGACAATCTGTGTGTCTGGGTCGGCGAGCGCCTCGTCCAGGCTGTCGCGTCGGATCGAGGCGGACACGCCCGCGGCATCGGCGTCGGTGAAGTCTTCGTCCACCACGTGTCTCAGTTCCAGGCGAAGATGGGTGCGTTCCGCCAGCAGGTCTTTGTCGCGCAGCAAGAGAGTCGCAGCGGCGCTACCAACCGTTCCGCATCCAACCAGAGCCAGCCCGATTGTTTGGTGATTTGCCATGGTCAAAACCTAACCGCAGTTGTCTCTTAAGCTTCCGAGCAGGGCATTATACCGTCATCGGCCGATTGTGTCTCTCCCTGCTACCGGGCTTTTGATCTCATGTGTTTTATTGGCCGGACATTGCCGAAATGTTTATGATGAAGTAGAGTGCCGTAGTTCTCAATGAATGGATCTGCCATGAGACGACCGCTAAGCAGACGGGCCGGCCGCTTCGCATTTACGCTGACGGAGACGCTGATCGTCATGACCGTCTTGGGGCTCTTGGTGGCCATTGTCGTTCCCACCATTGGCCGCGTCGCGGCGTTGGGCCGCTCCGCTCTCTGCAAGGATCATCTCCGCCGAATCACCGAGGCGTATCTCGACCACAAGGTCGGCGAGCGAATGGACTACTCGGACGGAGTCTTCGCTGCGAATATATGGACCGCCCAGGTTATGCCCCTGCTGGGCTGGCAGGAAGATGTGCTTTTCTGCCCCGAGGACCCAGAGCCCTACTGGTCGCTCCCGGAGGTGGGACTGACGATCTATAGCTATGGGGGACTCCTCTATCAGGTGCAGGCCTTCGATGCTCACCCCTACTGGCTGGAGCAACCGCTCAGCGATTTCGATCCCGGGGAAAGGCCCGGCATGTGGTGTGTGAACGATGATGTCTACAGTTCCATCAAAGACGGGGCCGTGGACCGCACCGACATGCCCCAATTCACGCCGGGCACGGACCCAAGGGTGACGTGGTGGATCATTGAGGACCAACGTATTGGCAAGGACAACACCACCGCCGGCGGCGACGAAGACTTCAATGACCTGGACATCAAGCTGACAGACCTCGGCGGTGGGGTCTACCAGGTGGCGGCGTTCCACGGCGACGCCGGCTACACCTTCGGGCTCGTCAGCCCCGACGGCGAAGAGACCCGAGAGAGCAACGGGACAATCGGCCCGCTGAATATGTTGGGCGAAGGTGGCAGCTATGGGGTCAATTGGCGCGCCACCAACTTCGTCGTGGGCACCCAGAAGATCCTGGCCATGGACTATGGCGATCTCATTGTCTATGCAGGCGGGGACTTGCTCCCGGATCAGAACAACTGGGATGAGATGCTCGAAGCCCGGCACTTGGGGAGGGTCAATTACGCACTGACCAGCGGGGCCATTCTGTCGGCCAGGCCCGAAGACATCGACCCGGCCGACGCAGAAACTGACGAGAAGCTGTGGGATCCGCTGGGGGCGAACTAGCCCCGGCTGCTCCGCGAGGGGTTTGAGTTGCATTTGGGGGATGGGCTGGCTATAAACGCCCGGAAATCGACCGAACTTCTCGGACGATCGGTACGTAGCATTGCGCAGGAACTTCTGCGCGCGCTGGCAGTTATCACTCCTGCTGCCGGCGCCCGCGAGCCCGGCGGACCCCGCGCCCTCGGCCTGACGTACGGCCCGCGCAGGCCCGGGCGATTGCTGACGGAGCAACCGATGGCGCACGATGTTCTTCACGACTCTCTGGAAAGACAAACCGGCCGGACCAGCACGCTGATCGTGGGCATTCTCTTGGGCGGCGTCCTGGTCCTCAGTTCCTACATTGCCGATATCCCGGCGATCCGTCAGGCGCTGTTCGCCGACAACCCGTTCTACAGCGATTTGCTGGCGCTACTGGGGGCGGTGATGCTCGGCGTGCCCATCATCATCCACGCGGCCAGGGAACTGTCCCACGGGCACATGCACATGGATGAACTGGTCGGCCTGGCCGTGATCGCCGCGATCGCGGGCGGCCGATACAAAGAGGCCGGACTGGTGGCGTTCTTCCTGCTGCTGTCTAACCTGATCGAACGGCGGACCGCCTTGGGGGCCCGGGCCAGCATCGAGGAACTGCTGAAGCTCTCGCCCAAGAAGGCCCATCGTGTGACCGATGCCGGCGACGAGGAAGAGGTCGATCCGCGCGATCTGCGGCCCGGCGACGTCGTTCGGATTCGCCCGGGCGATGATATCCCCGCCGACGGGGACGTGATTTCCGGCAGTTCATCGGTCAACCAGGCGACCATTACGGGTGAGTCGCTGCCGGTGGACAAGGCCGTCGGCGACGAGGTCTTCAGCGGCACGAGCAACCTGGCCGGCACCATCGACGTGCGCGTGACCCGGGCCGGCGAGGACACCACCCTCGGACGTGTCCGCAAGCTCATCCTGGAGGCCGAGGGCACTCGCATACCCATCATGCGCTTGATTGACCGCTATGCCGGGTGGTATACGCCGACGATCCTGATGCTGGCCGGGGCGGTCCTGTTCTTCACACGCGACATGGATCGGATCATCGTGATGTTCGTGGTCGCCTGCCCCTGCGCGATTGTGCTGGCCGTCCCGACGGCCATGGTGGCGGCACTGTCGTGTGCGGCCCGGCTGGGCATCTTGGTCAAGGACGTCTCCAACATCGAACAGGCCAGGAACCTCACCAGCTTTGTCTTCGACAAGACCGGCACGCTGACCACCGGGGAACTGTCGGTGACGCGGATGATGCCCGCCCCCGGCGTCGATGGGGCCGACCTGCTGGCTGCGGCGGCCTCGGCCGAGCACCGATCCCGCCACCCCATCGCCCAAGCGGTGGTGGCAGTCGCCGACAAGGCCAAGGTCACGCTGTCAGACCCGACGGACTTCGAGGAAGTGCCCGGCCGGGGCGTTCGGGCGACCGTTGATGGCGTTGAGGTTCTGGTCGGCCGATCGACCTGGGTGGCCGAGCAGGGGGTGAGTTTGGATCCGATGAAGGACCCCAAGTACGCCGAGCCGGAAGGCCTAAGCACGCTGCACGTGGTCCGGGCGGGCAAGTTGCTGGGCTGGATTGGCCTGGAGGACCGTACGCGGCCCGAGGCCCGAGAAGCCATCGGCGAACTGCGGTCGCTGGGCATCAGTGAATTGGTGATGGTCACCGGGGACCGGCGCAGCGTGGCCCACCGGGTTGCTCGAGAGATGGGTTGTTCGGAAGTCCAAGCCGAAGCCCTGCCGGCCGACAAGCTGGAACTGGTTGGCGCGTTGCGAGAGCAGGGGCATCAGGTGGCCGTCGTCGGCGACGGGGTCAATGATGCGCCCGCCCTGGCCGCCGGGGACTTGTCGATCGCCATGGGCGCCGCCGGCAGCGATGTGGCCATCAACTCCGCCACCATCGTCCTGATGAACAACGACCTCGGCCGTTTGTCGTTCCTGATCCGCCTTAGCCGCCGAACGATCAGCGTGGTCCACCAGAACTTGTTGTTCGGGTTAGGCATGATCGTGGTGTTCCTGATCCTGGCGGGCCTGGGCGTGCTCAGTCCCGTCGCCGGCGCGTTGCTGCACCTGCTGGCGGCCACCTTCGTGATCTTCAACAGTGCCAGACTGGTCCGATTCGGCGAAGAACTGCACACGCCCGCGGCTTCGGAGGCGCCATCGCTTCCGGCCGGGGTGGAAGTGGTCGCCGCGAGTTAGCCGACCCCGCCCGGCCCGCTAGCCGGTGCGGCGAGACATACGGAAATGCCGACGCGTACGTGGCAAAACACAGACCGCAACCATCGCAGCGCCAACCAAGGCGATGATGGACAATGCTGTGTCCTGCTTGGCCTGAGGCGACCACGGCCAGGCCTCGGGAATCAGCAGCGCCACCCCGGCAGCGGCAACCCCCAATGCCGTTGCCCCCAGCACCAGCCAGTAGCTCCAGGCACTGCCGCGAGCGAAGAAACCCCACAACAGCCACATCAACACACCCCCGGCCAGCAGTCCGCCGGCGGCCACAAAGCCGCCCGCGGTTTGCAGGCGCGACCAGCCCGGGATAATCAGCCCGGCCAGCAGGCAGGCGACGGCCACAGCCCGGCCAGCCCAGGCCAGCGCCCCAACCGGGGCCGGCACGGCGCTGGAGGTGTGTTGGCCTTCAAGTTGACGCGTTTGGAACAGGGCGCTGCCGATAGCCAGGGCCGCCACGATAAAGCACGCCCCATAGGCGATGCTGAGAACCACAAACGAAGCCGGCACGGGTCGCCCCAACGTCAGGGCGTCCATCAGCATGAAGTACTGAATGTCAGGCGTGATCCACGCCAAGGCCTGGAGGACCAGGTTGTCTTGGGCCCAGGAAAACAGCAGCGGGTGGTAGGCCCCCAGCAGGGCAACGGTAATGCAGACCAACAGCGTGGCCACCTGCCCCAGACGTGTGCTGGCCGCAACGGCGACCGACGTGAAGAACAGCACCCCCACGTAGATCAGCAACAGGCCGAGCAGAACATCCACGCCGATCCCCTGGCCGACCGGTACGAGCGTCCAGCCCTTGCCGACCAGGACGATGGCGCCCATGGCCAGCGACAGGCAGATCACGCTCGTCCAGGTGACCGAGGACGTGAAGGTCCATCCGAACGAGAAGTTGCCCACCAGCGCGATCAGGAACGCCCCCGCCAGCGCCGAACACCCGATGACGATCACGGGCCAATCGATCGGATCGCTGGCGGCCGGGATCACGCCGTGTCGGACCGTCATCAGGAACACCAACGAACACACGTAGAAAGCGACCGTGACGGCCGCAGCCACGCCCAGGTACTTGCCGATAACGAAGGTCGCGCGACCGACCGGTTTGGCGATCACCGTCAGGGCCGTGCCGTCGTCGATTTCTCGCGACAACACGCTGGAAGCGCCGAACGCGGCGACCAGCAACCCCATGGCCAGCATGGTCGAGAGCCCCACGTTGTTCATCAGCCGCTGGTCGCTGTCCTTGTGCTCCCCGGTGGGGCTCATGGTCCAGCCGCTGAGGGGAACGGCCAGCACCAGCAGGATGAACGTCAGCAGGACCAGCACGCTGAAGACCGGCTGGCGAACGGTCTGAAGGAATGTGTTTCGGGCAATGGCCAAGAGTTTTGTCATGGTCGGCAACCTCGTCGAGGGATTGTAGCGCACGGCCGTGGACGCTGGCAAGGAAGCCCTGCGTAATGATCATACGAGTTTCGAAGGCGGTTAGACGGTATGCATGAACAAGCGCGTGGCAAACGAATAGCCCTCCTGGGCGCCGCACTGCAGTTGATCATTGCGGTGGTCCTGCTGATTACGGCGCTGTGGACCGGGTCGCCGGCAACGCTGTGCTGCGCGTTGTTGGTGGCCGGCGGCGTGCTGCTGTGGCTGATGACGGCCATTCTGTTCTATTGTCATCAACTCCAGCAACGTGAACTGGCGGAGCTGGACGACCTGGCCCGACAGGAAGCGGCCGCCGGGACGATCTTCGAAGGCGACCACCTCGACGCGCATCGACAGGCTGAGGCCCGGGTGGCCTTTGTTTACCGATGGGTCACGCCGGCCTTCACCTTGCTGTGGGCGGCGTTAAACGCGGCGGTGGGGTTCTGGCTGTTGCAATGGGTCCGGGGGAATGATCCGGCCCTGGCGACCGATGCAGGCCCGGCGCTGCTGTTCGTGGTGCTGGTCGGGTTCGTGGGGTTCCTGTTTAGCGCTTACACCCTCGGCATGAGTCGTCAGCAGATCTGGCGGCCCTTGCGAGCGCCGTCGGGCTTCATGTTGCTGGGGACACTGGCGACGTTGGCGGTGGTGGTGTCGTTGGCGGCGGTGGCATGGAAGAATAGCGGCGGCGTGGACCGCGTGGTCTCGTTCATCCTGCCTCTTATTCAATGGGTGTTGGCGGCGGAGTTGCTGATTGGGTTTGTGCTGAGCCTGTATCGGCCGCGCATGCCCGGCGGCGAGGACTGGCTGCCCTACGATTCTCGCGTGTTGGCCTTTGTGGCCAACCCCCAACGGATCGGCCGAGCCATTGCCGATACCCTCAACTACCAGTTCGGGTTCGAAGTATCTCGGACGTGGTTCTCTCAGCTTCTGGCCAAGTCGCTGGCGCCGCTGTTGGTGATCGGCGCCGTGGCAATGGTGCTGATCAGCTCGATTGTAATTGTGGACCAGGGCGAGGTCGCCGTGGTGACCCACTGGGGTGAGGTCGACACTTCCGCCGAGCCGCTCGGGCCGGGCCTTCACATGAAATGGCCCTGGCCGATCGACCGGGCTCGGCACTTCGACACGCGCGTGCGGCAGTTGACGCTTGGCGTGGGTGGGCATCGTGAACATCGGCCGGACGTGGTTCAAGGCGGCACCTTCAAAGGGCGTGAGTTCGCTCTCTGGACCGAAGAGCACGGCGAGCACGCCGAGAGGGACTTCCTGGTGGCGGTTCCGCGGCGCGGTCACTCCGGTGACGATAAGGCCGATGACAAGACCGGGGTCGCACCGTCGGCCGAAACGCACGTCGAGGCTGCTCCGGGCGATACGGCTGCGGCGGATGAAGGCGCGGAAACCGTCGAGGGCAAAGTCCCTGCCGTCAATGTCATTCGTCTGGTCGGCGCGGTCCAGTACCGCGTCGTCGATCCCTATCGATTCGGCTACGTTTACGAAGACCCCGAGGAACTACTCAGCGAGATCGCTCATCGGGAGTTGATCGGCTACTGCTCCAGCGCCACGCTCTTGGAGGCCGGCGCCGAACCGACCGATCGGCCCGAGGCCATCATGGCCGATGGGCGTGAGGAAATGGTCCGGCGACTGGAGGATCGCATCCGCCAGGCCGTCACGGGCGGGCAGGTCGATCTGGGCGTGGAAATCGTGGCGGTGACCTTCCGCTCGGTTCATCCGGCCACGGAAGCGGCCGAGGCGTTCGAAGAAGTGCTCAGCGCCCGACTGGGCCAAGAGGTCCAGTACTACCGGGCGATGTCGCAAGCCAACCAGTACTACGTCAACATTGCCGACGATCCGGCCGTAGCGAGAAAGCTGGCGGCCGCTCTGAAACAGGCCAAGGCGCTGGCGTGGCTGGCCAACATGGAGCGGCAGGGGGCCGATGTGGCTGCCGGTGTCGCCAGGCCGCTGGATGCGTTGGATAAGGACATCCAAGACCTGGACGAGACGCTGCGCCGGGAGAGCATTCTGGGCAAGCTCCGCGGCGGGCAGACAACCGTGGCCGTGGACGTCCGCCGGATCCTGTTGGCCCATCGCGAGCAGTTGGAACGAATCCGAGACGACGCCCAAGCCGGCCGACCGCTGGACCTGCCCGCCAAGATCGTCCGGGCCAGGCAGGAGGTGGAATCGCTCTTCGAAAGGGCCACCGGCGAACCGGCCAAAATCGTCGACAAGGCCTGGGCCGACCGCTGGAAATTGGAATTGGGCGAGCGAGGCCGAGCCAATGCGTTCGCTGCACAAGTGGCGGCGGACCAGGCGGCCCCGGACGTCTACCGACACGATCTGTACTTGGACGTCTGGGACGAGGTCCTGCCGTCGGCGCCCAAGTATGTCATTGGCGTGGACCCGAATCGGATCGAGCCCCGGCTGAATCTCGAGAAGGGACAGACCTTCTACGACCAGGTGGACTTCCGCCAGGCGACCAAGGGTGACGAGTCGGACGAATAAGAAGCTTCATAGGGAACGAAAACGCCGTGCAAGAGTGCTCGGCGATGTGCTGAAGAAGGAAACGGTGCGATGAAAACGTATCTGGGACTCATTGCTTTGGCCTTGCTGGTGGTGGTGGCGTTGCTGATCTACATGGTCACTTACACCGTTGGGTCAACCGAACTGGCGCTGGTGGCCAGGTTCGGCAAGGTCACGACCGTTCATGATGGGCGCTTGCCGGGCCAGGCGGGCCTGAAGTTCAAGTGGCCCCTGATCGACGGCCTGACCCGCTACGACGGGCGGATTCAGCAGTTCGAGGACATCGAAAGCCAATTGACCACCAAGGACCAGCAGCAGATCTTGGTGACGATGTTCTGTCACTGGCGCATTGCCGATCCGGTCCGCTTCTACGCGCAGATCGAATCGATCGACAAGGCCGAGGCCCGAATCCGCGAGGCGCTGGTATCCGTCAAGAGCAGCGTGTTGAGCCAATACAACATGGATCAGCTAATCAATACCGATCCGGCCAGGATGAAGCTCGATGAGATCGAGCAAAAGGCGACCCGGGACCTCGCGGCGGTCGTGGCCGAGGCCTACGGTGTTGACGTGGTTGACGTGGGTATCAAATCGCTGGGATTGACTAAATCCATCACCAAGCAAGTGATCGAGGTCATGAAGAAGGAGCGGGAAGCGCAGATTAACGCCTTCCGGGCGGCAGGGACGTCTCGGGCCGACAAGATTCGCAGTCGCGCCCGTACCGCCAGTGAGGCGATTCTCGATTTTGCGCGTCTCAAGGCCGAGAACATTCGCACCCAGGGCTACCGAGAATCGGCGCGCCTGTATCAGGAATACGCCGAGCATCCGGAGTTTGCGATGTTCCTGAGGTCACTGGAATCGCTCCGGCAGGAGCTGACGCAGCAGACCGTCATCTTTCTGGACGGCTCGAAGGTGCCCGGCGTGAAATACTTCAAGGAAACGCCGGATCTGTCGGGCCAATAGACGCCCCAGCCGATTCGAATGAATCAAGTGGAGTTGAGAGCATGGCAAGTGATGTTCATAACGATTGGGTGACGGTAAGGAGGCAGGATCGTCCGCCTCTGCATCGTCCGCCGGAGGATCCGGCCGCGGAAAGCCTCTCCTCGGCCCTTCGCGTCAGTTTCCGGCTGTTGAGGGCGATCATGCTCGTCATCGTGGTCGCGTTCTTCCTGACCGGCGTGCGAAGTGTCAAAGAAGGCCAAGCCGCCATTGTCTATCGATTTGGAGAGATCGTCGGCACGAAGAGCAAAGGCTTGTGCGTGTCCTGGCCCTTCCCGATCGGGCGGATCGAACTGGTGGACCTCAGTGAGCGGAAGCTGCGGGTGGACGACTTCTGGCTGGCCGAATACCCTGACGAGCTTGCCAAGCCGATGTCGGAGTGGCGGATCCGGTCGCAGGGCCTTCGCCCGGAATGGGACGGCGCCCTGTTCACGGGCGACGGCAATCTGGTCCACGTCCGGCTGACCTGCAACTATCAGATTCAGGCGGATCCCGCGCTGGGGATCGAGGACGACCCGCTGGTCTGGTACAAGACCAACGTGGATGATTCCGTTGTTGACGGCCGATCGCAAACCAACGAACTGCTGCGGTCGATCATCTGCCACGAGGCGATCCGCTTGGCCGGCGGGCAAACGGCCGAACGACTTCGGCTGGCCCAGGACGAGTTTCGCCGCGAACTCGCCGAGGCCGTCCAGGCCGAGCTCAAGGCCATGCGGACGGGCATCGCGGTCAATACCATTACCATGCGGTTCGAGTGGCCCTTACGGGTGCGTCAGGATTATGAGGCGGCGACCGCGGCCCGACAAGAAGCCGAGAAGAAGATCAACGAAGCGCTCGCCGATGCCGAAGAGATGCTGATTCGCGCCGCCGGGCCCAACTACCGGGAATTGGTGGGGGAGGCCGACGACACCTACGGGGGCCTGATCGGTCAATATGCCCTGGCGGTTGAACAGGGCCGACGGGAGGACGCCGAACAGCTTCTCGTGAAAATCAACACTCTCTTGGACGGCTCGGACATCACCGGGCGAGTCGGGCCCATCATCGCCGAGGCTGAAGCTGAGAAGAACGCCATGATCGACATGCTGGCAGGCCGTGTGAATCGCTACCAGCAGTTGTTGCCGGAGTTCCTGCGTCAGCCCGATTTCATCGTTCAACGCCTTTGGGCTGAGACCCGGGACGAGATCCTCTCTCGGCCGTCCGTTGAGAAGTTCTACCTGCCGCCGGGGGAGGGGAAGGTGGTGGTGAAGATCGACCGTGATCCGTCAGCCGCTCGCCGACTTCAGCAGGCCAGGAAACGAGGCGAGGAACACGAATAGACCACGGGTGTCGTGAATGACTATGGTTGAGAACGTTGACAACGTGATCGCCGCCGTTGGCCTGACGAAGGTGTTTCGGGACTTCTGGCTCCGCGAGAAGGTTACCGCCGTTTCTGATCTGGACATGCAGATCGCACGGGGCGAAATCTTCGGTCTCCTCGGCCCGAATGGCTCGGGCAAGACCACGACGCTGAATATGCTGTTGGGACTGCTCTTTCCGACACGTGGGCGGGTGGCGGTCTTCGGGAGGCCGCCGACCGACGTTCGCACCAAGGCGCGGGTGGGGTTCCTGCCTGAAGAAACCTACCTCTACCCGTTCCTGGATGCCCGGGAAACGCTGGACTACTACGGCCGACTGTTCCACCAGCCGCGGCGGCAGCGCCAACGCCGCATCGACATGCTGTTGGAGATGGTGGGCTTGGCCGGCGTGGCCTATCGTCGCATCAACGAATACTCCAAGGGCATGCAGCGTCGGATCGGTCTGGCCCAGGCCCTGATCAACGATCCCGACCTGCTGATCCTCGACGAACCCACTAGCGGCATGGACCCGATCGGCACGCGGGAGGTCAAGGACCTCATCAGCGTCCTGGCCGAGCGCGGCAAGACGGTTCTGCTATCGAGCCACCTGCTGGCTGATGTGGAAGACGTGTGCAGCCGCGTGTGCGTGCTCTATGGTGGGCGGCAGCGATCGGTGGGCTTGGTAGATGACCTGCTGGCCAAGCACGCTTACACCCAGTTTACGACCGAGCGACTGGACGAGTCGACGCTGGCCAAGATCAAAGCGGTCCTGTCCGACGCCGCCTGCGAACTTGTCGACGTCACGGCGCCCCGAGAGAAGCTGGAGGACCTGTTCCTCCGTATTGTTGAAGAGGCCCAGGCCAAGCGCGTGGCCACGGGCGGGGCCCTGGCCGGCGGCGAGGTGGCCGCGTTCCTCAAGACGGGCGACGACGGCGAGCAAGGTCGCGCCGTTATCGAAGGCCTGGTTTCCGCCGGGGAATTGGAGGAAGAACCGGGCGAGTCCGTGCCGGCTCCGGTTGCGCCACCCCCCGAGGCCGACCGAGGGGTCCTGGACGACCTGGTCTCGGCCGCCCGCGAAAAATCGCCCCCCCCCGAGTCGTCAGACAGCGAGGCGCTTGCCGCCCCCGCGCCCTCGCCGCCGCAGTCTGATGTGGACCGTGGGGTCATTGACGATCTGACCGGGTCGTCGGAGGATGATCGGTCATGACGCCGTTGTCATCGGCCAGGATGGCGAATCTGTCCGGCGGGACGTTGTCCATCGCGCGGCACACGATCCAGCAGTGCCTACGAATGAAGGTGGTAGGCATGTTCCTGGTGGTGGTGGGGTTGGGCCTCGGCGTGATGCCGTTCGCCATGACCGGGGACTGCACGTTGGCGGGCCGATTGCGGAGCTTCCTGACGCATGGGTCAAGTCTGCTGGCGATCGCCCTAAGTATCCTGACGATCTTCCTGTCGATCTGGGTTGTTACCGAAGATGTTCGAAGCCGTCAGGTCTTCTCGGTGGCGGTCAAGCCGGTCAGCCGATGGCAGTACATCCTGGGCCGATGGCTGGGCATCTGCCTGCTGAATGTCGGCTTATTGCTGATCGGGGCCCTGATGATGCTGGGGCTGGCCCAATACTTGCGGACCGGGGCGATCCAAGAGCCCAAGAGCCAGATGGACCGCCAGGTGGTGGAGACGCAGGTCTTCACCGCCCGGCGCCGGATCTCTCCCGAGCCGGAAGACATCGCCGGACGCGTTGATGCCCGCATTCAAGAGATGAAGGCGAATCAGACCTTCGCCGATGCCCTGGAGGGGTTCCGTATTCAGGTTGGCGGCGATACCGAGCGGGCCCTGGAGATCCTGGCCCAGGACGTTGAGAAGGACATCACCAGCAAACTGTATTCGATTGCGCCGGGTCAGTCCAAGCGGTGGCAATTTCGAGAGCTGGACCTTCAAGGCGTCGGCGCGCGCGGAACGGGTACGGTCGTCTCGGTCGATGAGCAGACCAATCGCCTTTGGGTAGACGTGCCCGCCAGTGTGTTGGCGCGGTTGGTGTTCGCCGGGCCCGTGCTTCTTGGCAACGTAGAAGGCCGAGCGCGACGGCTCGATGGGGCCAAGGTCCAGATCCAGTTGGGCCTGGAAGACATGCGAAGCCCTCGGATGGCCTCCCTCTCTCCGGGCGATGAGATCGACGTGGCGGTCGATCCGATGATCCAGTTGACCTATATGGCAGACATGGCGCGGCAGTCGGGCGATCGGCGGTTCAGCGGCCACTGGCAGGTCCGGAGCCCCGCCGGCGGCGACCAATTCGTTGATGTTCGCAGTGATCTGAACCGGCAACCCGTTACCCTAACCATTTCGGCGCGGGTCGTGGACGATCAGGGCCGGACGGATGTGACGTTCAAGAATCTCCCTCATCTGAGGACGGGCGAGGTCTCCACGGTGACGATTCTGCCCGAGGACGTGGCGGTGTTGTTTCGGGCCGGCACGTTCGGGGGAAACTTCCTTCGCGGCATGCTCCTGCTGATGTTGCAGTTGATGTACCTGGCGGCCGTCGGCGTGTTCGCCGGGAGCTTCCTGATCTTCCCGGTGGCGTGTTTGTTTGCGTTCTCGCTCTTGCCGTTCAGCTTGGCCGGGAGCTTTCTCCGTGATGCGGTGGACCCTCAATTCCTGCCACAGGCGTTGGTGGGTAGCTATTGGATCGTCCAAGCCATGGGCATCTTGCTTCCGGACTTCGAGAGCACGGCCCCGGGGGAATGGTTCGTCAAGGGCATGATGATTCCATGGCGCTTTGTCGGCAAGGTGGCTTTGCTGACGCTGGTGATTCGCACCACTCTCTTGTTGCTGTTCGGGTGTGTGATCTTTTCTCGACGTGAACTGGCCCGGGTACAGGTGTGACCGGCGAGGCACAGTGGATATGACACGAATTCGCGTCAGGCAGATCGGGTGGACGTTATTGGCCTTGGCCTGCGCGGTCGCGGCAGGGGCTTTCCGGGCGCCGATGTCCGAACAAGCTGGCGAGCATGAGCTCTACATTGAGTCGACCAATATGGCCGACGTGGCCTTGATGCAGATTCTGCCCGGGGGGTTGCGGGCCTTGGCCTTCAACTATGTGTGGCTGCAATCCCAGGAGAAGCACCAGGCCGGCCGACACTACGACGCGCGACAGTTGGCGGAATTGGCGTGTAAGCTCATGCCTAGCTTCCCGGGCGTCTGGTCCTTCCACTCCTGGAACATGGCGTGGAACATCTCCGTGACCACACACACGCGGGAAGAGCGGTGGCATTGGGTCGACCAGGGCCTGCGGCTGCTTCGGGATGAGGCCATTCCTCGGAATCGCAAGGCGATCCTGCTCTACAAGGAATTGGGGTGGATCTTCTTCTTCAAGATGGGCCGTTCGCTGGACGAGTACCACGAATACTACAAGCAGCAGTGGGCGTCTCAGATGCAGCACCTGTTGGGCTCGCCCGGTTTCGGCGACACCGCGGAGGTCATTGACGCGTTCCGGCCCATCGCTCTGGCGCCCCTGGACAAGACACTGTCGCGGCAGGGGCAGTGGACGGTTCAGCCGGATCAGCGAGATAGGCTCCTGGCTGATGCTGCAGTGAAGGCCTACGCCGACCAGCTCGACGCTTTCGGGATTGGAATCAACCGAAGCTTTCTGGCCGCCTACAACCGCTTCAGCCAAGATGAACCGGTGGCGTCGGTGCGGACCGTGCCGGCGGATCTGGAGGCGTTTCGTGACCAGGAGCTATCGGCTCTAATCAACAGCGATGAGCACGCTGAGGCCCGGAGCAAGATCCTGGCGTTCCTTCGGGCGCAGATCCTCTGGAACGAATACAAGATGGACCCGGCCCGGATGTTGCAGTTGATGGTCGACTACGAATGCCCCTTTGATTGGCGGATGGTCTTCCCTCACGGGCTGTATTGGGTCCGGCAGGGCTTCGACATCGCTCAGCCGGACGTGGCCGAGGATACCACCACGCTCAACACGCAACGAATCGCCATGTTCTGCATGCGGACGCTGATTCGCGAGGGGCGGCTGATCTATCAGGAGGACCCGCGTGACCCCGAGGCGCCTGCGCTGACGAATCTGTCAGACATGCGGTACGTCTGGCCCGCCCACGACGAGTACGTACGCGCCATCGACCAAATCGTGGCGGACACCGCCGACCTGGGGGACGACGCCCAATCCATCCGGGATAACGTCTATCGGGAAGGACACATCGCCTTCTTGAAGGACGTCATTCCGATGCTTTACGCCGCCGACCGACGCGCCGAGGCGGCGGAGCTGTATCGGTATGTCAAAGACACCTACAACCCCATCGCGCCGGAATGGCACACCGACGTGAACGCCTTCGTCATTCAGTGGCTCAATCAAGAAGGGAGGCTCTTGCCGGAAGTGGCTTCCAGCCAGGTCAATGCGGCCCTGACGGCGGCGTTGGTCTCTTTGGCCAGAGGCGACAATGCGCGCTTCCGCGAGAGCTACAACTACGCCTACAACAAGGTCTATCGCGTCTATCAAGAGCGCGCCAACGAGGACAAGAGGTTCATTCCGTTCGAGATGTTCGTGGCGTTTCTGACCCGGGGCATTCTGGTTCGCCCCCCGGCCTTTGGCGTGGAACTGACGCTGGAAGAGCGGTCCACGCTCTATGAAGCCATTGTCGGCCATCTGCCCGCCAATATCGTGGTGGAGATGTACGAGACGATCGCCCCGCACCTGGCCCGGCAGTGCGCCGAAGCAGGAGTCGATGTCGATCGCTATTTCCCCCCGCCTCCGGGTCTCACGCAGTCCGGTAACGGTGCCAACGACGAGGCGGCTGGCGACCAACCGCGACGGTAGAGGCTCAGGCGTCGGGTGGCGGGTTCGGTGTTTGCCGACGAGGGGGGGGATTCTTTTCGAGCGTGGCCCGGCGCCGCAAGATGTGGTGGTAGTGCTGGGCGAAGCGGTGGGCCTCATCGCGAACGGATTGCAGCAATCGCAGGGCGGGGTCTCGCCGGGGCAGGCGAATCGAATGCGCCTGGCCGTAAACAAAGAGCTCCTCGTTCTTCTTGGCCAGCGAGATGAGGGTCGGCGGGCGGAAGGCGAGTTCATCAAATGCACTGTAGGCGGCAGTGAGTTGGCCCTTGCCGCCGTCGATCAGGATGATGTCGGGGAAGAGTTCGGCGTTCATGCCCGCGTACTTGTATCGCCGCCAGACTACCTCTCGAATGCAGGCGAAGTCGTCATTGCCGTCGACGGTCTTGATCTTGTATCGGCGGTAGCCGTTCTTGAAGGGCTTGCCGTCGATGAAGGGCACCACCGACCCGCAGCTCTCCCCGCCGGCCAGATGGGCGATATCCACTCCCTCGACGGTTCGCGCCGGGGCGGGCAGATCCAGCACCTTCGTCAACCGTTCGATGCCCTCAGCCGGGTCCACGTAGAACACTTCCGGCTGGGCGTGCTGGCTGACCAGCCCGCGACGTTGGAGGCCTTCCAGGGCTTGGAGTTCATCCCGTAGAGCGGCGGCCCGTTCGAAATCCAACCGATCCGACGCTTGTTTCATTTCCGTGGTCAGGCGCTTTCGGACCACCGACGCCTTGGAGTTGAGGAACTGAATGAGGTCGCTGATTTGCTCGCCGTAGTCGGCCTTGCTGACCCGCGCCCCGCACGGGGCGGTGCATTGCCTGATGTTATGCAGGATGCAGGGGCGGAAGTGTCGCCGGTCTTGGTCCTCGTCGTAGAGATCGAGCTTGCAGGTACGGAACTTGAACACCCGTTGCATCAGCGGCAACGCGGCGCGCAACTCGTTGACCGATACGAACGGGCCGAACAGCCGCACGCCTTGGCTTTCCGGTTGGCGCGTGATGCTGACGCGGGGGAAGTCCTCTCCCGTGGTGACCTGCAAGTAGGGGAAGGTCTTGTCGTCCCGCTGTCGTTCGTTGAACCGGGGTTGGATGTCCTTGATGAGGCGGCTCTCGTGCAGGAGGGCGTCGACCTCGCTTTCGCATTCGAGCACTTCCACGTCGGCCACCAGCGTTCGGATCATCCGGTCGATTTCCGGTCCGCGCGTGGCGAGCAGGTTGGCCCCTGGCTGAAAGTAGCTGGCTACGCGCGGGCGGAGTTCTTTGGCTTTGCCCACGTAGAGGACGACGCCCTTGGTGTCCTTGAACAGGTACACGCCCGGCGTGGTCGGCAGGAGTCCGATGCGCTCTCGCAAGTCGGCCAGGATGGCGGTGCGGCTGGTAGCCATGGGGACATTATATCGGTATCGGGCCCGGCCGCATCGCTTGCGATGGCAGCTAGGAGGCGGCAGCTCCGTCGAAGTGGACCCCGATTCCCACCATGCCCTCGGCCAGAAGCGCCTCCCGGTCGACGCGGGCAATGGTCGCCACCAGTTCCTGCTCAGATAGGTCGCACAGGTGCTCACAGGCCACAAGGCCGAGTGTCAGCCGGACGGCCTGGCCGGCCTGAACCGGGGTGTTGGCTGGCACGTGGAGGTACATGCCGCTCCGCGACAAATCGCGACACCGGGCCGGGATGTCCCGATCCGTGGCGATGTGATTCAGTTGGACCCGCGTTGTGTCAGGGAATCGCGGCTGGGTTCTGCGTTCTGATTCGCCCATGGTCGGCCTCCTTTCGTCGGTACGGCGAAAAGGCCTTGGCAATCAAACCCCCATTGCCTAGGCTTCGTACCTAGATACAAGGAGAGTTGTGCATGGAAGTCAAGACAATCAAGCGGATCGGCATCCTGACCGGCGGCGGCGATTGCCCCGGCCTCAACGCCGTTATTCGCGCCGTGGCCAAGTCGGCGCTGGGCGCCGGCGTGGAGGTCCTTGGGTTTGCCGACGGCTACGCCGGGCTGATCGAGAAGCGATATCAATCCCTCTCCTGGTCGGACGTCAGTGGCATCTTGACGTTGGGCGGGACGATTCTGGGCTCGTCCAACACGGCCAACGCCGCCAAGTACGCCGTTCGCGAAGGCGACACGATCGTCTACCGCGATCTCCGCGCCCAGGTTGTGGCCAACTGCCGCGAGTTGGCGGTGGATGCCCTGATTGTCATCGGTGGGGACGGCACGATGAGCGGGGCCAACGAGTTGGTCGAACGCGGCCTGAATATCGTGGGCGTGCCGAAGACCATCGACAACGATCTGGTCGGCACGGACATCACCTTCGGTCACGATACGGCCGTCTCAACGGCGTCCGACGCATTGGATAAGGTGCACACCACGGCCTCCAGCCATCACCGCGTGATGGTGGTCGAACTGATGGGCCGCTACGCGGGGTGGCTGGCCCTAAACGCGGGGCTCGCCAGTGGGGTGGACATCATCCTGATCCCCGAGATTCCGTTCGATCTCGACAAGGTTGTGGAACGCTGTGTCGAACGGCGGAAGGTGGGCAAGGGCTTCACCATTGTGGCCGTTGGTGAAGGCGCCAAGCCGGTGGGGGGCAAGATGTTTGTGGATCATGTGGTTGAGGACTCGCCGGATCCGATTCGCCTGGGCGGCGTGGGCAAATACGTGGCCGATGAGATCGAAAAGCGGTCTGAGTTGGACAGTCGGGCGATGGTGCTGGGGCACATTCAGCGCGGCGGCACGCCGACGGCGGTCGATCGTATCTTGGGCACCATGTTCGGTTTCCATGCGTTCGAGCTGGCGATGGCCGGTCAGTTCGGGCGGCTGGTCGTACGGCGAGGCGGCGGATTTGAATCCATCAACCTGTCCGAGGTGGCCGGCAAGGTGCGTACGGTTCCGTTGGATTGGCCCACGGTCAGGGCGGCCCGAGCGGTGGGGACGGCCTTCGGCGACTAGGAACGAAGAGGCGAAGGATCATGGAGGATCGATTGCATTTCCGGTTTGAGACGGTCTGTCGATGGATAGGTGTGGTGGCGGTGATCACGGGTCTGGTCGCATCGGCCGGGGCCCAGAAGACGTCCACCGAGCCGGCGACCAAGCCGTCACTCCAGCAACGGGTGGCCTCTCTGATCGCCAAGTACGAGGGGTCGGGCAAGGCGATCGTGGGCGCGTCTGTTCGCGATATGGGCGGCCGCGAGCTTGTGGCCGTTCGTGACGACCGGCTCTTCGTGCCCGCCAGCAATCAGAAAATCCTCACCAGCGCCTTTGCGCTGACGGAACTGGGCGGAGAGTTTAAGTTCGACACGCGCGTGTACGCCCGCGGCTCGGAGATTGTGATCGTGGGGGACTTCGACCCCACCTTGGGTGACCCTATTATCGCCGAAGCGACCGGTCGGGGCACTTACGCGGACCTGGACGCCTGGGCTGCGGCTGCAGCACGCCGTTTCGGCCAACGGCCGATTAGCGCCGTGGTGGTCGCCTCGCGGGCCGATCCGAATCCGCGTCGCCACCCGGATTGGCCGGCCAACCAACATCGGACTACCTATGCGGCGCCGGTGTGCTCGCTCAACTTTGCGAATAACCGGATTCGAACGACCTTCGACGCCGAGGCCGGAAGGGCACGCCTGGAGCTGTCGCCGGCCAGTCGGTTTATCGAGGTGGTCAACAAACTGAAGCTTGGCGGCAATGCCCCCTGGCCGCTCGAACCGAACGAAGACATGTCGGCCGTTACGCAGAGGGGCACGATCAAGGCGTCGACCACGACCGTCACGGAGACCGCCATCGACAAACCGGACCTGCTGCTGGGGCGCGTGTTCGCGGAGAGGCTGGTCCGGGCGGGGGGGACCTTCAGCGGGCAGATCCGCTCTCAGAACGCCTCCGCCTTCGATGCAAGTAAGGCCTCCTTGATTGCGACTACGCGTCGGCCGTTGCAGGCGGCGCTGTGGCGGATGAACAAGCACAGCCTGAACATGGCGGCCGAGGCCGTCCTGCTTCGGGCGGGCGACGGCACGTGGGCCGGTAGCGCCAAGGCGATGTCGGCGTCTTTGGTCCAAAGCTACGGGCTGGCAGTGGGCAGCCTGGTGGTGTCGGACGGTAGCGGCCTGTCGGCCAACAATCGGGTGTCCCCGTCGGCCATGACAGCCACGCTGGTAGGGGTGCTGGATCGTGACGATTGGCAGGTGGTCGTCAATGCTCTGCCCGTGGCGGGTGTTGAGAGTCGAATGAGGAAGCGCCTGTCGGATCGGCCCTACCGGGGGCGGGTCCTGGCCAAGACCGGTCACATCCAAGGGGCGCAGTGTCTGAGCGGGTACATCCTGAACCCCGACAATGAGGTCGCGCTGGCCTACTCGGTGCTGGTCAACCGTGTGCCGGCTGGTCACGGGCCCACCGCCCAGGCCGTCCACGACAACATCTGTCGGCTATTGGTGGATGTGGTCGACGGGCGCCAGCGGCGGTAGCTCAGTCCCCTTCGTCGACCAATTCGCCGACGATCTGCTCGACGATGTCCTTAATGGTGACAATGCCCACGTGGCGGCCTTGCGCGTCGGCGACGATGGCCATGACGGACCCGGCGCGTTGGATTTCGAGCAGGCCGGCGCCGATGGCTTGGCGGTCGGGCAGGACCAGAGGGGGCCTGGCCAGGTCCTGCGGGCGCGTATCCGGATCGGCAACCAACAGATCGAATACGTCCAGGATGGCGACGACCGTCCCCGTCGCGTCCAAGAGGGGCAGCCGGGAGTAGGCGTAGTGGCGGATAACGTCGAGGAGTTCATCCCGCGAGACCGTGTCCTTGGCCGTCACGGCCCGAGCCATCGGGGCCATCACGTCGCGCAGTTTCAGATCAGCAATGCGGACAGCCCGGTCGGCCATGGCCGATTGGTAGTCGGTCAGTAGACCGCTGGCCCGGCCTTCGGCGACGACGCTCTCGATGCCGCGGTGCCCCAAGGGGTGGTGGTCCCCGTCGGTTCGGCCTAACAGGCGTAGCAGACCCGAGGAGAACCCCTGCACCAAGGGGGCCAACCCGCAGGCGGTGAAGACGACGCTGGACAGCCGGACCATCCAGGCCAATCGGTAGACGCCGGCGCCGCCGGTCCGTTGGAAGACGTTCTTGGGGACGCTGTCGCCAACCACGAACATCAGCGGCGTGACTGCGGCCAGGGTCAGCCATTCGGCGTTGTGCTCGAATCCGGCCAGAACGAACATGGCGCTGACGGCAAAGGTAGCCATGTAACGCGACAGGTTCGTGCCGATCAACAGGACGGCTAGCAGATGGTTGAACCGCCCCAGCAGTCTCTGCAGAGACACCGCCGATGCCCGACCGCGGTCGGCCTGGAGTTCCAGGCGAATCTTGTTGAGATGGTAGACGCCCGTTTCCAGCCCACAGTAGGTGGCGTCCAGGGACGCGCCAACCACCAGCAGGGCCGACCAGACTGCGTATTCCGTGGCGGAGGCGACCATCATGCTTGGCCCTCCACCAGGTCCAGCCTCAGCCGGCCCACACGTCGGCCCCGCAGCGACTGAACCGTGAAGCGCAGGTTGCGATACGTGGCTACATCGCCAACGGCCGGGATACGCCCCAGCAGCGACGTGACGAACCCGCCAATAGTGCTGATCCGCCCTTCGTGCAGGTCGATCCGGAAGGCATCGGCCCATTCGTGAATGGCCAAGTTGCCGTCGATGAGATAGGCGCCGTCGCCGGTTGGCGCCACGGCCGGGCCGGCGGCGGCGTCCTCGGGTCTGGCTATATCCCCGACGATCTCACTGAGAATGTCTTCCAGTGTGATCAGGCCGGCCGTCCCGCCGTATTCGTCTACGGCGACGGCCACACGCCGACGGGTCTGACGGAACTGCAGTAAGACGCGCTCGATGTTGGCCGTGACCGGCACGAACGGAACGCGTACGACCATGTCGCGCAAGTGTGATTCCGGCGACAGCAACAGACGCTTGGCGTGGATCAGCCCGAGAATGTGGTCGATGTCGCCCTCGTAGACGGGAATGAAGCGAAGACGGCGTTGGGTCATGAGGCGGCTGAAGTGTTGCCGCGGTTCGTTGATGTCGCAGGCGACCATGTCGACTCGGGGCGTCATAACGTCGGCCACGCGCAGATCAGCCAGTTGGACGATTTCATGGAGCAGGGCGTGGGCGTCGTCGTCCAGCAGCCCGCGCCGGGCCGACAGGTCCAGCAGGGCGCTGAGTTCATCGGCTGTGATTAGGTCGGCCTCGACGGGCCGCGGCACGAGGATACGGCAGATGGGCGTGACCAGCAGCGTCTCCAGCACCCACACGATGGGTCGAAGAACGCGGTTGATCAGGGCGGTCGGCGGGGCGCTCAGCAGCGACCATCGCTCGGCGCTCTGGTGGGCCAGCATCTTGGGGGCGACCTCGCCAAAGAGAATCAGCACCAGCAAGCCGATGACCGACACCGCCGCCGCCTGCCAGGCCGGTCGACCTTGCTGCTGAAGTTCGAGGGAAATGACCGCGGCAATGGACGCGTAGGCCACGTTGACGATCATGTTGCCCAATAGCAGCAAGTTCAACGTGCGTTGAGGGCGGGCCAGCAGCCTGGCCGCGGCGCGTCCGGCGGCCTTGCCCTGCCGGAGTCGCATCATTTGCCCGCGGGACAGGCTGAACAGAGCGGTTTCCGTTCCGCTGAAGAAGGCCGATCCCGCCAGCAGACCGGCCATGCCGATCAGTCGCCACGTGTAGGTGGCCATGACGCTAGCTAGCATGTGGGCCTCCCCGTTGCGTCAGAGGCCGATTCGCCGGCGGCGTTGGCGTGTTCAGTCGGTTCGCCCATTGGGTCGCATTATAGGTATCGGCCGCCCCTACAACCATTGGCGGGCGAGCGCGATGAGATTGTCATGTCCGCAGACGACCATGTCCGCGACCTCCACCAGATCAGTCAGGCTGGCCATGGCCTGATCGATGTCCACACAGCCTTGCCAGACCTGCCCGCTTTCGAGGTGCTCACGGGTTAAGGCGGCGTCACCGGCGATCAGGATGGTTTGGGTCGCCGGCGTCAGGAGCAGGCCGGCCGACCCGGGCGACGGGCCCACCAGCGGGTAGACGTGGACCTGTGGGCCGAACGTTTCGGGGGCTGGCTTGAATCGCTTCAGAAGGGACAGTTCCGTGTTGATGTCGCCGACGTCGTCGCCCAGGCGGTCGGCCGACTCGGCGACCTGTTCCAATCGGGAGACGTAGGCCTGGATGTCGGCCTCAGCCGCCCACCAGTTGGCCTGGGGAATCGCCTCAATGCTGTGGCGGTGGACGGGTCGGAGGGTGGTGCAGAACACGTCAGTAACGTCGTCGAGGGTCTTGCCGGTTCGTTCGTTGAATCGGGCGGCCAGAATGGGCCCGGGCAAGGACGGATCGACCAGGATCAGCCGATCGACAGCCGTGACGAGCGTGGTGGTGGCGTGGGGGGTACGAATCGGTACGGACTCCGACCACAGGCGGTGACGGCTGAGGGCGCCGATGCTGATGACTTTGTAGTGAAGGCTCATGAGCGTGTCTTAGGCCCCGCGGGCGCATCAGTCAAATGGAATCGCCGCCAGAACGCGGTCGGCCAGGGCCCCGGCGGCGTCATCCTCGGCGACGTCGAACCAATGGACGTCGGCGAAGCGACGCTGCCACGTTCGCTGGTTCTTGGCCAGGTGGCGGGTGTTGATCTTGATTCGTTCGACGGCGTGGTCCAGCGTCCACTCGCCGTGAAGGTGGTTGATCAGTTCGGCATAGCCCACGGCGGCCGCGGCCTGGGTGGACAGGCCGCCAGGCTCGGCCAGAAGGGCTTCGACCTCCGAAATCAGGCCCGCCTCCATCATTCGCCGGACGCGGGCGTTGATGCGGCGGTTGAGGTTGTCCTTGTCCCGTCGCAGGCCGACGAACGTGCACTCGTAGCGATGGCCGCCTTGGTCCCACTGAGATTGCAGTTGGCTGATAGGTTGGCCGGTGAGTTTGTGGACCTCCAGGGCACGCACAATCCTACGCTCATCGTTGGGGTGAATGCGCGAGGCGGCTTCGGGATCGATCGATGTCAATTCCTGATGAAGGGCGGGGGTCCCTTCGGCGGCAGCGCGGGCCTTGAGGGCCTGGCGGACCTGCGGGTCGGCCGATGGTCCTTCAAATAGGCCCTCCGACAAGGCCTTGATGTAGAGGTTGGTCCCTCCGACGGCCAGGGCCGTGGCGCCGGCGGCGTGAACGGCCTCGATGGCGGCGTCGGCCTGTTGGACGTAGTCGGCCACGGAGAACCCCTCTGCCGGCTCGGCGACGTCAACGCAGTGGTGGGGGATCTCCTTGCGGACGGCCTGGCTGGGCTTGGCCGTGCCGATGTCCATGCGGCGATATACCTTCATGGAATCGACACTGACGATTTGCGCGCCGATCCGCCGGGCGATCTCCTGACCGACCGAGGCCTTGCCGCAGGCGGTGCAGCCGAGGATGAAGGTCACCGGTGTCATGGCAGGATTGTCGCGGGCGAGAGCGCAGCGTGCAAGACGCCGGCGGGATCAGTAGTCGGACAGCTCGGGGTGTGTCTCGTCGGCCTGGCCGCGTTCCAGACCGCCGAAGCCGTGACGGGCTGCGGCGCGGAACAGCAGGTAATAGAGCGTGGGTACGATCACCAACGTCAGCAGCGTCGCGAACGCCAGGCCGAAGATGACGGCCACAGCGAGGGAGGACCACCACTGGCTGGATTCACTCCGCGTTTCGAAGGTAAACGTGCGGAAGTCGATACTCCAGCCTGTCGCCATGGGGATTAGCCCCATGATGGTCGTCACCGCCGTCAGGATGACAGGTCGGAGCCGCGTTGTGCCGGCTTCGACAATGGCGTCGATGAGCTCCCGCCCGCGCCGTTGCAGTTGGCGGGTGTAATCCAGTAGCACGATGGCGTTGTTGACCACCACGCCGGCTAGGGAGATCACGCCGATGCCGGTCATGATTGCGCTGAACGGAATCTGACAGACCGCCAGTCCCAGAAAGACACCCACCGTCGACAGCAGCACGGTGGTCATGATGATCAGAGGCGCCGAAAGTGTGTTGAACTGCATCACCAGAATCAGCACGATGCCCAGACACGCCAGCGGCAGGGCCATCAGGAACAAGAAGTCCATGGCCTCGGCCTGCTCTTCCTGCTCGCCGGCGAAATCGATGCTGTATCCGAGGGGCACCTTCAGTTCCCCGGTATCTGTGTTCGCTTGAATGATGCTCCGGACGTCGGCGAGCACTTCGTTGGGGAACCGCCCACGGTTCCGTCCGGTGACGGTAATGACGCGCTTGCGGTCTTTTCGCGTGATGTCACCGAAGCCGCCGGTGTATTTGAACTCGCCGAGCGTACTGAGCGGAACGGCTTTGCCGTGGATGTTGGGCACGCGGAGGCGGAACAGATCGTTCAGGTCGTTTCGTTCGTCAACGGGCAGGCGAACGGTAATGTCATACTCATCATTGAACTGCCGATACGTGCCCACCTCTCGCCCGAACAAGGCCGCCTTTAGGTATCGGCTGATCAGGGACGTATTCACGCCGGTCAGCTTGGCCCGCCGGCGATCCACCAGGAACACCAACTCCGGCCGAGAGGCCTCGTAATCGCTCCGCAGACTGACCAGCCCGGGCACAGGCAGGATCATCTGCTTGACCTGATCACTGAGGGTCTTGAGTTTGTCGAAATCTTCGCCGGAGATTTCAATCGTGACGGGCTCGCCGGTCGGCGGGCCTCCCTTTTCGCCTTCGACCTTGATCTCGGCGCCGGGGATGTTGGCCACCCGCTTGCGAATCTCGTCGAGGATGTCCTCCGAGGCGGTGGCCCGGTCCTCGAAATCCTTGAAGGACAGCGTGAGATTGCCGATGTGCGGGCCGTTGCTGTTGCCGGTGATGCTCATGCCGCCGCCACTACCGACGTTGGCGACAACGTACTTCAGGTCGCCGCTATCGAGCCATGGCTGAACGCGTCGTTCGACCTCCTGGATGATCTCGTCGGTGTGATGGATATTCGTGCCCTGCGGACACCGGACATTGATCACGCCGTTGTTGGGGTCCATGTCGGGGAAGAAGACCATCCCGCGACCAAAGAAGCCGTAGATGGCAATCGAGCCGACCAGAACGAGGAAAGCTCCCGCAATCGTCAGCCCGGGATGGTGCAGGGCGCCTCGCAGGAAGACCTGATAGGCCCGGAGGAACCAATGGCGCCGGTCGCCGCTGCGAACATTCACGTTGTGGACGAAGGTGCAGATCACCGGGCTGATGACCATGGCCACGAACAATGAACTGGCCAGCGTGGCGATCAGGGTCGCCGGGAGGTACTTCAGGAAATCGCCCATCATGCCGGGCCAGAGCAGCATGGGGCTGAAGGCGGCGATGGTCGTTGCGGTCGAGGCGATCACGGGCCAGGCGACTTCCGCGGCGCCGCTCATGGCGGCCTCAAGACGCCCGCCGCCAAGCTGGCGATGCCGATAGATGTTCTCGACCACGACGATGGCGTTGTCGACCAACATGCCCAGCGCCAGGATCAGGCTGAAGAGCACCATCATGTTGAGCGTGTAGCCCAGCATCGCGACGATAGCAAAACTCATCAGCATGCTCAGCGGGATCGCCAAGGCGACAATGAGGCTGGTACGAACGCCCATGAAGAGCACCAGGACGATCAGAACGAGGATCAACCCGGACAGGATGTTGTTCTCCAGGTCGCGGTTCATCCGAAGCGTTTCTTCGGACTGATCCATGGTGACGGTGAACTCGACGCCTTGTGGGGCGAGCCGTTCGGCCTCGTCCAGGATTTGTCTGACGGCGCCGGCAATGAGAAGGATGTCCGCCCCAATTCGTTTTCGAACCGCCACGGTGATGCTGGGCGTGCCGTTGAGGCGCGAGATGCTTTCGATATCTTCAAAGGTGTCATTGACGCGTCCGACGTCGGTCAGGTAGATGGGTCGGCCATTGCGGATGGCCAGCACGAGCGTGTCGATGTCGATCGGGCGGTCGAACTCGGCCGGCACGCGGACGTTGAACTTCATGCCCTCGGTCTCCAGGCTGCCGGCGGACGTGTTGACGTTTTCAGCGGGGACGAGGTTGATCAGTTCATCGATGGTCAAGTCGTAGGCGGCCACGCGGTCGGGGTCGATCTCCAGACGGATCTCCCGCGTCAGGCCGCCGATAATCTCGGCCTCCAGCACGCCGGGGACGGCTTCGATGGCGTCCTCCAACTGATCGGCCACTTCCTTGAGCACGACGGGGGGGATGGTCCCGGAGATACTGACCATCATGATCGGGAATTCGGCCAGATTGATTTCGGTGAGGATGGGCTCTTCGGCGTCGGGGGGAAAATCATCGCCTTTGGCCAGGTCGACCTTGTCGCGGACGCGCTGGAGGGCGTCCTCGACGGTGACCGAGGGCAAGAGCTCGACCGTGATGATGGACATCCCCTCGCGGCTGACGGACGTAATTTCCTTGAGGCCTTTCAAGTTCGTCAGCGTCTTCTCGATCTTGGTGGTGACGGAGGTTTCGATGTCTTCGGGGGAGACCCCCTGATAGATGGTCGTGATCTGGATGAACGGCGCTTCGACGTCCGGGAAACTCTCGCGTGGCAGCGTGAGATAGCTACGCACGCCGGCCAGGATAATCAGCACGACCAGCACCAATACCGTGGTGCGGTTCCTCACAGCGGCATTGGATAGGATCACGACGGCGCTCCATCTTGCGGACGATCGGGCGTGCTGTCCGCCGATTCGGCTTCGGCCTCTGTGCCGATGGGCACGTCCCGGGCCGGCTGCGTGGTCGGCTCACGACCATCGACAGAGACCACGGCCACCTCCTGGCCGTCCGAGACGTAGTGGTGGCCCCTGATGATCAACTGATCGCCGGTGTCGACGCCGCTGGTAATACGGATTTCCTGTCCGCGGATCATGCCGAGCTTGAGGACGCGCTGCTCAGCCTTGTCGGCCGTGACGACATAGGCGATGTGGTCCTCGTCACGCGGAATCAGGGCCAGCAGCGGCACGGTGATGGCGTCGGGGATGACCTGCCGGGTCAGCAGAACGTCGACAATCTGCCCCGTTCGCAGGAGGCGGTCGTCGTTGGGAACACTGACCTCGACACGGCTGGTGAAGGTGCCCGGGTCGGCCAACTGACTGATGTAGGTGATCGTGCCGTCGAAGTGCATTTTGCCGCCATAGTGGTTGGCGACGACTTCCACCTTGTCGCCCATTTCGAAGTAGCCGATGTCGAGTTCCGGGATGTCGACCTCGACCTTGATGGTGTTCAGGTCGACGATCTCGGCGACCAGCGTGCCGGGCTGGAGGTACTCGCCCATTTCCACGGGTAGGCGGTTGATCTGCCCGTCGATCGGCGCTTGGATGGTGCTTCGCTCGAGTTCGGCGGCGGCGGATTCGGCCAGGGCCTGGTAGCTCTCGGCCTTCATGCGGGCCTGGTCGACCTCCATTTGCGTGGCCACCCCCTTGTCCCGGGCGCTCTGGATGCGCTCGAAGTCGCGTTGGTTGTACTCGGCCTCGGAGCGGAAGCGGTCGTATTGGGCCTGGAGGAGGTCGGTGTTGAGTTTGGCGATGACGCACGCCTCCGGGCCGCATGTGACCTGCTGACCTTCTTCGACCGAGATCTCCTCGATTCGGCCGGCCACTTCGGCCGCCACGCGTACCACGCGGTTGGGCTGGGTGACCCCGGGCAGCTTGATGCTGTCGCGCAGTTCCGGGATGGCTTGAACCGTCATGACCTCCACGGGCGTCTTGGCGGTGGTTGACGCGGTGTCCTCGGGCTTGCTGCAGCTAGCGCCGCAGGCGATCAGAACGGCCGAGACTAGCACCGCAGCGGCCCTGGGCGGCCAGATGGGGGCCTGGGTGTGATTGGGATGTCTATTCATGGTGGCCACCATCGATCGGCTGGAGCAATTGGTTGTCCAGGATGCCGGTGTCGGCGCCGAGGACGATCAGGAATCCCCGCTTCAGTCGCAGCAGAAACTCCTCGTTGACGAGGATGCCAACACCCAGGATGCCTTGGAGCGTCAGGCCGTCCAGGACGCCCATGACCACCGAAGCCGCCATGGTCGGCTCGAGCTCGGCCCGAAACTCACCGGCGACCTGGCCTTCGGCAACAATGCCGGAGATCATCTCCCGCCACTTGGCGTAAAGCTCATGAAGCATCGACGCCATGGGGCCCCTCTCATCGGACACCTGCGTTTCTCTGGCGGCCGACGTCCAGCACTCCAGGACCAGCCGACCGATCTGCGTGTGATGTCCGTATAGCTCATACCAATGGTCGAACAACAGCATCAGCCGGTTCACGGGGGAGGGGGCCTGTTCGAACTGACTAAGGATCTGGCTTTCCTCGTTAGCCATCGACTTAGTGAAAACGGCCGTATAGAGGTCTTGCTTGCTGGCGAAGTAGTTGTAAACGCTCCCTTTGGCCACCCCGGCTTCGGCGGCCACGCTGTCGACCGTGGCGTCCGAGTAGCCGCGTTCTTCGAAGACCTTGACCGCGGCCTCCAGGATCTGTTGTCGTTTTCCGTTGGTGTCCGTGTTGCTCATGACAGTGTCCCTTCGTCTTGTGACTGACCAGTCGGTCACTCCATTATAGGTATGACTGACTAGTCAGTCAATTTATTGCGATTAATTCAATCATGAAGCCGAGATTGTATTGACGCGGAGGAGTAGACAAAGAAGACGCACGCAATATGTTCTAATGTATTAAATTAGAACGCATTGCGTGCGATGAACTTCAAGCGGCCGACGCCAGGGCCGAGCCCTAGAGCTCGTGGGGAGGATTCTTGTCCAGAAAACCTTCCAGCTTGCGGGCCCGAACGGGGTGTTGGAGCTTCCGGATGGCCTTGGCCTCGACCTGTCGGACGCGCTCGCGGGTGACCTTGAAGATCCGGCCGACCTCCTCGAGGGTGTAGGTGTAGCCGTCGCCGATGCCGTACCGAAGCTTGATGATCTCGCGCTCGCGGTAGGTGAGCGTCTTGAGGACCTCTTCAATCCGGTCCTTAAGCATCTCCGTGCCGGCGGTTTCGACGGGGCTTTCGGCGGACTCATCCTCGATGAAGTCGCCGAAGTAGCTGTCCTCGCTCTCGCCGACCGGACGGTCGAGGCTGATCGGATGCCGTGAGATCTTCAGCACGCGACGGGCCTCGGAGACACTCATGTCGGCGTCGTTGGCGATTTCCTCGATGGTCGGCTCGCGGCCAAGGCGCTGGACCAGTCGCTTGGAGATATTCCGCAACCGGCTCATGGTCTCGATCATATGAACCGGAATGCGGATGGTCCGGGCGTGGTCGGCAATGGCCCGGGTGATGGCCTGGCGAATCCACCAAGTGGCGTAGGTGGAGAACTTGTAGCCGCGGCGGTATTCGTACTTGTCGACCGCCCGCATCAGGCCGGTGTTGCCTTCCTGGATGATGTCCAGGAAGCTCAGCCCGCGATTGCGGTACTTCTTGGCGATCGAGACCACCAGCCGTAGGTTGCCTCCGGACAGTTCCCGCTTGGCCTGTTCGTAATCGTTAAAGACCTTGTGGATGGCCTTGACCCGCTTGCGGAGTGTATCGGGGTCTTCGGAGACCAGATCGGCCAAGCCTTCCAGTTCTTCCTTCATGACCTCGATGTCTTCGGGCGGCACGGAACCGTTATCGGTTTCGACCGTCCGCTTGAGCTCATCCATCTTCATGGAGATGTGATGGAGCTTCTTCATCAGCGGCTGGACGCGGCTGGTCCGCAGGGACAGCTCTTCCAGGAGCTTGGCGGCCCGGCGGCGGCGTTGCCATAGGTCCCGCAGGCTGACGCGCTTTGACGTCTCGGACGCCCGGGCGGAGCTAAGGGTGCTCCAATCGGCCTCGTTCCGCTCGATGATCTTGTCCAGCGTGGCCAGATTGGCCGGCATCCGGGCCATGATGGTCTCTTTGGAGAGATTCTCCGCGGTGGAGATCTTCATGGTGCGGTCGAAGGGCAGGTCGCCCTGGTGGACCTGCTTGAGGATGTCCAGCGCCTGGACGATGCAGTAGTCGCTTTCGAGCACGCGTCGGCGGAAGTGCATGCGCGTCATCTCGATCTTCTTGGCCAGGTCGATCTCCTGCTTGCGCGTCAGTAGGGGAATCTCGCCCATCTGCGTGAGGTACATGCGGACAGGGTCGTCAATGCGGCGCCCGGGGGCCTCCAGATCATCGGCCTTGCTCTTGGCCTGCTTGGTGGGCTTGGGTTGGTCACCTTCGGCCTCAGCGGTAAAGCCGGTGTCGCGGGAGGCGGCCTCATCTTCATCCAGCAGCTCGATCTTCAGCTCGTCGAGCGTCATCAACAACGCATCGAGCTTGTCGGGCGAGACGGCCTCATCGGGAAGCTCGTCGTTCATCTCCTCATAGGTGATGTAGCCGCGCTGCTTGCCCTTGGCGATGAGTTTCTTGACGTTGTCATCGAGCGCATCGGTGATGACGGTGTTTTCGGGAGCGTTGGGTTTCTGTGCCTGTGCCATAGCCATAGATCGTCGGTGGGTAATCGTAGAGGGAACCTCGTATTCTACGGGTGGAAAAGAAAGAGAGTCAACGGAATTTCTTTGGGGACATGAGGCTATGATCGGCACTTGACAGCCTGGGAGTTGAATCTCTACACTGATCCGCTTCACGCCCGGGTGGCGGAATTGGCAGACGCGCTAGGTTGAGGGCCTAGTGGGGTTAATACCCCGTGCTGGTTCAAATCCAGTCCCGGGCAGTTGGTATGGGTGGCTCCGGTGGCCCATCCCGCCGGAAGGTGGGACAGGCCGGCGGGGCTGCCCATCTTTATTTTCACTCGATTCCCAGGGGATGTTGCAAACCTATCTGCCGCGCGTGATAATTGTCTCGGACGTTGACCCTCCCGCACTTTAGCGGACCCAGAAGACGGAGATATCGGTCATGGATGCCTCACCTGCCGGCGCGTCTGCACTTCGCGATCTCGAATCGGAACTGACCGCGGTCCTCACCGAAACCGTTGATGAAGTGGAGCATTCGGAGTGTTTCGACGGTGAACAACGGGCCGAACTGCACACCATTCTCAAGGCCATGCTGTCCGACACGCAGCATCATCGCTACGCGATCGAGCAATTGCTGGGCCAACTGACCAAGGAGGCGGGCGATGTTTGAACAGGCCATCCTCTCTGAGCAATTCCAGCGGCTGTTGCTGAAGCAACAGGAAGTGACCGAGGCCTATTCGAAGCTGTTGGAAGGGCTGAACGACCCCAAGCTGCGCGATCAGTTCGATGAGGTCCTTCGGGAAAAGCAGCGTCACGTGCGGCTGTCGGAGCGGCTGCTGGAAATCGTTCCGTAGCGAGCTGGCCGAACGGGGGCCCGGTCGGGCCCGAGCTTACAGGTCCGCCAATCGCTGGGCGCGGTCTCGCTGGACCAGCCCGTCGATCATCTCATCCAAGTTGCCGGCCAGGATATGCTCCAGGTTGAAGTTGGCCCCTTCGGCGCCTTCGCCCTTGAGGCGGTGGTCGGTGCAACGGTTTTGGGGGAAGTTGTAGGTCCGCACGCGCTGGGATCGGTCGCCCGAGCCGATCATTTTCTTCTTGGCGGCGGCGTGTTCGGCGTGCTGCTGGCGTTGGAGGTGTTCGTAGACGCGGGCGGCCAGCAGTCGGCGGGCCTTGGCGCGGTTCTTGTGCTGGGATTTCTCATCCCGCATGGAGACCGTAATGCCGGTCTCGTGGTGCTCCAGCTTGATGGCCGATTCGAGCTTATTGACGCTCTGCCCGCCCGGGCCGGATGCCCGCATGGTGTGCTCGGTGACGTCCTTTTCCCAGTTGATGTCGACTTCCACGTCCTCCGGCTCGGGCAGGACCGCCACCGTGGCCGCGGAGGTGTGGATTCGGCCCTGACTTTCAGTCTTGGGCACCCGCTGCACGCGGTGGCCGCCGCCTTCGTAGCCGAGGCGGGCCCAGACATCTTGGCCCTTGACGGCCGCCACTGCTTCGCGAAAGCCGCCCAGGTCCGTCGGTGTCGCCGAGAGCACTTCGAACGACCAGCCCTTCTGGGCGGCGTATTGGGTATACATTTGCAGCAGGTCGCCGGCAAAGAGGGCGGCCTCATCTCCGCCCGTACCGGCCCGGATCTCCAGGACCAACGAGGCGACCGCGGCGTCATCGCTCATGACCAGCAGCCCCTTGACGGCTTCCAAGGCCTCATCGACTTGGCCGGTTAGTTCGTCGATCTCGGCCTGGGCCAGGGCTTTCATCTCGGCGTCGGCCTCATCGTCTTCGGCGATGGTGCGGGCCTCGGCGAGCTCCCGATTGAGCTTGTCGTAAGCCCGATAGGGTTCGACCACGCGCCCGAGCTTGGCGTGCTCCTTGGACAGTTCCACAATGCGCGTGGGGTTGGTGGCGATCGCCGGGTCGTTCATCTGCTCGACGACGTCGCTATAACGCCGGTCGAGCTGGCGGAGCTTGTCGATCAGGGTGTCGGATTCGCTCATGAGATGGGTCCGGTCCGGCAGGGCGCAAAAACGCCGACGGCATTGAATGGACCGTCGGCGTTGGAGGTACGGGTGAGGCTACTGCTTGGCCTTCTTGGCGTCGGGTTTCATGAAGTAGTCCGAGCCAAACTTGCGCTGGAACTTCTCGACGCGGCCGGCCGCGTCGACGAACTTCTGCTTGCCGGTGTAGAACGGATGGCAGGCCGAGCAGATGTCGACTTGCATGTCGCCCTTGGTTGAGCGGGTGGTAAACGTCTCGCCACACGCACAGCGAACGGACATCTCTTTGTATTCAGGATGAATGTCAGTCTTCATGGGTAAACGGCCCTTTGTCAACAATTCGAGCCCAGTAAGATACCGTCCTGGGCCCCCCAGAGCAAGAGACAATTCGCGTCGTCGGCGGCCCCAACACCACCAAAAGAGGCCAAGGTTCACTGGACGACTCACAAGTGTTGTGCCGATGGGACTGTAACGAGAATTCGGGCGAGCGACAGCCATGGCTCGAGCCGGTGTAGGCCGAGCAGATGTTCCGTGGCTACCATATCGCCTCGCGACAGTCGCATGGGAGATTCACGTATGGCCAAGAAGGTTGCCAAGAAGAAGAAAGCCGCCAAGAAGAAGGTTGCCAAGAAGAAGGTCGTCAAGAAAAAGGCCGCCAAGAAGAAGGTCGCCAAGAAGAAGGCCTGCAAGAAGTGCGCACCGAAGAAGAAGGTAGCCAAGAAGAAGGTGGCCAAGAAGAAAGTGGCCAAGAAGAAGGTCGCTAAGAAGAAGGGCAAGAAGTAGCCTTCGGCAACCGATTCACGAAGCACTCAAACGGGCCGACCACGTGTCGGCCCGTTTTCTTTTGGGCGAAACGAGGCGCAAGACAACAGCCCCCGGCGGCTAGCCGAGGGCTGTCGAGGGTGCGTCCTGTGACCGGGTGGGCTACTTGAGGAACCAGCCCAGTTCCGGGTTGGAGCAGGTCGAGTTGGCCCGGGGGCCGGTGGGCTTGGCCCAACGGCAGGTGTTGGTGATGACCTTCTGGACGTTCTCGTTGTAGAACACCGGGTAGGTCTCGTGGCCGGGACGGAAGTAGAACAGCTTGCCGGCGCCGCGTCGCCAGGTGCAGCCGCTGCGGAAGACCTCGCCGCCTTCAAAGCTGGAGATCAGGATCGTCTCATCCGGCTCGGGGATATCGAACATCTCACCGTACATCTCGACATGGTCGATGATGAAGTGATCGTCGATGCCCTGAAGGATCTCATGGCCCGGGCGGGTGACCCACAGGACCTCGCGTTCGGCGACTTCTCGCCATTTGAGGTTGCAGGTCGTGCCCATCAGCTTGGTGAAGATCTTGGAAAAGTGGGCGCTGTGGAGGCAGATGATGCCCATCCCGGCCATGACGTGTTCCCAGACGCGCTGGACGACGGCGTCATCGACCTCGCCGTGGGCGATGTGGCCCCACCAGGTGATCACGTCGGTGTTGGCCAGGACCTCGTCGGTCAGGCCGTGCTCGGGCTCGTCCAGGATGGCGGTGCGGGCCTCGATGTCGTCCTGGGTATTCAGGAAATCAGCAATGTAGGTGTGCATTCCGTCCGGATAGAGCTCCTGAGTCTCTTTGGTGACCTTTTCGTGGGCGTTTTCGCCCCAGACGGTAACGCGAATCTTCTCGGCCATGGGTTTTCCTCCAAGCCTGGTTACGGGTTGACACGGAAAGGGGATATATAGCCGCGGAGAGCCCCCTTGCCAAGGCGAGAGGTCGATTTTTCTGCCCGAAATAGCCGATCTTGGAGTAAGCTACTGGGTCTAGAATTTCTGCGCAGCCGATGGATGCGCAGGGTACTCCGTATGTGCTGTTGGCGGCCATATGCGGGGCGGAACAGAACCGCCTCGGCGGACGTATAAGACGGGTGCGACGCCGGCACAAGAAGGATGACAATCGCGTGAAACGACGCTTGAGTTCAATGAGCCGATCGTGGCTGTGGGTATTGGGGTTGGGCTTGTTGGTTGCGCTGGCCGGGTGCGTGGAGCCGGCAACGGCCCCACAGGCCGAGCAGCCGCCGGTTGCCGAGTCGCAGGAGCCCGTTCCCGTTCCTGCCGATCCGGATGTCCTGCACGTTCCGGCCGAGACCGACCCGACCGGGCCGGTGGCCGTCGAGCAGCCTGTGCCGCCGACCAAGGGCCCTCAACCGCCCGCCGAGCCGGCCGAGCCGGTGGAGGCCGTCGAGCAGCCCGAGCCGGAAACTCCGGCCTCGCCCACCGAGATTGCCCCCGCCGAGCCGACCACTCAGCCGTTCGTCGCTACGGCCGAGCTCCGCGAACGGGCCATTGCCGCCGCCCTGGCCGGCAACTTCCGAGAGAGTTTCGAGGCGCTGTCGTCCGCGACGAACGCATTTTCCGGTGACCCGCAGACGTTGGACGCCATCGATCTGCTCGAACGCTATCTGGCCCGGCAGGACCAGTCCAATGCTGAACGGACAGCGGAGTACGACGAAGCCGTCCAGCGCGTCGGAATGGCCATGATGCTCCAACGCTACGTGGATGACGGGGTTGAGCAAGACCTGCGAGACCTGCTGGCCGAGCATATCGATGACCTCAGTGGAGCCTACGAGAGTGTCTCGCCGCCCGATGCAGTTCAGGACGCCGACGAGCCCGTGGCGGCAGCGCTGCGCGACGAAAGCCTGGGGGGAGTGGATGCATCCATCGAAGTCGTGGAGGCAATGACGGGCGCGCTGGCGGGGCGGTCGGGCCCGTACGCCGAGAAGGCCCTGGCGTTGGCAAAGGTGTTGGCCGGGCAGCTTCGTCTGTATCGGCAGGCGTGGTCCGACGCGTCCTTCGAGACCCCGGCCAAGCATGAGGCGTCCATCCGGCGCCTGCGCCGGCTGGAGAGCGATTTGGTCGACGCCGTTGGCGACGTGGATGTGCTGGCTTCGGAAGCGCCCTGGCGACCGGCCTTGATTCAGGCGTCGATTGCCTCGCGCTGCGTTCCCGCCGACAAGACCATGACCGACCAGCAGTGGTACCGCGACTTGGTGATGGACATCGAGCAGCGGGCCCAGGCCCTGATGGACGAGGCCGAGTGGCTGCAGGCGTTGGCCGCCTACAGCGGGCTGAAGATGCTGGACGAGGACAGCGACGAATACGAGCGGATGGTCAAGCGCACCCGCAAGCACGTCCGCGTGCTGGGCCTTTACAGCCTCCGTGAAACCGACGAAGCCGACGAGGACGAACTCGCGACGACGCAACCGGCGTCGATCGAGGACGAAGAGCTTTGGCGGGAATACGTCCAGGGCATCAATGAGCGGATGGTGCGCGTGATCATTTCCCGCGTGGAGAGCTTCTACGTGACCTCGGTCGACTACCGCGACCTGATCAACGGGGCTTTGGGCAGCATCCAGGTGTTGGTCGAAACGCCCCAGGTGACGGGCACCTTCGAAGGGCTCTCCGATGACACCAAGCGAGAGGCCTTCGCCACCGCCATTCAAGAGGCGCTGGATCACGTGGCCATTAAGCAGGACCCGCTGGACCACTTGGACCTACTGCTGGCCTTGAAGACGGTTCTGGACGAGTCGGAAAAGACCGTTGAACTGCCCGTCTCGGTGCTGGGGATGGAGTTCACCCACGGATTCCTGGGCGAGCTGGACGAGTTCAGCCAGCCGATTTGGCCCAACGATGTTCCTCGATTCAACAAGGCCATGAAGGGCCGTTTCGTGGGCGTGGGCATTCAGGTCGAAAAGGAAATCGGCGAGCCGCTGAAGGTGGTCATGCCGATCGCCGACACCCCGGCGTTTCGGGCCGGCATTAAGGCGGGCGACCTGATTATGGCCGTCGACGGCGTGCTGACCGAGGAACTTCCCATCGATCAGATCATCGACATGATCGTCGGCGAGAAGGGCACGACGGTGGTGCTTCGGGTTCGCCGGCGGGGGATGTTGACCCCGGTGGACATGCCCATCGTGCGAGACACGATCAAGATCGCTTCGGTCAAGGGCTGGCGCCTCAAGCCGGACGGCCAATGGGACTACATGCTCGATCCGGCCTCGGGGATCGGCTACATCCGCGTGACACGGTTCACCGAGGGGACCCCGTCGGATGTGGCGGCGGCGTTGAAGGACCTCCGGGCCCAGAACGCCAGCGCGTTGGTGTTGGACTTGCGACTCAACCCGGGCGGGCTATTGCGAGAGGCCAGTCGGACCGTCAATGAGTTCGTCGAAGGCGGGCAGATTGTCATGACCCGCGGGCGACACGTACCAAAGACGGAGATCAACGCCAACTGGCGTGGCCGTTACACCGACGCTCCGCTGATCGTGCTGATTGACGAATACTCGGCGTCGGCTTCGGAGATCGTCAGCGGCGCCCTGCAGGACATGGGGCGGGCCACCGTGGTCGGCCAGCGCAGTTACGGCAAGGGCAGCGTGCAGCAGGTGCTGCCGATTTCCGGCCCGCCGGACGAGGCCCTGTTGAAGCTGACCAGTGCCTACTACTACGTCGGCCCGTCGGAGTACCTGGTGCACCGGACTAACGGCGCCAAGGACTGGGGGGTCGAGCCGGACATCGAAGTGCTCATGACGCCGCAGCAGACCAAGCATTGGCTGGAAATTCGCCAGCAGACCGATCTGCTGCACGAGGTCGATCCGGATCAGTTGGAGGCCGATCTGGCCGAACAGTACGAGGCGGACATTCAGTTGCTCACGGCGGTGACGTTGCTGAAGCTCAAACAACTGGCCACCGAACCGGTGCAAGCGGCTCGTTAGCCGCCGGGGCCGGGCAATAGCCCGACAGCGAGAGAATCCTAATGGTACGTGTCACATGGCCACGCTTGCGTGGCCATGTTGCGTTTGAAGGGACTTGGCGTCGGATGGCTCGGCCATGTCCGGAGTCGACTAGGCCTGGTTGTCGGGCTCTCGGTCGGCGTGGTTGCCCATGATCGGCGGCTGCAGCGGCAGGGGCGCCTGGGTGACGACCAGTGTCCGGCCGACGACGTCTCCCAGCCGTTGGCGGCGCGGGCTGAACAGGGGGAAGATCAGCAGCAGCGGCATGCGGTCGATCATGGCCTTGGGCACGTTCCGGTAGACCGCCTGCAGCCACGTGGGGCCTTCGCCCGTGACGGATATGACACGGAGTTTCAGAAGCTTCTTGCCCAACGTCGCGCCAAAGCATGCGTCCATGACGACGTTGTAAGCGAAATACAGGCCCATGCCGGCGATGTGAATCGTGGCGCCGGCCCAGGTCTGGAGCACGGGCGTAATCAACTTGCCCATCTTCGTCGGCGTGGTCGCCTGGCGCAGCTGTTCGACGGTGATCCACTCCCGCTCCAAGGCCCAATAGATGGTGGCGAGTGTGACTATCGCTACAAAGGGGACAAAGTCGATCAGGCCCGCCACGAAGCGCTTGTCCAGCGGGGCGATTCGCAACTCGGCGGGCAGGGGCGGCTCGCCCAGGCTTCCCCGGCGGCGCAGGAAGAACATCGCCAGCAAGAGCACCAACAGGGCCGTGCCCAACACGTTGTCGATGGCGATGCCGCCTTGATCAAGAGGGCTGGCGCCGAAGGCCTCGATGGGCCGGGGGGGCTCGGCCGAACCGTTGACCTCGCAGAAGGTCAATTCAGCCTGGTCGGCGTGGAAGCGGACCAGGCCGACTCGGTCGCCCAGGGCCGCCCCGACCAGCCGTCCGTCGGCCGGGATCAACACCTCCTGGCCGTCTCGCGTGACGGGCTGGAGGTGGATCGTCTGATCGTCTTGGATGGTGGCAATGGTCAGGGCCGTTGTCCCATCGGTGGCCTCGGCGGCCAAGACCATGCGGACCTGTCCGGCCAGCACCGCCATCAGCAACGGTCGCGCGGGGGCGACGGGGTCGGGCAGGTCCAGGCGCCGCCATTGCTCTTGGGCCCACAGCCACAGCTGCAGGTCCGCGGCCGCGGGGTCGCTTAGCAGCAGGTACAGCTGATTGTCCCGGGCCGAAGCGAAGACGGTGGTGGCCTCGCCCAAGTCCATATCCGGAAGCTCGCAGATATACTGCCACTGTTGGTCGAGGGTCTGGAAGCACGCCAACGATCCCCGAAGGCTCGATGCGGGAGCTTCCTGCGGCGGAATCGAGTCGATGGCCTCGCCGTCCGATTTCACAACGGGCTCGGCGGGTGTGGGAGGGGGATCGATTCGCGGCACCACGGCCAGGATGGATGCCCCTTCGGCGGGGCCGTAGCCGGTGGCGTCGGTCAGCGCTAGCGGGGCGGCGCCCTTGGGCCAGCGCTCGTGGGTGGGCGGGGCCCCCTGGATCATGCGGCCATCCGGTGTGAAGGCCAGGCAGTCCAGGGGATCGATCAGGAACAGGTTCAGCCGATGACCGGCAGCGCTGGCTCGGAGGATATTGCCGCGAAGCCCTCTCCGGACCCATTGCTGGTCGGCGTCGTTGGCGCCGATCCGCCAGGGCAGCAGGTCGAAGGTGATCGCTTTGGTGTCTCGCCGGATGATCCACAGCAGTTCGGTGCTGCCGGCGACGAGAAGGTTGTCGGCCTCGGTGGTGTTTTCGGCGTGGGCGGGCCAGGTGGGGGCCAGGGCCGCCAGGGCCATCGCCAACAGGCACAATTGAGCTTGTAGGGTCAGGGAACGCATGGCAAAGTCAGGGCAGGCGGCTGGCGGGCCGGTCGACGCGGACGATCCGCTCTTGGGGCATCCCGGCGGGCAGATGGTCGCGGAAGCGGCAGGCGGCCGGTTCTCCCTTGGGGTCGGTGGTTATTTCCGAGAGGCGCAGGCGGATCTGGCTGTGATTGCCTGGCCAGGTGATACGGATGTCGGTCGGCACGAATACGTGGGGGTCGTCCGGAGTTACATTCGCGCTGCCGTAGAATGTGGCGGGCAGTGCGTATTCGCCCATGTCCGCGGCCATGGCGGTCATCCCCCCCCCGTCGATGAACTCCATGTGGAACGGTCGGGCCGGCTGCGAATCGGACCAGCGCAGATGCGTGCGGCGGTTCAGGAGGATGTTCCTGGACCCCACCTGTCGCTCGATGTGATTGAGCACATAGGCGTAGTCCGGCGGGTCGGTGTCCATGGTCAGGGCCATTGCCGGCAGTTGGGTCAGGTCTGTCGGCCAGGCGGTTACGTTCAGCACAGCCAGCAGGTCCAGGGGGTTGACGGCCATTTGCTGGGCGTAGGGGGCGCCGGCGTGGTCGCAGTCGCCCCAGTAGGCGGCGCCGTTGTCGCCGAGCTTGTACCAGAAGTAGTAGACGCTTTCCTCACGGCTGACGCCGATGCGGAACAAGTCCATCCCCATTTCGCGACCGATCAGAACGAAGTCGTGCAGGCCGGCTGCATCCGGCCCCTTGAACAGCATCAGGATGCCGTTGGGCGTCGCCAACGGACTGGCGGACCCCCATGTCATGGGCAGGCCGCCGTCGGGATTGGCGATGACGATCTCCATTCGCACCCGCGCCCACAACTGTTCGACCTGATTGGCGTTGGTGTTGTGGCCTTGGATGAGTTCCTTCAGCGACAGTTCCTCGGTCGGTAGGGGCTGGACACACCCGGCCGGAGTGACCACGAGCACCGCCAGAGCCGCCATTGCGATCCGTCGCAGACTCGTCATGCCGGGTCCTCCATGATCTCGCCGAGGTGTTCGCTGAGGTCGGCGATCTGGGCTTCATCCAGCTTGGGGTCGATAACGTCGTGGGTGCGGTCCGAGCCGCGCGTGCGGAGGCGCCAGACCTCGCGGCCCAGGCCGTCGGTTTCGGTGTGATCGTAGACCAACAGCTTCTTGCGCATCAGGATCAGCGTCAGCACGTAGCGGAAGTTGATGCGGCTGTCTTGGTCGGCGCCTTCGAGGCGTTCGAAGAGATTCATGAGAAGCTCGTTGTCGATCAGGAGCTTCTTTTTGGCTTGGGGCTCGGGCACGCGCGTTCGCCAGACGCCCAGGACCTTGGGGTCGTCGTCGCAGGGGTGTTCGTCCCAGTGGGCGACGCAGTAGTCCTCGCGGGCCAGCCCGTCGTCGGTGTCGCGCAACACGGCCACAAACTCCTCACCGGGCTCCATCTGACGGCCCGTGCCGACGCATACGCCGGCGGGCTTGGCGATGTCGTATTCCTTGGCCATGGGTGCTACGCCAGCATCGTCCCGCCGATGGCTTCGATTTCGTCGAGGAGTGTGACGGCCCGGGCCAGGTCATCGGCCGACGACTGCTTGACCTCGGCCGCCGCGGCCGAGTCGGTCAGGGTCGGTATATTGACGCGAACGTTGTAGTCGCTCAAGCGAACGGCCGCGGCCAGCAGCGTGGCTGAGGCCATCAGGTCGGTGATCAGCCAGGGGTTGACCTTGCCGGCCAGTTCCTTCATGTCGTCCATGACAGCCAGGGCGAGTTTCATGGCCTCGCGGGGTACGTCGATGGCTGCGGCAGTGGCGAGTTGGACGGCCTCGTCCTTTTCCGGCCCGTCGTCCTGGCGTGAGGCCCCCTGATAGAGCTGATAGGCTTTGGCGTCGTCGGCGACGAGGTCCTGGAACATCTGGCAGGCCTTGGCCAGGCGGTCGGCCAGATGCCCGTAGTAGTCTTCGTGCTCGGCGAACTTCTTCTTCCCTTGCGTGAAGACCAGGGACATCTGCCCCAGGGCGACGCCCATGGCGCCAACGGCGCCGGCCACGCTGCCGCCTCCGGGGGTGGGGGTCTTGGCGGCGGTGGCGGCGATGAAATCCTTGACCGGCAAATCCATGAAGTTGATGCTCTCGCTCACAACGTTTCCCTTCCTCTCAATGCGGTTGGCTGCAATCGTGGCGGACGGCTTGGACCCGGCGCGGGCCGGGGTCGTTGGTGGTGGGGTTACTGGTCGGCGTCCGGCTGGCTACCTTCGCGGGCCTCGACCTCGGACAGGTAAGCGAGTGTCCGGTCCAGCTCGTTCTTCAGGTGGCTGACGCGGAGGAGGCTCTTGACTCGGGTCAGCAGTTCCAGGCGGTTGACGGGCTTGGAGACGAAATCATCCGTGCCGGACGCGACGGCCCGCTCGATGTCGTGGAGTTCGTTCAGGGCGGTGACCATGATGACCGGCACGTCGCGGGTCCTGGGGTCGCTCTTGAGCTTGGGACAGACCTCAAAGCCGCTCATCTTGGGCATCATGATGTCCAGGAGGATGAGGTTGTAGTCGGCCTGCTGGACCTTCTCCAGGGCTTCGGGTCCGTCGGTGGCGGTGTCGATCTGACAGCCGAGGTCTTCCAGATAGGCGACAATCAGCTCGAGGTTCTGAAGGTTGTCGTCGACGACTAAAATGCGGCTATCGGCTATGTTTGACTCGCTACTGACGGGCCTGTCCGACATGCGGTCTCTCCCAAAAGCTCCAGCCGGGATAGTCGGCCGGTATTCCGAAGACCCTATCTGTGCCCGGTCCAAATAGCAAGACCGTTGTTGGCTCGGCCGCCGCCAAGTCAGTACCATGCTCGCATGGCCAAGTTGTTCGAAGAACCCGCTGCGCCCGCCGGGGCCGCCCAGGCTGTCGACCCCAACGCCCGGGTCGTCGGCGTGGCCGTCAATGCCAACGTCTGGCGGAGCTTCGACTACCTCTGGCCCGACGCCTTTGGCGAACCCATTGCCGGCCAGCGCGTTTCGGTGTCATTCGGGCGGGGCAACCGCAAGACACTGGGGGTGGTCGTCCAGACCGATCGCACGCCGGGCCCACACCCGCTCAAGGCGGTCGCCGACGTAATCGACGCGCAGCCGCAATTGGATGCGTCGCTGTTGGAACTAGGCCAGTGGATGAGCGAGTACTATCTGACGCCGTTGGGGCTGACCTTGGCGGCCATGGTGCCCTCGGCCGTCGGCCGGCACGCCGCCCGATTGGAGACGATCTGCTATCTGGCGTCGGAGCGGGCCGATTGGCCGGCGCGGCTGGGCGGCCGGCAGCGGCGCGTGCTGGACGAACTGCTGGAGGCCCGCAAGCAGGGGGTTGAGCCGTTGGTCCTGGAAGAGCTGATGCACCACAGCGGGGCCTCGCGCGATAGCATCAAGCGCCTGTCGGGCCGATCGCTGATTCGGTTGGACACGCGCCCGGTCACGCTGCCGGAACTGGCCACCGAAGCCGGCGAAGATCCCTTCGAACTCAACGACGATCAGGTCCAGGTGCTGGCGGCCCTGGACGGCAAGCTCGGCGGGGGGTTCTCGACCACCTTGCTGCATGGCGTAACCGGCAGCGGCAAGACCGAGATCTACGTCCGCGCCATTCGTCACGTGGCGGCCGCGGGCAAGCAGGCGATTCTGCTCGTGCCGGAGATCGCCCTGGCCACACAGACGCTGCAGCGCCTGTTGGAGCGTTTGCCGCGGGTGGCGGTGCTCCACAGCGGGCTGACGGCCGTCCAACGAGCGTTCTACTACGACCAGATTCGCGACGGGCACGCGTCGGTGGTGGTCGGCCCGCGGAGTGCGATCTTCGCACCGGCCCGGGAGCTCGGGCTGATCATCGTCGACGAAGAACACGAGCCCACCTACAAGCAGGACACCGCCCCGCGCTATCACGCCCGGGATGTGGCCGTCAAGCGCGCCAGCCTCACCGGCGTACCGGTGCTGCTGGGCTCGGCCACGCCGTCACTGGAATCGCTCCGCAACGTTCGACTGGGGCGGTACGACTTGCTCCGCCTGCCCAAACGCGTTCGGGGCCTACCCATGCCCTCGCTGAACATCGTTCACCTCCGCCACGAATTGCAGCCGGGGCGGATTGAACTGGTCGGCAAGACGCTGACCCAACGCATGGCGGTGGTGCTGGACCGCGGCGAGCAGATCATCCTGCTGATGAACCGGCGGGGGTACGCCAGCTTCATCTTCTGTCCGAAGTGCAAGTGGGAGATGAAGTGCGACCACTGCGAACGGTCGATGGTCTTCCACCAGGCGACGCAGTTGGCGATGTGTCATTACTGTCAGCATTCGGCCTCGCTGCCGGAGTACTGCCCGGCCTGCGGAGGCAAGCTGCTGCTGTTCGGCATGGGCATTCAGCGTGTGGCCAACGAACTGGCCCGGAAGTTCCCCGAGGTCCGCCTGGCCCGGATGGACAGCGACACCATGACCTCGCCCAAGCAGTTCCAGAAGGTCTTCGACGCGTTCTCGGCCGGCGAGTTGGACGTATTGCTGGGAACGCAGATGGTGGGCAAGGGGCTCGATTTCCCGCGGGTGTCGTTGGTGGGCGTGATTTCGGCGGATACGTCGCTGATGATCCCCGATTTCCGAGCCGCAGAGCGAACGTTCCAATTAATCGTTCAGGTGGCCGGCCGAGCCGGTCGGGCCGAGCACGCCGGCGAGGTCGTCGTCCAAACCCTCCACGCCGATGAGCCCGCCGTCGCCCTGGCTGCCCAGCATGACTACGATACCTTCGCCGAGCAGGAATTGCAGAGCCGCCACGAAGCCCAGCTGCCGCCGTTTACGCGGATGATCCGCTTCATCGTGCGCGACGCCAGTTCCACCAAGGCCGAAGCGTCGTCGCAGCAATTAGCCGAGCGCCTTAAGGTGCTGATCGGCGATCAGCCGGTGCGCACCTACGGCCCTCAGCCGGCTGGCGTGCCGCGAATCCGCGATCAGTTCCGCTGGCAGATCCTGCTCGTGCTGGACCGGGCCGGCGCTATCCAGCAGACGCTGTTTCCGCAGATGGAGTCGCTTTGTCACGGCCTCGGTAGCGACGTTATCGCCGACGTGGACCCGGTCAATCTGATCTGACCCATTTCCCTTGACCGTCGCGCTTGGGCCGATAGAATCGATGAAGGGAGTATCCTCTGAGGACTCCTGCCTTGTAAGGCATCCCATGGCAAGAGCTAAGAAGAAGACCAAACGAAGCGCCTCTCGCGCCAAGGCCAATTCGGCCATCGACGAGCTTCGCAAGAAGATCGACCAACTGGACGCGAATCTGATCGGCCTGTTTAACGACCGGGCCAGAATCGTCCAGGAGATCGGCCAACTCAAGCGCGGCGCCGACGTGCCGGTCTATTCGCCCGACCGCGAGTATGAAGTGCTGCAGCGAATCAGCCGCCTGAACAAAGGGCCCTTGCCCAAGCATACGCTGCAGGCGATCTACCGCGAATTGATGAGCGGGTCCTTCGCGTTGGAAAAACCGCTGCGGATCGGCTACCTCGGGCCGGCGGGCACCTTCAGCCACCTCGCGGCCATGCGGAAGTTCGGGGCTTCGGTCGACTACGAGCCGCTGTCCGACATCGAGGCGATTTTCGAAGAAGTCGCCCGCAAGCGGTGCGACCTGGGCATCGTGCCTATCGAGAACACTCTCGGCGGCGGCGTGATCGACACCTTGGATTGCTTCACGCACTTCCACGGCCACGTGTGCGCCGAAGTGCTCCTGGAGATTCATCACAGCCTGCTGGCCAACTGCTCGGCCGACAAGATCAAGACCATCTACTCCCGCCCCGAGGCCTTCGCTCAGTGCCGGGAGTGGCTGTCCAGCCGGTACCGCAATGTCGACCTCGTTCCGGTGGCCAGTTCCGCCCGCGCCGCCCAGATGGTCGCCAAGAGTCGCACCGCGGCGGCGTTGGGGTCCACGCTGGCTGCGGAAGTCCACGGCCTGAGAGTGCTGGCCGAGCACGTCGAGGACAAGCCCAACAACCTGACGCGGTTCCTGGTCCTGTCCAACACGCCCGCCAAGCGAACGGGCAATGACCGAACCGCCCTGATGTTCACCACCCGCCACAAGTCCGGGGCTTTGGTCGACGCCTTGAACGTGTTGGCCAAGCACGAGGTCAACCTCTCCAGCATCGATTCCCGTCCCACTCGGCGTCGAAACTGGGCCTATTACTTCTTCGTCGAGGCCGAAGGACACATCGAAGACGACCGCCTGGCCGGCGCCGTCGACGAGATCAAGACGCACTGCGGCGAACTGCACGTTCTAGGCAGTTTCCCCCGCGCCACCGAGCCGGTCTGATTGCGGTTGACGGATCACGCTTGGTCCGTCATAGTACGCTGTTTCAACCATCGCCGAGCGACCCAACCGGGCCTGTCATCCTGAGTTGTCGGCGAAAGAAACGGACCAGACGTTCAGGAGTTAGCGGATGTCCAGGAAGTTATTCATTGCGGGCAATTGGAAGATGAACACCTCGTTGGCCGACGGATGCGCGTTGGCCAAGGGGTTGGCGGAGCGTTTGGGCTCGGTCCAGGACATGGACTTGGGCGTGGCCCCGCCGTTTGTGTACCTGGCGGGCATCAAAGACGCCCTGGCCGGCAGCCCCATCGCCCTGGGCGCCCAGAATATGTTCTACGAGGACAACGGCGCCTTCACCGGCGAGACCTCAGCGGCCATGCTGAAGGACGTCGGCTGCAGCTTCGCCATTCTCGGCCACAGCGAACGCCGTCACGTCATCGGCGAGACGGACGAGTTGGTCAACCGGAAGGTGCTCAAGGCTCTTTCGGATGGCCTGGACGTGATTCTGGCGGTGGGGGAACTGCTCAGCGAGCGCGAGGCCGACCAGACCATGGACGTGGTCAGTCGGCAGGTCCGGGTCGGGCTTGAGGGCGTGACCAAGACGGACATGGCCTCGGTGACGGTCGCCTACGAACCGGTCTGGGCCATTGGCACGGGCGTGACGGCCACCCCGGACCAGGCCCAAGAGGTCCACGCCAATATTCGTGAACTGCTCGGACAAATTTACGACGGCTCGGCTGCCGATGCCGTTCGGATTCAATACGGCGGATCCGTCAAGGCGGCCAATGCGGCCGAACTGCTGGGTCTGCCGGACGTGGACGGCGCGCTGGTGGGTGGCGCGAGTCTGAAAGTGGACGACTTTACGGGTATCGTCGAGGCCGGCCAGGGCGTGTCCTAGCCGCCGCCTGAGACGATTTTTCAAAGAGACGGATACGATGCTTGCTCTGACGCTTTTGGAAGGCTTGATGGCGGTGTTGTTCATCATCACCACCGTACTATTGATTCTAATCGTTCTGCTTCAGAAGGGCCGCGGCGGCGGTCTCGGCGCCGCTTTTAGCGGGTCCGGCGGCAGCGCCTTTGGCACCCGGACTGGTGATGTGTTCACCTGGGTGACCATTGTCCTGACGGTGGCGTTCCTGCTGCTGGCGGTCGGCACGACACTGGTATTCCGGCCTCCCCCGGGCCTGGTGACGCAGCCGCGGTTCGAGCCCATCCCCCCGGGCAATATCGGCGAGGAGACCCCCGTCAAGATCTACTGCGACACCCTCGGCGCGGCGATTTATTACACCGTCGACGGCAGCGACCCGATTCCGGGGACGTCGGACCTCTACGAAGGTCAATCGCTGAAGATCCAGCCGGGCCAGACCCTCAAGGCCATTGGCAGTCGGCCGGACTGGAAGCCCAGCATGATTCAGGACGGCGGCAGCGCCTACGGTGTTGAAGATGAAGAGCCGGCCGATGTCTTGCCGGAGATCCTCCTGCCGCGGGTCGATGAGTCGACCACCTTGCCGGCCGAGGTCCCGGCGGCGCCCGCATCCGAGTGATTGATCGATCGGAGACGATCTTCCGCGCCCGTTGGCGCCAGGAGACACCACGAATGCTTCGCTCCATGACGGGCTACGGTAACGCCAGGGGACAGGCCGAGGGAATCGCCTACGAGGTCGAGGTCCGAGCGGTCAACCACCGGTATCTTAAGAGCGTCATTCGATTGCCGGACGCTTGGTCCTCGGTGGAGGCCGACATCGACAAGCGTCTTCGCCAGCACATTACGCGGGGGGCAATCACCCTGTCGGTTCGGATGAAGCTGACCGATGAGCAGGCCGCCTGTAGCGTCAACGCCGCGGCGCTAAACCACTACCTGGACGCACTTCGGGAGATTGAAGTTGAAGCCAACCCCACCTTGCGGATCGACCTGGGGTCGCTGCTGCAGTTGCCGGGTGTCTGCGAGTCGCCCTCGCTGGAAGAGACCTGCGAAGCCACCCGGCAATTGCTGATGGACCTGATCGATGAAGCCCTGGTGGGCCTGGTACAAATGCGCACCGGCGAAGGCGAAGCCCTGGCTGCGGACCTGCTGGCCCATTGCGACGTCATCGAGCGTTCCCTGGAGACCGTTCGGGTCCGGGCGCCGGAGGTGGTGATCGATTACCATCATCGCCTGCAGCAGCGCGTGGCGGATCTGACCAATGCCGCCCAGATCGATCTGGACGCCGATGTCCTTGCGCGGGAGGTGGCTGTCTTCGCCGAGCGATGCGATATTGCCGAGGAGGTCTCTCGGCTAACCGGGCATATTGATCAGTTCCGAAAGGCGGCCACCTCGGACGCCGCGGCCGGCCGAAAGTTGGACTTCATTGCCCAAGAGATGCTCCGTGAGGCCAACACCATCGGAGCCAAGGCCAACGATGCCGAGATCGCACGCGTGGTGGTTGAGATCAAGACCGCCATCGACCGCGTCAAAGAGCAGGTTCAAAACGCCGAGTAGGCGTTCGCTTCGGAGATCCCCGTGACCCAGCGCGGCAAACTGGTTGTCATTACCGGGCCGTCAGGGGTGGGCAAGAGCACCATCGTTCGCGAGGTGCTGGCCCGGACCGGCGCGGCGTTTAGCGTGTCGGCCACCACGCGGTCGCCGCGAGCCGGGGAGGTCGACGGGCGGGAGTACCGCTTTGTCGATCGGGCGGCCTTCGAGGGCATGATCGGCCGCGACGAGCTGTTGGAGTGGGCGGAGGTCTACGGTGAGTATTACGGCACGCCGGCAGGGCCCGTCCGCGAGTTGGTCGCCGCGGGCAAGACGGTGATCCTGGAGATCGACGTCGCCGGCGGCAAGCAGGTGCACGCCCGTGCGCCGGAGGCGGTGTTCGTCCTGATCGAGCCGCCCAGCGCCGAGGCCTTGGACGGTAGGCTGAGCGGGCGTGGGAGTGAAAGCGACGAGCAGCGTCGCCTCAGGCTGGGCGCCGCAACCAAGGAAATCGGCGAAGCCAAATGCAGCGGCGTGTATAATCACAGCGTCATCAATGACGATTTGGATGAGGCCATCGACGAGATGGTCGCCATCGTTACTCGGGAGATGCCACAAGAATGATCGAAGCACTGAAGAGCGAAGAACTGGTCAAGAAGGTTGGCGGACACTTCAAGCTGACGGCGCTGATCCAGCGTCGTTTAGTGGAGTTGGTTCAGGGCCAGCGCCCCCTGGTGGAGCGCAAGAGCCCCGACGGGCGGAAGCTGACCGACATGGAGATCGTCATTCAGGAAATCCTGGAAGACAAGATCGGCATCGACTACGACAAGTCCGACATCACGCCGCCGGCAAAGTCGGGCAAGAAGTCGTAGCTTAGAGACCATGACGGCAAGGGACGAACAACCTCTGGCCGATTTCCAGTTGCTGCTGTGCGTGACGGGCGGCATCGCCTGTTACAAGTCGGCGGATCTGGCCAGTAAGTTCGTCCAGGCCGGTGCCGACGTCACCGTGGCCATGACCGACGCCGCCCAGCGATTCATCACGCCGTTGACCTTCCAATCACTGACCGGGCGGGAGGTCTATGTGAATTTGTGGCAGGCGTCCGAAGCCTATGAGATTCGCCACACCTCGCTGGCCGACCGGATCGACCTGATGATCGTGGCGCCGGCGACGGCCAACATCCTGGCCAAGATGGCCGGCGGAATCGCCGACGACCTGGTCTCCACGACGGCATTGGCGGTCACCGGCGCGTGCGACATTCTGGTCGCCCCGGCCATGAACCCACGCATGTGGGATGCCCCGGCCACTCAGGCGAATAGGACGCTCCTGGCCGAGCGCGGCGTTGACGTGATCGGCCCGACCGAGGGGCGGATGGCGTGCGGGGTCGTCGGGCTGGGCCGAATGTCCGAGCCTGCGGACATTCGCCAGAGGGCGCGCGACCTGCTTAAGGGCAAGCAGCCACGGATGGGTGCGGATCTCTGATCGCGGGGGGGAGGGCAGGGAGCTACCGGGGAAGCTGAACTCGCCGCTGTGAATCAAGCTGTTCGTTCACCCGGAACAGCAGGGCTGTCCGACCCACAATACCGATGCAGATCGCCCCAAGCCGCTCCGCCGCCTCGGCCGCCACGCTCTTGCGTTGCGGGCCGGCGGGGAGCTTGATCTTGATCAGTTCCGCCCGGTCGAGATGGTCGCTCAACTGCTGCACCACTTGGTCCGAGAGGCCCGCCTTGCCGATGATGGTCGCCGGGGCGAGCGATTGGCCCAGGCCCCGCAAGTGACGCTTCTGTTTGCCGGTCAAGTCCAAGGGGGTCTCCGTGGCGGCCCCTACAGCAGGCCGAGCGGCGTTGTGGTTTCCGGGAAGGTCTCAGCCGTCAGAGGCCGGTCGGCATCGAACGAGGCCACGCAGCCGGAGTTGTTCTCGCTGGTAATGGCGACGGCCCGGTCCGAGATCACCTCGTAACTACCGTCAACCGGGCGATGGCTGAGCAGGAAGAACTCTACGCCGAGTTGGTCGGCCAAGGCGTCGATCTGTTCGGGCTCTTGTCGGCGTCCCCAGGTCCATTCGTAGACGGCGCCTCCGCGGAGCAGGTCCTCATCGTGGTTGGCCCGGTCCAGGATCTCCGCGCCAATTCGGTCCAAAGCAGCCGGGGATGGAATCGAGTGGGCGATCAGCACCCCCCCCGGTGTTCGGACGGCCAGGGGTTGGCTCTGCAGGAACATCAGCACCGCCTCGAGGACCTCCTCGCCGCCGCCTTCAAAGGCGCTGATGACATCGGCGGTGAATTGGCGGCACAGATTCCGTCCGTCCTTTGAGACCTCGCGGCCCGTGATTTGGGCTACGTCGTGATTGGACAGCAGGAACAGCAGTTGTTCCGGGTGGGCGACTTTCAGCCGGGCGGCGCGGAGCAGCAAATCAATGCTCCGATCCTTATTGGACTTTGGGTCGAGCTCGCCGTGGATGAGTTCCTGCAGCACCAGGATGCGCTGGGGGTGGTCGGCCAGGTCCGCGTGTTTGATAATTCGGGCCAGCAGGGGCCGTTGCCCGTGAAGATCGCCGGCGACGACCAACTCGCAGGGGGTCTCCAGCCAAACCGTGTTGCCGCGGCGGCGGTTGTCTTCGGTATTGATCCGGGCGGCGTTTCGGAAGATGTCGGCAACCGGGTGGGACACGATCTCTAGCTTCCGGGCCCGTCATGGCGCGCCATGGCTCGCCGGACAAGCCCCAGACGCGAAACGACAGCGTCCATGTTCTGTGGGCGTCGGTCCGGCAGGAGTTCAACGCAGTCCATCACGAGTTTGCTGAGGGCGGGAGGCACCTGGGGGTTGACCTGCTCAGGCGGCGCCAGCTGCAGGTCGGCCTTGAGGGTGACCTGATCCTGTTTGGGCAGGATTGTGGGAATAGGCTTTGCGGTGAGGACCCAATAGAGCGTGGCGCCGTAATTGAAGACGTCGGTCCGGGCGTCGAGGGGCTTACGTTTGACCTGTTCGGGGGCGATGTAGTCGGGCGTGCCCTGGATGCGGTCTTTAATCTTGCCGATCCGGCAGCTCTGGCCGAAGTCGATGATCTTCACCGTGCCGTCGGGCCCGGCCAGGATGTTGTTCGGCTTGAGGTCGGCGTGAACCCATCCTTGGCTGTTCATATGGGCCATGGCCTCGGCCACACGCGTGAAGATATGGACGATATCGCCCATGGCTTTCGGTCGATGGTCCTGGAGGGTCTGGCCGGGGCAAATCTCCATGAACATCTGGAGTTCCCGCACGCGGAAGAGCAGACGGACTTTCCGCACGCGGTGGATCTTCCGGATCGCGTCGTGGTCGAGGTCCTGAGCGACGTGGTATTCGTTGAGCGCTTGATGAAAGAAGCGGACGTCACGCGGGGTCCGCTTGACAATCCTCTTGAGTGCAAACCGCTGGCTGGTCTTGCGGCTGCGGACCTCGTAGATAACGCTTCCGGCGCCGTTACCTAGGTGGCGCACCACGTGATAGCCGGGGACTTGCAGTGTCCTCGAGTCGCTTGGCATGTCTTGAGTGTCTCAGGGATAACGCTGAATGATCGAATTAACGAAAGTATTCTATCTTGGGTCGCGTTCCGTGGATAGGCTCGTGTTGGTGCTATCTTCGGATTCTGCCCGGCCGGCCGAAAGAGGCCCACAATTGCTCTGGGGCGGAAAAGCTAACTCAAGATTGCCCCTGCCCGTTCCGACATATTCCGTGAGAAGAACCGCGCGCGGGTTTTCGCGCCAAACACGTTAAGGATAGCACCATGGCTCACTTGCAGAATCTAACCGTTGACCAGATCAGCCAGGCCGTTACGGGGGCGGTCGACAAGCAAACGCCGATCACGGTAACTATCCGTACGGGCAAATCTTGGAATAGTTTCTATAGCCGATTCCTGGCGACCGATGATTCCCATCTGTTGATCCTGCCGCCCACCGGCGATCAGGGAGATGTCTGTGACCTGACGGTCGCCGACCGCGTGGGCGTCAGCTTCAAGTTCGGCCACTACAAGCACGTCTTCTCGGCGACCGTGGTCGGCCGGGCCGAACACACCGGCGATGACGGGCAAGGCGTGGAGGTCGTTCAGTTGGTCGGCCCGAGCCGCATGCAGCGGTTGCAGCGGCGTGCGTTTCAGCGCGTGGCGGTTCCGGACGAATCGTTAGTCCGAGCGGCGTTCTGGGTCGGTGGCAGCGAAGTCGAGCCTACCGGCCGCCAAGACGAAGCCAGCGTGTGGACCGGAACGGTCGGCGACATCAGCGCCGGCGGCTTCCAAATGAACTGCCACAACTACACCGGGCCGAGCTTCCAGGTTGGCGAACTGGTTGGCGTGCGGCTGATGTTCGGTGTCGGCGGGGAGACCTGCTTTGTCGACGGGCAGTTTCGTCACGCCGAGACCCACGGCGAACAGACGCAGATGGGCTTCCAGTTCGTGGGCCTGGGGCACAGCCGCCAGGGCCGGGCGGCCCTTCAGTTGATCTCGGCCAAGGTGGCCGAGTTCCAACGGGCCTCCAACCCACGTCGCCAGGCGTCCTGACGGGAGCGTCCTTGATGGGCTCAATGAGGGGGATTACGATGGCGACATGTCCGCCGCCACCGATCCGCTGACCTATAGCGTTTGGCCCACCGCTTGGGGTCCCATGGCCGCAGTCTGCCAAGGCAGCCGCCTGAGCCGTGTGGTCCTCCCGCACTATCGCGCCAACGAACTTGACGAACTGATCCATTGGGAACACCCGGGCTGTCAGCGTCAGGACGAGCCCTTCGCCGAACTGATCGAGGCGTCTCGCGCTTACTTCAACGGCCAGGCCGTCTCCTTCGATGCCATCGCCTGCGACTTGCCCGCCGAGAGCACCTTTGGCGGCAAGGTGCTGCGAGCGTGTCAGCAGATCGAATACGGGCAGACCCTCAGCTACCGGCAACTGGCCATGAAGATCGGCCGTGAAGATGCCGCACGCGCCGTCGCCGCGGCGCTGGGCAAGAACCCAATTCCATTGGTCATTCCCTGTCACCGCGTGACCTACGCCGACGGGCGGCCGGGCGGGTTCTCCGCGCCCGGCGGGATCGAGCTCAAACAGCGCATGTTGGCCGCCGAAGCGTCACCGCCGACCTAGCCAGACGCGCGGGATTGCTCGGCCGCGGGCCGCGTGGTATCCTGGCCGGCTCGATGGCATCGCTTAGGAACGCCTGGCCATGGCTCAGACGCTGACACATAAGATCCTTGCCGATCACCTGGTTGACGGGGTGCTCACCCCCGGCAGCGAGATCGGCATTCGCATCGACCAGACTCTCACCCAGGATGCGACCGGGACCACCGCCTTCTTGCTGTTGGAGGCCATGGGCGTTCCGCGCGTTCGTACGGAGCTGTCGGTCAGCTACGTCGATCACAACACCGCTCAGTTCGGCCCCGAGAACCACAACGACCATCTGTACCTGCAGTCCATTGCAGCCAAGGTAGGGGCGACCTTCTCGCGGCCGGGCAACGGCATCTGCCATCAGGTGCATTTGGAGCGGTTCGGTCGGCCGGGCCGGACGCTGCTCGGTTCGGACAGCCACACGCCCACCGGGGGTGGCATGGGCATGCTGGCCATCGGCGCCGGCGGGCTCGACGTGGCCGTGGCGATGGGCGGCGGGCCGTTCTACCTGACCTGCCCGCGCGTGATCGGCGTGGAGCTACGCGGGCGCCTGCAGCCGCCGGTGGCCGCCAAGGACATCATCCTGAAACTGCTGAGCATCCTGAGCACCCGCGGCAACGTGGACTGTGTGGTCGAGTACTGCGGCGAGGGCGTCGCGAGCCTTCCCGTTCCCGCCCGCGCCACTTGCACCAACATGGGCGCCGAACTGGGGGTGACCACCAGCGTGTTCCCCGCCGACGACGTGACGAGTCAGTTCCTGGCCGCTCAAGGTCGGGGCGACCCGTTCACCGCTCTGGCCGCCGATGCCGACTGCGTCTACGATACCGTCACCAAGCGCCTGCACGCCGAGCGGGACGCGTCGGCTGTCGCGAACATTCGCCAATACGCCGCTGATGCCGACATCAGCGACGCCGATGACGATGGATTCGTTGAGGCCTCCTTCAGCCGTATCGTGATCGACCTGGCCCAGCTCGAGCCCCTCGCCGCCGGCACGCCCAGCCCGGACAACATCTGCACCGTGCGTGCTCTGGCCGGCAAGAACGTCTCCCAGGTGCTGATCGGCTCGTGCACCAACTCCAGCTACCAGGATCTGATGCTGGTCGGGACGTTGCTGGCCGGCCGGACCGTCAGTGACGGCGTCGAACTGGGCATCGCCCCGGGCAGCCGGCAGGTGCTGGCGATGTTGGCCGAAACCGGCGTGCTGGCCGACATCGTCCGGGCCGGGGCACGCATCCTGGAGTCGGCCTGCGGGCCCTGCATCGGCCAAGGCTTTTCGCCGGCCGAGGGCACGGTCAGTGTCCGGACCTTCAATCGCAACTTTGCCGGCCGATCCGGCACCCCCGGCGACGAGGTGTACCTGGTCTCCCCGGAGACCGCCGTTGCCGCGGCCATCACCGGTGAGCTGACCGATCCGCGTGATCTCGTTGAGCGACTGGGGACGGATGTTCCCGCTATCGACCCACCCGCCACGTTCGAGATTGACGATGGCATGATCAAGCCGCCGTTGTCTGCCGACCAGGCCGACAGCGTGGAGATCATCCGCGGATCGACCATCGTCAAGCCGCCCGCCGGCGAGCCCCTGCCGGATCCGCTGTCCGGAACGGTCCTGATCAAGGTGGGCGACAAGATCACCACCGATCACATCATGCCCGCCGGGGCCTTGCTGAAGCTCCGCTCGAATGTGCCGGCCTACGCCGAGTACGTCTTCAACTGCTTCAACGAGCCCGGCACGGAGACCTTCGCGGCGCGCGGATTGGCCCTCAAGGATGCCGGCGGGGCGGGCGTCATCGTCGCCGGGGACAGCTACGGACAGGGCTCCAGCCGCGAACACGCCGCCCTGTGCCCGATGTACCTGGGCGTTCGGGTTGTCATCGCCAAGGCCATTGAGCGGATTCACCAGGCCAATCTGGTCAACTTCGGCATCTTGCCGCTGACGTTCGCCATGCCGGGCGACTACGACGCGGTGGGGCAAGGCCACGACCTGGTCATTGCCGACGTAGCGTCGGCGGTGGCGGGGGGTGAAACCGTGGAGGTGGAGAACCGGACCACCGGCGAGCGATTCACCTCCCTGGTGCTGCTGACGCCGCGTCAGCGACAGATTCTGGTCTCCGGGGGCCTGCTGAATTACACCGCGGGGAAGTAACCCGCCCCTGAGGGTTGGCCGGGCCGACCGAGGCCGGTACAATATGCCCAATCACACCGAGAACGTCACGTGATCGACCGATACCCAATTATCATCCTGCTGGCGGTATTGCTGCAGGGCTTGCCCGTTTGGGGCCAGGCGAGCCTGGAAGGCCTGGACGACACGCCCGAGCAGCCCCAGACCCAGCCGGCCTCCTCGGACGCCGAGAGCGTCGACCCGGCGGATCTGCCCCTGGGCGCCGTCGGCGAGGGCGACGGGTCATCGCTGGCCTGGCCGCCCCCGGACGAACCGGGCGCGGTTCTCGTCGGCGGGCGGGGTATCCTCAGCGCCGACGACCCCGGTTCGGGCAGTCTGTTGAACGAGGACGATCAGGACGTTCCGCCCACGCAGACCATGGACTATGAGGAGTCGGCCAAGAAGGGCCGCCGGATCGTGGCCGGCAGCGCTCTGATCAACCGCCGCTGCATCCTTCGGGTGGACCTGGAAACCGGTTGGGCGATGGTGCGGTTCCTGCCTGAGAAAGGCCAACCCCACGAGCCGCCGCGATGGGTCCTGCCCAACCGTGTGTTGCAGGAGATGGAGATGACCCTGGCCGATCGGCCGGCCGCCGTCTTCCGGATTTCGGGTGAGAATACGCTTCATGAGAAGAAGGTGTTCATCCTGATTCGCAAGGCGACGATTCTGGTCGATCATCCCGGCTTGGCCGACGAGGTCGCCGGAGCGCCCCCCGATGACACCGCCGAGGCGACCACACAGCCGGCAGACGGTACAACGGATTCGAGCGAAGATGGCTCCTCCGACGAGCCCGCCGTCAGCAGTACCGACGTTGGGGCGGCCTTGCTGGCCGAAAACCCCGGGGCGGCCGTGCTGACCCCGGTGCGTCGGCCTTACAGCGAGCGCGACGAGCCGGGCTCGGTGGCGCCGGCCGACGACGGGGAGATATTCCACCCCGGTCGCGGGCACATGGTCATCAATCGACTGGTTACCATCTTGCCGGTCGGCGAGGGAAACTGGATGGAAGCGGTCTTCGAATCCGACAACACCGGGCAGGAACCGCCGCTTCGACTCTTGCCCTGTCACATGGTCCCCCGGGCCAAGGATCTCAAGGACCCGGAAGTTATGGTCAAACCCCAGAAGCGGTACCACATCACCGGCGAAATCACCGAATACCGAGGGCGACGGTATCTGTTGCTGCGAAAGATCCTCAGCAAACGCGACATGGGCGAGTTCTGAGTCCTGTTCGGCAAACGGCCGACCACGCGTCGGCTTGGACAGGGGATGATGACATTCGACTGGCCATGGCTGCTTCTCTTGATGCCGTTCGTTGTCGCCGCTGCGCTGGTGGCGCTGCTGCGGCGAGATCGGCATCGCCTGCGGGTGGGCAGCCTGCGGCTGTGGGAACGGGCCCAGGCGGCTACTCCCGCAGCCGGCGGGTGCGTGCGGCGACGCTTCAACGCACCGTGGATATTGCTGCTGGCTGGGGCCACGATAGCCGTCCTTGCGCTGGCGCGACCCGCCTACCACGGTACGGCCAGCGTCCGACGCGTGGCGGTCGTGGCCGGCCCTTCGGCTGAGTTTACCGTCGCGGACGACCTTGCCCGGCCCGTCGGCGCCTTCCTGGATCGCCTGAATCCCTCCGATCACGTATGGCTGGTCTGGCCGGATGTGTTGGGTGGAACGGTCGGGCCCATGTCGCCCGGGGCCGCACGACGGGAGGTCTATCGGACGGCGATTCTGTCGGCTCGATTCGACGACCTGTCCTTTCCGGCGCCTCCCGCGGAAGCGACGCAGGCGGTGGCCTTCATTCCGGCTGGCGCCCGGAGTGAGCGCCTGGCGGCCGATGGGGTGGCCACCGTGTCGGTATCCTTGCCGGCCGTAACCATCGACCGCTTTGGGGCTGTCTCTGGGGATGGCAAGGCAGAGGTGCTCGTCGCCTTGCGCAATAATACGGAGGTCATGCAGCCGGTTCATTGCGAGATATCGACTCATGACCCGAAGCAGCGGAGACTCCTCGACCAGACGCGCCTGGTCTTGGCCCCGTTGGAGTCGGAGGACGTTCTTCGGGCCGTTCCGGCTTCGCGATCACTGGTCGCAACGGTCTACACCGATGAAGGCGCGTCGGTGGTTTCGGAGGCATATCTGGTCGGCGAGCCGACGGTCGCACGGACGGTCGCTCTGCTGGGGCGCGACCATCCGATGCTTCGACGATTTGTGGCAGCCGATCCACTCCTGGAATTGACAGCCGACGCCGCCGACGCGGACCTCATCATCGCCAACGGGGTCGAGGCGCCCGCGGGCGCCCCGGCGCTGGTGGTCAGTCCGTCCTTCGGCGACGACGATCGAACGGACGTCGGGCTCGGCGGCGCCGATGTCGCCGCGGATGATCCGGTGATGAGAGGCGTTGACTTCGCCGGCGTTGCGGTTCGGGCTCTGTCCGCGCCGGTTGTATCCGCGGCTCGGAGGCCGCACCCGTTGGTTGCGGTCGACGGCCAGACGATCATCTGGCGCAGCGCCGACGGCCCCCTGGGCAGCCAGGCCGAGCGGCGCGTCGTGGTCGACTTTGACCTGGCCGCCGACAACACCAATTGGACATTGGCCGAGTCGTTCGTGATCTTCATGGCCAATGCAGTCCGGTGGCTCTTGCCGCCCGGCCCGCAAGGCGGCTACGACGCCTTGACGCCCGTCGAAGCGGGGGACCTGGCGGGGTGGGAGATGCTGGTCGGCCGGCCTCGGGCGGACGGTTCGAAACGCCTGGCCTGGCCGGGGCTGTATGAAGGACCGGACGGGCAGGTGGTGGCGGTCAGTGTGACCGGGTTGAGCGGCCATAACTCAGGTGAATCGGTTGTGGAACAGATATCGACAATCCCGTTGTCCGAGCCGTCTTACGAAGACGTTGGGCGCCAGTTGTGGCCAGTCGGGGCGCTGCTGGGGCTGGCATGCTGGTTGGCCGCGTGGGCCTTGCAGGCAAGAATGGATTAAGGGACTAACGCGATGGCCGAAGAGCTTCATGAGGCGATGCTGTGGTCGGCGGAGGATGATCAGGCCGTTCGGTGCGGACTGTGCGCCCATCGGTGCCGGCTGATGGTGGGAGACTTCGGCATCTGCCGCGTCCGCCAGAACGTGGGCGGCAAGCTGAAGACACACAGTTACGGCCAACTCGTGGCCATGAACGTCGACCCCATCGAGAAGAAGCCCCTCTTCCATTTTGTGCCCGGTACGACCAGTCTGTCGATCGCCGCGGCCGGCTGCAACTTCCAGTGTGAGTTCTGTCAGAACTGGCAGATATCCCAGCAGCCTCGCCAGGGCGACCAGAGCGGGCGGGCGACCACGCCCGAACAGATCGTCGCTGCCGCCCAGCGTTACGATTGCGCTTCGATCAGCTACACCTACACCGAGCCGACGATCTTCTACGAGTTGGCCTACGACACCGGCAAGCTCGCCCACCAGGTCGGCATTCGGAATTGCTTCGTTTCCAACGGATTCATGACGCCTGAAGCCGTCGAGACCATCGCCCCGGTTCTGGACGCCATCAACGTGGACCTCAAATCGTTTCGGGACGAAACCTACCGCCGCGTGATGCACGGCCGCCTGGGGCCAGTACTGGAATGCCTCAGAGCGCTCGTCGCTGCCGACGTGTGGGCGGAAGTGACCACGCTGATCGTGCCCGGCCTGAATGATTCGGAGGATGAGCTGCGAGACATCGCCGCCTTCATTGGTGGCGAACTCGGCCCGCACGTGCCGTGGCACGTCAGCCGCTTCCACGGGGACTACAAGATGACGGGCACGCCCGCGACGTCGCTGGAGAAGCTGCTGCTGGCCTGTCGGCTCGGCCAAGAGGCGGGGCTGAAGTACGTCTATTGTGGGAATGTGTCGGGGCAGGTGGACGAGCGAACGTTGTGCCCGGCCTGTTCGACGGTCCTGATCGATCGCGTGGGGTACTCGATCCGCAGCATCGACATTGGCGACGGCCGATGCGGAAACTGCGGCGAGGCAATCGAGGGGCGCTGGCGTTAGCGCCGGCGCTAGAAAGCGCCAGGGCCGAGCAGATCCCCGGCCCCGTTTCACCTATTTCTTACGGCGATTTCGGCGTTCGCGACGCTTCTTCGAGCCGATCTTCCGACGACGTCTGGGCTTAGCCATAGTTTTCCTCTGGTGCACGACCGGTTGAACTTTGACGAGCGCATCAGTGTACCGCTAAACGTCGGCAAGTGCAATGGCCCGTGGCGAGTCCGTCGGCGGGGGTCTATAATTGGCCCGCTATGAATGATGCGAATCGACTGCGGCCGCATTTGCGTCTCCATCTGGCCGGGGGCGTGGGGCCGACCATCTTTCGACGTCTGATCGAGGCGTTCGGCAGCGCCGAAGCCGTTGTGGCCGCGGCGCCCACCGAGTGGCGGCGCGTCAAGGGGGTCGGCCAGAAGCTCTCAGCCGCTCTGCAAGATGTGGCCGACGAGCAGATCGACGCCGAACTGGCCGCCGCTGGCGAGAAGGGAATCCGGATTCTCTGCTTGCTCGATGACGACTACCCCGCCGCCCTCAAGACGATCTACGATCCGCCGGCTTTGCTGTATGTTCGCGGACAACTCCAACCGACCGACGCCATTGCGGTCGGCGTGGTTGGCGCCAGACGCTGCACGCACTACGGGGCCGAGCAAGCCGAGCGGTTCGGCGGGCTGCTAGGCCGGGCGGGCTTCACGGTGGCTTCGGGGGGAGCCCGCGGCATCGATACGGCCGCCCATCGCGGAGCACTGGCCGCCGGCGGCCGAACGATCGCGGTGATGGGGTGCGGCCTGTCGACCGTCTACCCGCCCGAGAACGCCAAGCTGTTCGACGAGATCGTCGCCGAGGATCGCGGCGCGATCGTCAGCGAACTGCCCATGACGTTCGAGACCCGCGCCGCGAACTTCCACGCCCGCAATCGCATCATTTCCGGCTTGTCGCTGGGCGTGGTGGTGGTCGAGGCCGCCAAACGCAGCGGGGCGCTGATCACCGCCCGAGATGCCGCCGAGCAGGGGCGAGTGGTCTTCGCCGTTCCCGGTCGCGTGGACTCGGCCCTGTCGGGCGGGACGAATCAACTGATCCGCGACGGCGCCATCATCGCCGCAAGCCTGGATGACATCTTGGAGCACCTCGGTGAGGTCGGTCAGAAGATGTCCCCCGAGCCCGAGGGCGATGCGGCGACGGCGACCATGCCGGAAGGCCTGGATGACGCCGAGGCCGAGCTGGTCAAGGCGCTATCGGAAGGTCCACTGAGCTTGGATGAACTGACCCGCCAGACCGGCCTCGATAGCGGCAAGGCCGCCGCGACCATGACCATGTTGGTCCTGAAGGGGATGGTGGCTCAACAAGCGGGGAACGTGTTCGCCCGAAAGCGGTGAGGGCGGGCCGCTAGAGCGTCATGCCCCACACCTGCGCTTCCATCGGTCGCGGGTCGATGGAGGCGAAAACCGTCAGGGGGGCCGCATACAGCAGTTGCATCCCCATTCTCCGGCAGGTGGCGATGGTGGCGTCGTTGAGGCTGATGGCTTGGGCGTGGATGCCGGGCACGCCGCGATTCCGCAACGCGTCCAGGAATGTCTTCAGCATCTCAGAGCCGAGCCCTTGCCGTCTGGCTTCCGGCAACAGATTGAAGTGCCACGTCGCCCGGAACTCTCGCAGGATCGCTTTGGGGATGGCCGTCTCGGCCCGGAGGATGGACCGCACCCAATCGAAGGCCAGGCGGCGGCGGACCGGGTCGCGCAGAATCCGCTTCCATAGCACGCGGCCCATGATGCCGGGCAGCACCCAGGGCAGATAGGCATCGGCCCGGGCGGCCGAGGGAGTGCCGGTCAGATAGCCGACGACGTGCCCGTCGCTATCTCGACAGGCGACCCAACTGAAGCGCCGCTGGCGGTCGGTGAAGTAGCGGGTCCAGAACTCCCCCCAGACGAAATCATCCAGGTGGATATCGGGGCGAGACCGGCCCATCCAGGAGGTGGCCACACAGATGCGGCGGATGGCCGCCCGGTCGCGGCGACGGTAGGGGCGAATGTGGTATGGCGGCTGGTCGGTGGCGTCCATGCCGCGGTCCTGCCAAGTCAGAACTGGTGGAGGAAACGCACGTCGCCGGCGAACAGCAGGCGAATGTCGGGGATGTTGTATTTCCGCATGACCAGCCGTTCGATGCCCAGTCCGAACGCGTAGCCGGTGTAGGTCTCG
>CAYRZU010000006.1:0-42108 GCA_964428895.1 uncultured Planctomycetaceae bacterium
CCGCGCAAGTCGTTGCGGAGCACCCCGCAACAACTTCCTTTGCGGAACCGCTGGCCATCGGGGTTCTGGGTGGCCAGAATGCGATCGACCTCGGCGGCCAGGATGGCATCGTCGCCATCCTTGGGCTTGTTCAGTAGCAGCGCCCTTACCTGCGCCGCCTGAACGCTGTCGCTTTCGTTGATCCACATCATCGGATCGACGCGGAAGCCGTACTGGAATTGCTCAGACATGGCCGTCTCCTCGGTCTGGCCTTGGGGTGTCGCTTGCTCACCGGTCTTGTTACAGCCGGCGAGCGCTGCCAGCAGGCAGCACAACGCGATGGCGAATCCGTAACGTGCAATCATGGTCTGTCGTTCCTATGGCCGCGCTGCGGCGGGGAGGTAGCTCTTGACGCTCAATAGGGCCTTGACGATGGCGAGGGTGACCGCGTCTTTGTGCGGCTCGGCGCCCCAGGAACCGTCTTTGTTCTGTGTGTTGATGATCCACGGCATGCTTCGCAGCACGAAGACCTTTGCCACGGGGATGTCGTAACGGGAGACGGTGTCCAGCAGGGCCGCCTGATTGTCGTGGAAGCGTTGGTAAAGCGGGAAGTGGCCGTCCGGCGCGTGCTGGTTGCTGGCAATCTCCCAGATTCCGCTCTCGGCAAAGGAGCGGAAGCGGGCGTCGGTGCACTGGCTGATAGCGTTGATGGAGATGACGTTGCAGGGGCCCACGTAGCTTGGTAGGGCCCGCAAGTAGATGTCGGTCTTGCCGCGGCGCTTGTGGGCCAGTCGCCGTGTGGCCGGCTGTTGGTTGTGATCGTCCACCGTGGTCAGGTCGTCGAAGGTCCTCACCCCGCCATAGCGGAACAGCCGACGCGCCTCGGCCTCACGTTCGGCGAGCTCGGCCGGTGTGACCGAACGCGTAGAGAACGGATTGAACCCGCACTCGCACCAGTGCGGGCTGAGAAGGGGCCCCAGGGCCTGCTGAACGCGGGGGTGCTTCTCGAAGCCCAGCATCAGCAGCGTTTCAATCACCTGGGCGTTGGGCCAGGTGATCCGCGGGCCGCAGGGGCTGAGGTACATCGGGTCGCCCTCGGCGGCCAGGGCGATCTCGGCCGGCTTGCGGTCCCGAAAGCGTTTCTTCTCCTTCAGGTAACGCTTGAAGGTTTCGCACAGCTCGTCGGTCAGGAAGAACGTCCCGGCCCCCTTACCGGCGGTGGGCCTGGCCAGCAGCCAATCAGCCCCCGCCTTGACTTCCCTCTTTCGTCGGGTCAGGCCGAGCTCGGCAAGCTCTTTCAGCCGCCGGGCCGTCAAGGGCACTTTGCCCGCCCACGAGCCGTCGGGCAATTGCTCGGCCAGCCGCTCGGCGATCAGCCGCTGGCGGAGGGCCTCGTCGGCCGCCTTGGCCGGGGCGATCAGCGTTCGGGCCCGCCACGCTTCGAAGGACTCACGCCCTCGCAGGAAGTCCCGGACGCTACGCTTCAGTCGCCGCGTCTTGTTGGCCTTCTTCAGCGTCGCCAGCAAGAGCTTCGGCGCCGGGTTGGTCTGGGCGACGCGCCGGACAGTCAGCGGCGTTTCATAGTCCACCACTTGCGCTTTCTCGCCTGGCTCTTCCTCGATGGTCAGCTTCTTCAGCGCCACCGCGGCGCCGCGGTCGATGACGGCGACATAGCAGCCGCTTTCAAGCTTGAGCTTGCCGGCCGTCTGCTCTGGCATGTGAAGTCGGTCACCATCAAGCCGAGCCGGCTTGGCGCCGTTGCCCTTCTTCGCTGTCAGCAGCACCTCGGGGCCGTCGATGAGAAACAGCGGGACGCCTTTGCCTGCCTTCTTCGTGGCGGCGCGGTTCGGCTCCCACCCGGTAGCCAGATAGCCCCGCACCTCCCGCTTGACGGGTATGCGCCCATCGCCGGTGGCCATCACAATTGAAATGATCTGAGGGATGTCAGTCGCCACTGCGCGTCTCCTTTACGGAGCTAGTCCGCGGCTACGGCTGCCGGTAACGGCACGCGGTCGAGGGTGGTTGGGTCGAGCGTGACCGGGCGGCAGATGAAGCCGCCGCTGCCGATGTCGTTGTCGACCTTGACCAACACGGCGTTGGTGCCTTTCCTGAATGTCACGGGGATCAAGATCGTCTCTCTGCGGGAATACCGGGCGAGATGCTCGTTGTGGACGAGTTGGCCGTTGAGGTAGACCTTCAGGCTGCCGGCAACGCCCATGGCCAGGTAGCCCTCGCAGGCCTCGGGCAAGTCGAACGTCGTGTGGGCGTAGAAGACGTTGTCGCGGACCTTCTCCTGGGCGTCCTCAGGATTCTCGCCGTCCGGATCGAACAGTTCCACAAACATGATCGAGTCCCGGCTAAACGTTGTCGGCCGCCACTGAGCCGCTCTCCCTTCCATTGCCTGGCCCTCGACCGGCTGGGCGGTTGCCTCGCCGCCGGCGGCTTCGAAGAAGTCGGTGTCGTGCCCGTCGCGCAATTGCTCTTCGCCGGGCAGCAGCTTGGACGGGAAGGGCCCGCAGACTAGCCAGTCTCGGATGTACCCCGGCGGGCCCGGCACGGCCCATTCGGTGGCGCCGGACTTTTCGACCATCATGATGCGCTGCTTGCCGTTGTCGATGATCCAGAGGTGCTCACCGTCCCAGGTGATGCCGCCGATCTGGCCCGGCGGGCACCAGGCGAAGGGCTTCTCGCCGTAGTCGAGCAGATCGACGGCCGCCAGGCCCGGGCGCGGGTCATCGTCGTCGTTGGTCCACAACTGAGGCGTCGCGTTCAGGTCGCTCTTGACGATGACGTGCGAGAGCTGATCGAAGTGCCAGATTCCCTCACCGTCCCAGGCCATGTCCGTACCCCCGCCTCCGGTGACCTGGGCGAGGATGACATGGCCCCACGTTCCTTTGTCGAGGTCGTGCACGCCCGCGAGCCATTCGAACGAGTCCGCCACCCACAGTTGTCGGCCGATCTGGACGAAGCCGTTGTGCTCGTTCATGACCTCGGGCGCCAGGACCTTGTCCAGGACCTCGCCGGTGTCCGGATCGAGTTTGTAGATGCCGTCCCACGCGCTGACGCCGAGTCCGTCGTCCCACCAGCCCAGCGACGCGCCCTTGCCTTCCCAGGGCATGTCGGTGAAGTCCAGGCGCCTGAGGATCGTGCCGTCTTCGGGCGAAAGGGCGAAGGCGGTCTGCTCGGCTGCGCAGAATGTCCACAGACGCTCACCGTCCCAGGCGAGGGTGTTGAGGCGTGGGGCTGGCGCGGGGATGGCGCGGATGATGCGCCAGTCAGCCGGCAGGGGCGGGGCCCTTCGGAGCGGCTCGATAAGGTCGTACCGGGCCAGGGCCCGCAGGACGTAGAAGGTCGAGCCGCGGGGCAGCCCGTCGCCCCAACTACCGTCGGGGTGTTGGGCGCGCAGGATCCAGGGAATCGCCCGCAGCATGATTTGACGGCCTGCAGGATGATCAATTTCCCCGGCCAATTGCACAAAACCCCAGGGGTCCTTGCAGCTGCACGAGCCGACGGCGTTCATCCGTTCGGAGATCCAGGCCAGTTCCGCGTCGAGCGCTTTGCTGACGTCGACGACGTCCCGAGCGGCGTAGAGGTATTCGGCCTCGCCGATGGTCCACGGACAGCCCGCCCCGCCGCGCGAGGGACCTGCGATGCAGCGGTCGACCAATCGCTGGGCCGAGCCGGCCGGCTCGGCGCCGTCGGACCAACCGGTCAGGCACGCGTACTTGATGGTGTCGGCGCCGAGGTTGTTGTGACTGGCCATGTCCCGCCGACACACCACGTCCAAGGCCCGGCGAAGTTCGGGCGCCTCCGGCGAACAGCCCAGCCGCAACAGATGCTCAACCGTGCCGAGCGTGTGGTCCTCGTACGTGCCGTCATCCCGTTGATCGCCCCGAAAGCTGCCATCATCCTGCTGATCGGCCAGGATGGTCGCGATGTGTTCGTCCAGGATCTCTTGATCGCCCGGGTTGAGCGAATTGAAGATGACCTTCCGCACCTGAACCGCCTGAAGGGAGGTGTCGTTGGCGACCCATTCCATGGGATCGTACCGAAAGCCGTACTTGAGTTGGTTACTCACAGCCGTCTCCTCGGGCGTGTCGTCGGGCTTTTCGCACCCGGCCAGTGTTGTCAGTAGTAAGCAGCCCAGTGTGATGCTCACTGCGTGACGTGCTTGCATGGTCGGATGCTCCTAATCATTTGCCGCCGCGGCCGGGTCGAACGTGGCGACGGTGTTTCCGTCAAGCGTAACGGTCAGGGGCCACGGATTGTCCGCCGCGGGCAGGGGGATCCATCCGACGGACATGCCGGCGCCGTCAGGAACCAGCCTCGTTTCGGCCAGGGCCGTGCCGCCGGAGGCGATCGTGACGGTTTTGCCGGCCTCCTCGGCCGGGGCGGTTATGCCGATGCTGTCGATCATACCGTGAGCGTTCTTGACTAGCCGGACCCAGGCCGCCGCGGCCGGACTGGCCTGCTCGGCCAGCCGCACGCGATACGATATCGACGGGTCCTGTCGCGTGCCCACGGCCGGATACCACATCAGTCCATGCATCTGAAGCTCGTCGCCAGCCCGGTCAACGTCCAATGCGGCCAGTTGGAGCCGCAGCTCCTGGCCCTTGGCCGCCTCGATGCCAATGTCCGACCACGGGATGACCAGTTCCATCTCATAGCCGCCGTCCCTTCTGTTCCGCGTGATCGTGATGTCGTCGGCCGGTCGGCCGCTTGACAGCGCCGGGCCGAGAAGGGCACGTGGCTGGGGCTGTTCGTCCGTCATGCCCGGTTCAACGACGATGCGTCGGACCTCGCCGCCCGGAGGTCGAACGTAGATCAAGACGCAGTCGGCCTGGTTCTCCCACAACTGTATGTCGCTGTCGGCGGCGATGAAGTCGTCGTCGCGAACGCTAACGGCCACGCGTAAGCCTTCGTCGGACCATCCAAGGGCGAACCGGGCGTCGAAGTTATCGCCGTCGGTTCGCTGGAAGATCGGCGAGAGCACGTCGACCGCCAGCGCCCGCTCATCCAGCGTCTCGCCGTCCAGCTTGGGAATATCGAATGCCGGTTCGGTCTGGATGAGCTGACGCGTGCGCTCCACCGACGGCGCCTCGGCGGGTGACGCTTTCTCGATCAGGCAGATTCGCTTGTTCCTGTCATCGACGGCCCAGAGATGGTCTCCGTCCCATGCAATGGGTGAACGCCATCCAAAGGGCCGGTCACCCCAGTCGAGGAGCCTGCCCGCCAGGTTCGTTCGGATCAGGGCGGGCGCCCAGCAGGATAACGCCCAGACCTCATCGCCAGCGCCGGTCACGTAGTCCGCCATCCCGGTCGCCAGGAAGACTTCCTCGTAGCCCGACGGGTCCGCCGGATCGAAGACCCACACACAGCCCTCCCATTGATCGGGAATCATGATCTTATCGCCGAGCTTGTCCATCGCGACAAAGTGCTTAACCAGGAAGGCGTCGAGCGGAATTTGCGCTAACACCTCACCGGAGTCGGCGTCAACCTTGTGCAGCGTCTTGGTCTCTTTCCGCTCGCCCGTCAGCACCCACAGGAATCCGTCCCAAGCGCCGAAGGCTGTGCACCAGGTGCCCTGCGGGAGTGCGGTCCGCTGCAGCACGGCGCCATCGTCAGGCGAGATGGCAATGGCCGACGACGTCGATCCGTCATAGAGCCACAATCGCCCGCCGTCGAAAGCTATGTTGGCCCATCCGAAGTCCTTCCGGTCCGGGGACGGAATCGCCCGGACGACCCTCCAGTCGTTCGGCAGCGGCGGGAGTGTGCGGAGTTCGTCCAGGAGGCCGTACCGGTCGAGCAGAACGAAAGTCCAGAACGTGTTGCTTTCTTCCCCGAAGGAGCCGTCGGGATTCTGAATTCGCAACAACATGGGGACCAGCGTCCGCGCGGTGCAGGCCGCGGCCGGATGGTCGATTTGTGCCAGGGCTTCTATGATGCTCCCCGGATCGCACAGCCCCAGGGCTCGGCGGCAGCCCGGCGGCTCGACGGCCTGTTCGACCCATGCCAACGCGCCCTCGATGGCGTCGTCCACGTCGGCGGCGTTTCGCCCGATCCACAAGTTTATCAACTGCGCAAATGGGGTGCCCGGGCAACCTTTGCCCAACAATTCGTGGACTTCGTCCGCGAGCGCTTCCACGCGCGCCTTGATGGCGGGGTGATCGGTCCTGCCCAGCAGGCACATGGCCCGCAGCGTCGGGAGCGGCATCTCGGGCCAATCGCCTTGGGGTAATTCCGCCAGGGCCTGCTCCACGAAGGCGATGGCGCGCTGCATCTCGGGGCGGTCGGGCGAACAGCCGTCAATCAGAAGGTCTCTCAGCCTCGCGCTGGTTGCCGCCAAGGGGAGTCGGTCGGGCTCGTCCTTGTCGGTGAAACTACCGTCGTCGTTCTGCGTGGCGAAGATCTCCGCGAAATGCGCCTCGATGACGGCTGCGTCATTGGGTCCGGGCGTCTCGAAGATCACCGTTCGCACCAGGGCGGCCTGAAGGCCTTCGCCGTGGGCGACGAATTCCATCGGATCGACGCGGAAGCCGTATTGGAACTGCTCAGACATGGCCGTCTCCTCGGTCTGGCCGGAGGTCGTTGATTGCTCGTTGACGCGGTTGCAGCCGACCAGCGTGACAGAAATGACTGCCGCAGCGCATAAGACGTCCCGCACGAACATGTCGGTCTCCTTTCCGCGAGTCGTTCACCGGGCGTCGAGCTGCCCCGACTGTGTGTTGACTTCCCGCCGCCGCCCGGCGAACGGCATCCTCGCGCGCGGAGGGATGGCCGTCAAGGACGCGGGCCGCCGAATGTCGATGCGCGCGGAGGAAGGCCCTCGCCTGTGGTTGCATGGATCAGAGGCCCGGGGTATTCTTAGCGTGCCAGTCGCATCAGCGATTGCCCACCTTTCTATACGAGCCTGAAGATGGAGGCGACGAGCTATGGCTGAATTGACGATCCTTCCGACGCAATCCTTGGGGTACGGCTTCATTCCAACGGAGCATTTGCCTAAGGGCAAGAACGAGTACCACCTGCGAAACCGGCAGGTGGGCAGGCCCGCCAACCACTGGCGACACCTACACGCCGAGGAGTTGGAGCAACTGATCAAGAATGGTAACACCAGCGAGAACTGGGACGACGTTCGGGTCGCCGAGGGGTTCAATCCCATGTTGGTCCGCGGGTGTCAGTTCTCGGGGTTGGTGCGGATTGGCCGAATCCGTGAAGTCAGCCTCACGATGCACGATTTGACCATTCCGGTCGGGCTGGTCAACAGCCACCTCGTCGCTTGCGACATCGGTGACGACGTCGTCGTTCGGAACGTGCGGTACATGGCGCGGTACATCGTCGGCGACAACGCCATGCTGCTGAATATCGACGAACTGCAAACGACCGATCACGCCAAGTTCGGCAACGGAATCGTGAAGGATGGTGAGGCCGAGTCCGTGCGGATCTGGCTGGACCTAATCAACGAGGCCGGCGGGCGGACCGTGGTGCCGTTCGACGGCATGATCCCGGCCGATGCCTTCCTGTGGGCGGGCTATCCGCAGGATTCGGCATTGATGGATCGGTTCAAGGAGATCACGCAGGCGCAGTTCGATTCACGGCGGGGTCTCTACGGCACCATCGGCGCTGCCAGCGTGATCAAGAACTGCCGAATCATCAAGGACGTGAAGGTTGGCCCGTGGGCCTACATCAAAGGCGCCAACAAGCTCAAGAACCTGACCGTCAACTCCAGCGAGGACGAACCCACGCAGATCGGCGAGGGTGTGGAACTGGTCAACGGTATCATCGGCCGCGGGTGTCACATCTTTTACGGCTGCAAGGCGGTGCGGTTCGTGATGGGCAACAACTCGAACCTCAAGTACGGCGCCCGGCTACTGCATTCCGTGCTCGGGGAGAACTCGACCGTCTCCTGCTGCGAACTGCTGCACAACCTGATCTTCCCCGCGCACGAACAACACCACAACAACTCCTTCCTGACGTCATCGCTGGTCAAGGGTCAGAGCAACCTCGCCGCCGGCGCTACGGTAGGCTCCAACCACAACAGCCGGGCCAACGACGGCGAGATCCATGCCGGGCGGGGTTTTTGGCCTGGCCTGTGCGTGACGTTGAAGCACTCCTGCCGCTTCGCGTCCTTCATGCTGCTGAGCAAAGGGGACTATCCGGCCGAACTGAACATCCCCTTGCCATTCTCGCTGCTCAGCGACGATCGGACGAAGGGCCGCCTGGTCGTCATGCCCGCCTTCTGGTGGATGTACAACATGTACGCCCTGGCCAGAAACAGTTGGAAATTCCACTCGCGCGACAAACGGAAGATCCCCACGCAAAACATCGAGTTCGAAGCGCTCGCTCCCGACACGGTCGAAGAGATCTTCGAGGCCATGCGCTTACTGGAGGTCTGGACGGCCAAGGCGCACCTTCGCGCCGACGGCAAGTGTCCCGATCAACGCGGCGAGGGCGCCCTGGCCAACCTGGGGCGAAAGCTGCTGACGGACAAGGACGATCTGGTTAGCGGCCTGGACGTGCTCGGCGAGAACATGGAATGCTCCAGCCGGGAGGTCGTCATCGTCAAGGTGCGCCAGGCCTACCAGGCGTATCAGGAGATGGTGCACTATTACGCCGTCAAGAACTTGTTGGATTACGTTGAGGCGCGTTCGAAGACCAAGCTGGCTTCGATGAACCGGGTGCTGGCCGGGCGTCGCCAGAAGCACTGGGTCAATGTCGGCGGGCAGCTCATCCCCGCCCCCGACGTGCAGAAGCTCCTGACGGCCGTCAAGAACGGCAAGCTGAAGACCTGGTCCCAAATTCACGCCGCCTACGATGCCCTGTGGGAGGGCTATCCACTGGCCAAGCAGGCCCACGCCCACGCGTCCCTGCGCGATCTGCTGGGCGTGGACAAGCTCACGAGACCGGTGTGGCTCAAGGCCCTGGCCGAGGCGATCCGTATTCAGGATTACGTCTGCGAGCAAGTGTACCTCAGCCGCAAGAAGGACTACGACAATCCCTTCCGCCAAGCGACCTTCGCCAACGCCGAAGAGATGAAGGCCGTGGTCGGCACGATTGAGGGCAACAGCTTCGTCAAGCAGACACGTGAAGAAACCAAGGCTTTCAAGAAGCGCATCCAGGCCGTTCGCCGGCGCACCTGACGCGCCGGCCCCGGCCGATAAGACCACAAAACAAGGCGCCGTGGAGTTACCTCCACGGCGCCTTGGTCTTTGTTGGGCTCAAGCCCTATTCGATGAGTTCGTTGCCGACCTTGCGGGCCCGCTCGGGCTTGTCCAGGTCGATCTTCAACGCCAGGCCGATTTCGACCAGCAGGTTCCAGCCGGCGGCGATGTGGGCGTACGGCGCCATCTCGCCAACTGCGGGGACCTTGATTGTCGGGAAGGGGGTGTCGTGGTCGGCAATGGCGACCACGGTCATCCCCACGCCCTGGACCAGGACCTCCTGGAACTTCTCGATCTCCTCGTCCATCGGCTCGATGACGAAGACGATGTCAGTCGGCTCCATGACTTCTTCAATGCCGTGGACGGCGTAGGTCCCTTCGAGGTAATCGCTCTTGCCGCGGGTGATCTCGTTGGTCTTGAGGGTCAATTCCTCGGCCACGCCGTCGTTGTACCCGGCGAAGTAGATGGTCGGCGCCGCGACGGCTTTAGCCACGATGTCCTTGTCGATCGACTGAGTCAGGGCCGACCGGACCGTCTCGTCGAGGCCGGCCAGGTCCATGTCCTTGCCGGCGATGTGGCAGAGGATGGACTGATAGAACAGGGCCTGTTCGACCACGCTCTTGGTGGCGGCGACAGCTTCTTCCCACCCGCAGGTTAGGACGAACTCCCGCGTGGTGGCGTCGGCCAGCATTGTGCCTTTGTTGGCCGACAGGCAGTAGCGTCGGTCGTTGCCGATCTCCGCGAGCTTCTTGGCCAGTAGGACCACTTCCTTGGTCCGCCCGGAGTTCGACGCGCAGAAGACGGCGAACTTCGAGAGATCATACTGGGCCGCCTGACGCGAGCCGTCGGTGGCGACCTGCAGGTCCAACCCCCAGGCCATCGCCTTGCGGATGGCGTTCTTGGCCGGGAAGATGCGACTGGAGCCTTCGCCGGTCATGAACAGCCGGCCGGCGGCGGCGATCTCTTTGGCCACGTCGGCGGTCTGGGAAGGATCAAACCCCTTCACCACGTCGATCGTGTCCATCATCTCGCGCACCAGGGCGTACTTGGAGTAGTTCTTGGAATCGAGGTTCATAAACGGTCCTCCTACAGAGGTTCGAGAAAGGGGCTGCGGCAACAGCGCCTGCAGCAGTGCCGCATTCTACGGCAAAACGTTGGATTTGGCCAGACGGTTTGGCCTGGGTCCTTTCATGGAACGATGACACCGCGCGAGTGGAGGGCGGCCAAGGGTTGTGTGGTGGCGTTCAGCGGGGAGGGCTTGTAGGATTTCGGCCATGCCAGATCGGCCGAACATCTTGTTGATTCTCAATGACGACATGGGGTTCTCGGACATCGGCTGTTACGGCGGCGAGGTGCGGACGCCGAACTTGGATCGGTTGGCGGCCGGGGGGTTGCGGTTCACGCAGTTCTACAACACGGCGCGGTGTTGCCCGTCGCGGGCGTCGTTGCTGACGGGGTTGCACCCGCACCAGGCCGACGTTGGCCACATGATGGACGACCTGGGCGTGGACGGCTACGTGGGCGACCTTCGGCCGGCCACCGCCACGATTGGCGAAGCACTCCGCGCGGCCGGTTACGCGACGGCCATGTCGGGCAAATGGCACGTCACGCGGTTTTGCGACGAACCCAAGCACAATTGGCCATGCCAGCGCGGGTTCGACCGCTATTACGGCATCATCACCGGGGCGAGCAATTACTTCGACGCCGAGACGCTCACGGCGAACAACGACCGCATCCGCTCGCCGCGTGACGGTGACTACTACATCACCGACGACTTCTCGGATCGCATGGCCGGCTTTATTGACGACCATTTCCGCTCCGATCCGGCCAAGCCCTTCTTCGGCTACCTCGCTTACACGGCGCCGCATTGGCCCCTGCACGCCAAAGACGCCGACATCGCCCGGTACGCCAATCGCTTCGACGCCGGGTGGGACGTCTTGCGGGCCGAGCGGCTGGAGCGGATGGTGCAGATGGGCATTATCGATCCGGCGTGGCGGCTCTCGCCGCGCGACCCCAATCAGCCGCCATGGGCGGGCGAGCCCCACAAGGCCTGGCAAGCGCGGCGCATGGAGGTCTATGCCGCCCAGATCGATTCGATGGACCAAGGCATCGGCCGCGTGATCGATGCGCTCGAGCGGAACGATCAGCTTGAGAACACACTCATCGTCTTCCTGGCCGATAACGGCGGCTGCGAGGAGGAGATTGAAGTCCCCCGCGAGCCCGGGCGGACGCGCTTGCGGGACGGCCGCGCGGTTCGGCCCGGCAACGCGCCCACCATCTGGCCCGGCGCCGAGGACACCTACTGCAGCTACGGCGTGCCGTGGGCGAATCTGTCGAACACCCCGTTCCGCGAGTACAAGCATTGGATTCACGAGGGGGGTATCGCCACGCCGCTGATCGTCCATTGGCCGATCGGCATCGACGGCGGCCATAACGGCCAACTCCGCCATCAGACCGGTCAACTGCCGGACATCATGGCCACCTTCCTGGATGTCGCCGGGGCCGACTATCCGGCCGAGCGCGACGGCCACGCCATTCCGCCGTGCGAGGGCTTCTCCATGCGGCCATGCTTTGACGATGACCCGGCCCTGCGCGACGCGCTCTATTGGGAGCACGAGGGCAACCGCGGCTGTCGGGGGGGCAAGTGGAAGCTGGTCAACAAGTACCCCGGCGGCTGGGAATTGTACGACATGGAGGCCGATCGGACCGAGCTGAACGATCTGGCCGAGAATCATCCGGAGATCGTGGCCGAGCTATCGGATCTCTATGAGACCTGGGCCGACCGCTGCGGCGTTCTGGCGTGGGAAGAAGTCTGGGACCGCTACCTCCATCGCGACAAGTACGCTACGAAAGAGGATGACAACTCATAACAAGCCGCCCGGGATTTCTCGGGGGATTTGGGGTGGCTTGGGCGTGCCAACGGGGAAGCGGGGCGGGTATGATCTGCCCCTTACCGTTAGGTTCCCAAGGAGTGTGGAATGATTGATGTAACGATAGAGCAGGTCTCCCCGGAAGTCGGCAGCGCGACCCTTCACGGCTGGAACACGTGCCGGCTGATCAAGACGGACGGGGCGCTGTGGTTTGTGGCCAACAAACCCACCCCCGACGGCGACGACGGATCGAACTGGTTGGTCCAGCGGACGCTGATGTACCGGCGCGAGTTGTCGGCGGGTGGCCAGTGGGAACTGGCGGCCGACATCGAGCCGCGCACCTACACCTGCTGCGTCGACAACCAGGACCGGTTCTGGTCGATCAGCCCCAAGCATTTCAACTACATCACGCTGTGGCGGTCCGAGCCGAACATGGACCTGGACACTCTCGTCCGCTGCTACGATGGCCGCTGCGCCTACCTGGGCATGGGCGTGGACCGCGTCAGCGGCAGTCATCTGCTGATCCACACCGAAGACACCAACCACATGCCCCGCTTCCCGAACCCCATGATCTGCGTGTTCTACGACGCCGAGACCGACTCGTGGCGCGTCAGCCAGATCGACATGCCGGAAGGGCGGTTCGGCTACGTGGGCATCATTGTTCGCGGCCGAAAGGCTGTCGTCTTGATGCAGTCCACGCAGTATGACCCGGTCGTTGAGCCCAACGACCCGCACTACAACTGGCGGCTGTTGAAGCTGGCCCGCTGTGACGACCTGATGGAAGGCAAGTGGGTCACCAAGCCGTTGGCGATGCGTACGTTCGGGCAGAGCCTCCCCTCGGACATGGTCGAGATGCCCGACGGCAAGATCCTCATCGCCTACAAGCACCGCGGCGGCGATGACTCCTACGAAGCCACCCAAGAACAGCCGTACGCCTTCACGATTTCGATCGTGTCGCCCGACCTATCCTTCGACACCTTCACGCCCGACCTGGACATCGAAGCGGGCGGCCGAGTCTTCCTTGGCAGTGACAACCGTTGGTACCTGGTCGGCAAGCCCACCGATGGCGAGGCGCTACGTTTGTGGCGGCTCGATGCGGACAACGGTTTCGAACCGACGGCCGAGTGGCTCTTGCCCGGCACAGAAGTGCTCAAGAGCATGCTGCATACGCTACGGCCGGACCGGGTCGGCGGCGAAGATGACGGCGACACCGTCCACCTGGCCACGTCCGATACCCCGGGCGTACCGTTCGGCGATTCGCGCGATCGCTTCGCCATCATGCACGCTAGCTTCGACCTGCCGGTCGGGGAGTAGTCCCATGCAGCCGATTGACGTGACTGTCGATAGGATCGCCGAGGCCGTCAGCCCCGGCACGCTGCATGGGTGGCATTCGAGTCGGTTGCTGAAGGTCGACAACGCGCTGGTCTTCATGGCCAGCAAGATCTGCCCCGAAGGCCTGCCCAGCGACAGTGACGCCGCCGCCCGCACGCTGGTGTTCCGCCGCGACCTGTCCGGCGACGACGCGTGGCGGGAGATCGCCGACATCCCCCAGCGCTGCTACACCAGCGCGGTTGATCCCCAGGGGCGGATGTGGGTCTTTCACCCGTGGGACTTCAACCGCATCACGGTCTACCGATCCGGGGCGGGGATGAATCTCGAAACGTTCGTGCCGTGCTACGACGGCATGTGCTTCTACGGCGGGACGGGCGTGGACGCCGCGGGCAACTTCCTGGTGCTGCACGCCGAAGACACCAACCACACGCCGCGGTTCCCCAACGCCCAGATCGCCGTGTTCTACGACGCCGAGACGGACAGTTGGCATCGCAGTCGCATGGAAACGCCGGAAGGGCGGTTCGGATACGTGGGCATCGTGGTGCACGGCCGATCCGCCACGGCGGTGCTGCAATCGACGATCTACGATCCCCACGTCGCTCCGTGGGTCAACGGCTACAACTGGCGGCTGGTCCGCCTGGCCCGTTGCGAGGACCTGCGGGAAGGCACGTGGGTCCAGGAACCGTTCCTGATGCGGTCCTTCGGAGAAACGCACCTGTACGACATGATCGAGGCCCCCGACGGGCACATCTACATCAGTTACAAGCATCGCGGCGGCGACGAATCCTACGACGCCACCGAAGCCGGCCCCAAGCCGACCTACATCACCCGCGTCCGACCCGATCTATCGACGGACGTCTTCGAACTGGAGATGGACGCCACCGCCACACGGCTGTTCATCGACAGCGCGGGCCAGTGGTACCTGGTCGGTCATCTGCCGGATACGGAGACGCTGCACCTGTGGCGGCTGGACCCGGATGCGGGCTTTGCTCCGACTGCCGAATGGGTCCTCGGCGGCACGGAGAAGCTCCGTGGTTACATCCTCCACGCGCTTCGGCCGGAACGGTTCGGCGGGGAAGGCTCGGGCGATACGGTCCACCTGGTCACGGCCGCCCGCCACGCGGACCACGAACCCGGCGAGGAACATCCGGTAACGATCTGGCACGGGCGATTCGATCTGCCCGTCGGCCGATGACTTGATGTGGGCGGCCGGTTTGATCTAAGATCGGACGCGATGAACGACATCTCTCCCAGCCAGCCCGTCCGCCGCCGTTCCCGCAATCATCCTCTGTGGCTAATGATCAGCCTGTTCTTGCTGTTGCTGGTCGAGCCGATTTTCAGCCAGTACCTATTGGCCGGCCTGCTGGCGAGCATGCTCATGACGGTCGTCGCCATTGCATCGGTCGCGTCGGTCCGTGGCAACCGGCGGCAGGCCTTCGTGGTGGGCGCACTGGGCTTGCCGGTGATCATCTTGAGCTGGCTGACTCGTGTGTTTGACAATGGGCTGTTCCTGGACCTTCTGACCAGCGTGTGGATGTGCGTGTTCCTGGTTTACCTGGCGATGCTGATGCTGACCGATGTCCTGCACACCACGCGGGTGACCGGCCGAATGCTGTGTCGGGCGATCTGCGCGTACCTGCTGATCGGTGTGGCGTGGGGGGCGGCCTATGAGTTCGTGGTCCTGCTGGATCCGGACGCCATCGGGGGATTGGACGGAGGGGCATCGCTGGGGGATTGCGTCTACTACAGCTTCATTACGCTGACGACGCTGGGCTACGGCGACCACACGCCGGTGGCGCCGTGGGCAAAATCTCTGGCGCTAACCGAAGCCATCGTCGGCCCGCTCTTCCTGACGATTCTGGTCGCGCGGCTGGCAGCGCTGTACCGCGGCGCCGAGCAGACCGACCCGGACGACGACTCCGACAACTAATCCTCGTCGTCGGCCACCTTCACCAGCGTCAGTCGCCCGTACTCCACCAACGCCGCATACAGCGCCGGCAGGACCAGCAGTGTTAGCGCCGTCGCCACGATCAGGCCGAAGATCAGCATCCACGACATGCCCTCCCACAACGGCCCGCCGAATAACGCCAGGGGAATCAGCCCGCCCACGGTCGTGCTGACGGTCAGCAGAATCGGCATCAGTCGCAGCTTGCCCGCTTCGATCAGGCAGCCGCGGAAAGCGGCCTTGGTCAGGCCGTTGTAGCTTCTTTTGCCAGGGTCGGCGAGGTCTTCGCCCGCGAGCAGCTTGTTGCGGATCTTCTCCTCGGCGAACTCCATATAAAGGATGCCGGTGTTGACCACGATGCCGGCCAACGACACTAACCCCAGCATGGGCATGAACCCGAGGGCATTGCCGGTGACGTACAATCCCAGGAACGCGCCGATGGCGCCCATGGGCACCGTGGCCAGGATGATGAAGGGCTTGATGAAGCTGTTGTACTGGAAGATCAGCACCAGGATGATCAGCATCACGCCGATGCCGAACGCGAAGACCAATTCCCCCTGAGCTTCCTCGGTGTCTTCCCGTTCACCGCCGATCTCGATGGAATAGCCCGGCGGGAAGGTAGCTTCGATGTCATCCAGCTTAGGCAGCATCTCGTTGAGGACGTCGTTGGCCAGCAGGCCGTCTTCCACCTGAGCCCGAACTTCGATCATGCGGTTCCTCTGACGACGTTCGATCTTCTGCACCGCTCGGCCGGGGTGCAGTTCGCCCACGCTATCGAGGGGGACCTTTCCGGCCTGGCCTTCGACGAACATGGTTCGCGCGTCGAGAATCTCGCCGCGCGAGTCAGGCGGCAGGCGGAAGAAGACCGGTATGGTGTGATCACCCTCACGGTAGATCGTAAGATAATGGCCGGTGTAATAGGCGTTGACGCTCTGGGCCACGCTGGCGTTGCTAACCGCGGCGAGATTGGCCCGGTCTTCGTCCACGGTGACGTCCAACTGGTAACCCGGGTCGCCCCACATGTCGTGGACGTTCCACGTGCCCCGGGTATTGAGAACGAGGTCTTTGACCTTGTCGGCTTGGCGGCGCATTTGGTCCAGGTCGGCAAAGCCCGGGTTGGTCGCGCTCGAACCGTAGACGCGGAGGCCGATCGGCTCGGTGGACGGACCCAGGGCGAGCTTTTGGGGCACGATTCGCGCGCCGGGCACCTTTGCGGCGGCGGCTTGGCGGATGTCTTTGACGTATTGGTCCGTCACGATGGGGTCGGACGTTCGAACGATGATCTGCGCGTAGTTGGATTGGATGGGCTGAGGGTCCACGCCCAGGGCGAACCGGGGCCCCGAGCCGCCCACCGACGAATAGTAGCTGGCCAGCCGCTCGCCGCTGAAGTTGTCATCGTCATAAGGCGAGAGCTCCCGCGTGATGTCCTCGACCTGGGCGGTGGCGCGGTTGGTCATCTCCAGGGAGGCGCCTTCCGGGAGCCAGACGTCGATGTAGAGAATGTCACGCAGGTCGTCGGGAAAGAATTGCGATCCCAGCGGCAGCATGAAGGCCCCGACTAACAGCGCCGCCGTGATAGCCAACACGATGGGCTTGACGGCCAGGCAGCCCTTGCTGATTCGGCCATAGGCCGCGATCAAGGCAGACTCGGATTCCGGCTTGTCGGCCTCGGCGGCGGGGCCGGCCTTCTTGCGGCGCAGCAGATTCATCAGCCGAGTGGTCAGCGACGGTGGCTTGGGGGCGCCTTCGGGCCGGGGTTTGATGAACCAGTAAGCCATTAGCGACGTGATCGTCAGCGCCAGCACCCAACTGCTCAGCAGCGTTACCGAGACGACGGTTGGGATGGAGTAAACGTACTCGCCTTTCTCGCCCGTGATCAGGAAGGCCATCGGCAGGAACGCGAACACCGTGGTCAGCGTGCCCATCAACGTGGGGATTTGGATTTGACGGACACCTTCGATGACGGCCGCCTTTCGCCCGTAGCCTTCGGACTGGAAGCGGCGCACGCTGTCGCAGACGACCACGGCGTTATCGACGAGCATGCCGAGCGCGATGATGAGGCTGGCGATGGACATCTGCTCCAGGTCGACCCCCAGGAAGCTGGAGACGCCGATGGCCGTGATCATTACAAAGGGGATGGCCGCGGCCATGACGGCCGCCGAGCGGAAGCCGGCCATGAACAGCGCCACGCCGACGACAATGGCGATGGCCTGGAGGACGTTGACCATGAAGTCGGAGATCTTGTTGTCGACGAAGACCGATTCGTCGAAGACCACATCGATGGCGACGTCCGGCGGGATGGTCTGGTCCACGTGCTGCATTCGGTGGAGCACGTCCCGGGCCTGGGCGGCCAGGTCCGTTACCTTGACACCTTTCTTCTTCATGACGAAGGAGACCACGACGCAGGGGATGTCGCCCTCGGCGTCGCCGTAGCGGGCCAGGACCGAGGGGGGGGCCTGGTAGTCGCGACGGACCGTTACGCCCAGGTCCTTGAGGTAGATCGGGGCCCCGGAGGCGTCGTAGCGGACGATGATGGATTCGATCTGGCTGACGGCGTCAAATTCGCCGCTGGGTTCGATGGCGATTCGGACTAGGTCGGTTTCAATGCTGCCGCCCGAGGCGGTGATGTTTCGGGCCTGGAGGAGCTTGGTCAGATCGTCGAGGGTCAGTCCCACGCCGGCCCAGTTCTCCTGGGTGGTCTCCAGGTAGATCGTTTCCTCGCGGATGCCGCTGATCTCCGCCCGAAAGACGCCCGGCAGGAGCGAGAGGGCGTCGCGGACGTAGTCGGCGTAGATCTCGATATCCCGCATGGTGTAGCGTTGCATGTCGCCGCGAGCCTTCTCGTGGATCATCAGCAGCATCACGGCGGGGTCGCCGAAATCATCGTTGACGATCGGGCCGACGATGTCCTTGGGCAACTGCGGGCGAACTTCTTCGACCTTGGCGCGGATCTTCTCCCAGGTCTCGACGATCTGGTCGGCCGGCATGGTGGCGCTGAGTTCGGCGTAGATGACCGATTGGCCTCGCGTGGTGGTGGAGCGGAACTTTTCGATCCGCAGGTCCTCGATGGTGCTGATGGCCTGCTCCAGGGGGGCGGTGACGAGGCGTTCGACCTTTTCGGTCTCGGTGTCTCCCCAGGAGGTCAGGACCTGGGCGGTGCGAATGATAAAGGCCGGGTCGGCCCGCCGCGGCATGGTGGCAAAGCGAAACGCGCCAACCGCTACCGCTACGGCCAACATGGCCAGCACGGCGGCCTTGCGGTTCAGTGTGAAACTGGTCAGGCTCATGGCTGGCCCACCTTCCGCGAGACAATGCTGACGGCTTCACCGTCCTGGATGTAGTTGATTCCTTCGACCACCACCTTCAGGCCGTCGGTGAGTTCGTCGCTTTCGATCCTGCGACGATCGTTGACGGTGGGGCCCAACCTGACGGGGATCTTCCGGGCGGTGTTGGTGTCGGTGTCGACGACCATAATGAATCCGCCGTCGTCGACGGTCGGCATGACGGCGGGGAAGGGCACGTAGTAGCCGGGCGGGACCTCGTCGCGCCGGAACTGGACCTGAACCAGCGCCCCCGGGCGAAGCGCCCAGTCCATGGGAATGATCGCAATCTGATCGCCGTCAGCGAGGCCTTCCGGTGGGTCGGCCATCAGGGGCTGGTTGTCGGCCAGGCCGCCGGCATCGTCCAGTTCGTTGAGGATGTAGAGATTCTGCAGGTTGTACCGACGGCCGGTCGTGGTGACATAGACCTTCCGAACCGGGTAGATCGGCCGAGCGGCGTTGATGGCCTCCACTCCAGCGAGGCCTTCGATCTTCCAGACGAAGGCGCCTTTCTGGTCGCTCCGCAAGCAACGAGGGCCGTCGACCCACAGAGATGTTGCATCGCTGGGGTCGACCTGCATGACGGGCAAGGTGTTCTCGATCCGCGGCAGATCGTAGGCGGCCGCATCGTCCGGCGGGTTGACCGCAATGCGCTGGTTCCGGGTGATCAGCGTCACCGTGAAGGTCCGGGTCGAGGCGTCGGCGGTCGTGCTCTTGAGGTAGACCGTCGCGCGGAGGGGCTGGTCGTAGCCGCGGATGTAGACGTCGGCCAGGTCCTCGGTGCTGATGGTGCGGTTGGTCTGCCCGGAGACGGTGACGTTGATCTTGATCGGGTCCATGGTCACCAGGTGGGCGACGGGGTCGCCCGGACGCACGTACCCGCCTACGCGGACGTACAGCTCGGAGATTTCACCGGTGAACGGCGCCATCAACGTGGTGTAGGACAGGTCCAGTTTGGCCTTGGTCAGATCGGCCTCGGCCCGTTCTACGTTGGCGCGGCCGGACTCGATTTGAGCGGTCGCTCGGACCACGCCGGCCCGGGCGACGTCGCGCTGGGCTTCGGTTTCGTCCAGTTCGGTAATTGTTGCCACGTTGCGGTCGAATGCTTCCTGCATGCGGGTGTGTGTGGCCTCGCCCAGCTTGCGTTGGGCCTCGGCCTGTTCCAACTCGGCGGGAAAGATCTCCTCCAGGTTCACCATGGCCCAGGTAACGCCCGCCTCGGCCGTCTGCACGCCGGCGTCGTAGATCGCCGGGTCCAGCCGCGCCAGGAGGTCACCTTCGTCAATGACCTTGCCCTCTTCCAGCCATCGGCCCTGAAGGAAGGAGTTCTCTTGGGCGACGAAGATCACACGCCCGGGGACCTCAAACCCCACGTCCTGCTCGGCCCAGGCCTCGGCCACGCCCGTCATTCGGCCGGAACGGGATGGCTGAGTGACCGACAGCTCGACCACGTTGACCGGTCGCGGCTGTGGTGGCAGTTCGACCGGCTTCTTACAGCCGACCAAGGCCAGCAGGGAAATCCCCAAAACGCCTAGGGTAAGAAACGGTTTCGTTGACATGATCGGCGCTCCCTATATCACGGCCTCGACGTGCGTTGCATTATAGGACGGCTCGTGGGCCCCAGCAAATGCGCAAGGAGGATGCTCGAGATTTCTTGGCCCTCAGTCCGCGCTAGCGGACGGCCCGACCGATCGGTAGGATTTTGACCATGCCTGACCAACCGAACATTCTGTTGATCCTCAACGACGACATGGGCTTCTCGGATATCGGGTGCTACGGCGGCGAGGTGCGCACCCCCAATCTCGACCGGTTGGCCGCCAACGGCCTGCGGTTCACTCAGTTCTATAACACCGCGCGGTGCTGCCCTTCGCGAGCATCGCTGTTGACGGGCCTGCACCCGCACCAGGCCGGCGTTGGTCACATGATGGACGACCTGGACGTCGACGGCTACGTCGGCGACCTCGCTCCCAACAGCTGCACCATCCCTGAGGCGCTGCGGCAGGGGGGTGGGTATGGCACGTACCTTTCCGGAAAGTGGCACGTCACGCGTCACCTGGACAATCCCAAGCACAATTGGCCTTGCCAGCGCGGGTTCGACCAGTTCTACGGCATCATTACGGGCGCCGGCAGCTACTACGACCCAGCCACGCTGACCCGCAACAACGACCGCATCGCCGTGCCGCCCGGGAGCGACTATTACATCACCGACGCCATCAGCGATCAGATGGCCGCCTACATCGACGGTCATTTTCGCCGTGAACCGGGGCAGCCGCTGTTCGGTTACCTCGCCTACACCGCCCCGCACTGGCCCCTGCACGCGCCGGATGAGACCATCGCCCGCTACGCCAACCGATTCGATGCCGGGTGGGACATGCTGCGCACCCAGCGCCTCGAGCGCATGGTGCAGATGGGGCTGATCCACCCCGACTGGGAGCTGACCCCGCGCGACCCCAATCAGCCGGCCTGGCGCGATACCGACCACCACGCCTGGCAAGCGAGGCGCATGGAAGTCTACGCCGCCCAGATCGACCGCATGGACCAAGGCATCGGCCGCGTGATCGATGCGCTGGACCGGACGGGCCAGCTCGAGAATACGCTGATCGTCTTCCTGGCCGACAACGGCGGCTGCGCCGAGGAGTTCGGCCCGCCGCGGATGGATTTCGAAAGCAACTGGCCGTGGACGCCCAGCCGCACGCCGGACGGCCGACCCGTCCACTACGGCAACGGCCCGGAAATCTGGCCCGGCGCCGACAACACCTACGCCAGTTACGGCCTGCCGTGGGCAAACCTATCGAACACCCCATTTCGCGAATATAAGCACTGGGTGCATGAGGGCGGAATCGCCACGCCCCTGGTTGTGCATTGGCCGGCCGGCATCGACGCCAGCGACAACGGCCAACTCCGCCATCAGCCTAGCCAACTCCCCGACATCATGGCCACGTTCCTCGATGTCGCCGGGGTCGACTACCCCACCGAGCGCGACGGCCAGGCCGTTCAGCCCTGCGAGGGCTTCTCCATGCAGCCGACCTTCGCCGACGGCCAGCCCCTCCGCGACGTGCTCTACTGGGAGCACGAAGGCAACCGCGCTTGCCGGCGGGGCCAGTGGAAGCTTGTCAACAAGTACCCGGGCGACTGGGAACTCTACGATATGGACGAAGACCGCACCGAGCTGAACGACCTGGCGAGCCGGCATCCGGAGATCGTAGCCGAGCTCTCGGCGCTGTACGACGCCTGGGCCGACCGCTGCGGCGTTCAGCCCTGGGACAAGATCGAGGCTATCTACCGCCAGCGGTGGGGGGACGACGGCTAGGGGGGAGAAAATCGCAAGGGGAAGAACCCGCCGATTGACCGATATCAGCGCTATCATGCTACTCGCCCCGGCCGCGGAGGCCACGGGCGATGGAGGCAGGCAATGGCGCTACGGCTGTTACAACTGGCGTTGGCGGTTGGGTTGGCGGCGAGTTCCTTGGCGTGTCAGGACGCCACCGCCTTCAAGGCCGGGGTCTCCCAGACACTGTCGATTCTCGACGGTCCCCCGCGCGTCTCGCAGGTCCCGGCCTGCGTCGATGGGGACCGGTCCGCTACCACCACGGCGCTCAGATGCGGCCCGATGCGAACGGTCGATGCGGATAAGCCCTTGCCGAACAGTCACTACACACGCTAATCGGGCGAAAAAAGCTAGGGGGAAACACCCATCATCGGCCGATAGGAATTCTATGGGCCCTGATGGCCTCGGTAAGGAGACATCTCATGATGACAGGGACGTCACGCTTTGGATTCGTGCTGCTGCTGGCCGGCGCGCTCGTGGTGACCTGCTGGTGGATTAGCTCGCAGGATGCCGGCCGGCCCGCCGCCCCCCAATCTCTTGTGGCTGCGACCTACGATGAATCGCCGCCCGCCGACGTGTTCTACGTGCTGGGTGCCGTGGAACGCCCCGGCGCCTACAACCTGGCCGGGCGGAAAGTCACGGTGAGGATGGCCTTGGCGGCATCGGGGACGCAGCCGACGATATCCTTCCCCGCACGGGCCACGCTGGTCCGCAGCATCGGCCAGGATCGTGAACAGGTGTTCGCCCTGAACGTCGAACGCATCCTCAGTTGCGCCGATCCGGACATGTACCTCAAGCCCAACGACGTGCTCGTGGTCGACGCCGACGCCAGCGCCCTGGCCGATTGGCCGGAAGGGCCCGGCGCACCCACCCAGCCAGTTGCGCGAAGCGCATCCAGACTGGACAGCCGTCGCTTCCGGCGTTGGTAGGATGTTGGTCTAACCGCGCTCGGCGATGAAGGCGAGCTGACGTTGCCCGAGCTTTGTCCACAGCACCGTCAGTCGGCACTGGCCCGGGCCGCGGAGGTCGCGCTGAAGCTCGGCGGTGTCTAACCGCAAGCCGCGGGGTTTGACCTCCACCACGCCACCGTCGAGATCGGCGATCGCTTTGCGAACGTCGCGCGGACGGCCGGGCACTTCCTGAAGCACTCGAAAGCTCGTCGCCAGCGGCGTCTCCACCCGCTGCGGTCCGAACAGCCACGCCAACGACGCGTCAATCCGCCACAGCCCGTGCACCGCCGCCAAGTCATCCACACCGCCGGCGGCAATGACGGCGGCGTCCGGTTCGATCAGCCATTCGGCCGCTTCGTCGATACGCGCAGGCTCGGCCACACCGGCTTCAATCGACGTCGCCTGCGGATCTAACGCCTCTCCGCCCACAACGGTCGCCCGTCGAGCGCGCCGCTCAGCCGGCCACCGCAGCAGGCACTGCCGACACACCCCATTTTCGCTGATGTACTCCACCTCCATCTCGGGCCAATCGCGCAAAGCGTCCGCACTGAAGGCGGGCGATAGTTTCATCGCGCCGGCTGCCGTGCGAGTGACCAGTTCGCGCAGGAAGTCGTCGCCCGGTTGGTAGTCGGCCAGCCCAACCACCCGCCGCCCATCCGCCCGCCGATCCGGGTCCACGTGCACGGCCGCCCCGTCAGGAATCGCGAAGGTCGTCGCGTCGGCGTGGATGAATTCACAACGCTCCGCCACGCGCAAGCGCTCAGCGTTGTGCGTGGCGCAGGCGATCGCTTCCGGTGAAACGTCCACACCCGTCACCGTCAGCCCCGCCAGTGCTAGCCCGATTGCGTCCGCCCCCAACCCACAACACAGGTCAACCGCCGGCCGTCCGCCCGACCGCCGCGCCAACTCGCGCCCCACATAGATCGCCAGCCGAGCCGACGAGGCCTGTTGGAGCAACCTGTCGGTCGCCAAGAGGCCTCGGGCCCACTCGCGCGGGAATCGTCCGCTGGCCTCGGCCCGGTCACGCAGCTTCCGCAATTCGGCCACGGCGGCCGCATTGGTCGCCGACGTTCGCTTCCGCAAGTCGCCCAGCGCCCCCAACGGATCGGGCGTCAGCGACATCTCCAATAGCTCCGCCGCTTCCGCCGTCTGCAGGAACGCCAGTTGATCCATCGTCAGGGACACGGGCCGACTCCTACTCACCTTGGACCGTTACGATTACGATTCGCCGTCGGCCTTTGATGTCGCACTCCAGGTGAAAGATCTGCTGCCACGTGCCCAGTACCGGGCGGCCGCCGGAAACCGGAACGGTCAGCGAAGGCCCCAGCAGCGTCGCCTGCAGATGCGAATGGCCGTTGCCGTCATGCCACGTCTGCTCGTGGCCGTACTGGCGAGAAGGCGGCATGAGCTTGTTGAGGATCGCGGGAATGTCAGCTTGCAGGCCGGGCTCGAATTCCACGCACCCAATCGCTCCGGTCGAACCTACGTTGAACACATGCACCGTACCGGTGGCAATGCCGCTCTCAGCCACAACGGCGGCCACCGCGTCGGTGATGTCATGCATGTCCCCATGCCCGGCCGTGTCGATCTCGATTTGTCGTTGGTGGACCATGGTCTTCACACTTGCAGGGCGAGCAACTCGTTGCTCACGCAATGACGGTGAGGATGATCGTCCCTCCCCGTTGCGCGTGCAAGACAAGTTGCACGTCCTACGAACGTCTGGCCTACAGTCGTTTCCGCATCCATGCGAAGGCGAACTGGCGGGCGATGATGTCGACGACCGTGCCGTCGAGCGCCACGTCACCGGGGCAGGGCAGTTCGACCTCCTTGGCGCCCAGTTCGCCCGCGACGGCCGCGCACTCGGCCAGAATCTCACTCATCAGCTCGGATGACGTCAGCGCCTCCGGCTGAACGTACAGTTCGCTCTTGTTGGGCGCGTTGGGGGGCACGGGGGCGTTATCCAGACCCGGCCGATAGCGCCACAGTTCCACGATCGCCCGCTTGTCCGGCCAGGTCAGCTGGGCTAAGTAGGTAGGCTCTTCCTCGCCACGATGCGTGAAATCGGTCGGCGACCAGTGGTTGGCCTTGATCAGATCCTTCAGGTCGACGGTCTCGGGGGTCACCACGCGTTGCTCCGGCCGCGGCCCGTCGATAGGACGACAGCGACACAGCACGTCGTCGTAATCGTAAAAGAGTCGCAACCCAAAGCGTCGCAGGGAGACGAACTCATTGTCACAGCGGAAGTCCAGCACCGGCAGGCCCATCCGCCGGGCGACCTTCTCGGCCTCTTGGAGAAGCCGAATCTCAATTCCGGCCAGATAGTAGTCGCGGAAGTGGTCGGCGCACTCGACATCCAGGCTCTGCCCGAACGGCTCGGGTTCGTCGGCGGGCCAGCAATCGGCAAAGCCCACCACGCGCCCGGCGTCCTCGGCCAGCAGGATCACCCCGCCTTGGCGTTGGTACTTCTCGAAGTGGTCGGTCAGTTCTTGATCGTCCGTCCACGGCCCGCCCGCGACGGTGTACCCGCCGCCGGCCGGCGATTGAGAGTTGACCTCATCCAGCGTGGGGGACAGTTCGTCGTCGAAGCGCCGCAATGCCGCAATGTCGTCGCGCGTCATCGGACGAATCGTCACGCCCGCCATCAGTTCGGCGCGCTTCGCGTCGCGCCGGGCCGTCGCCTGGTCCACGGTCTCCGTGTCGAACATAGCCTTCAGTTCGGCCCACGCTGCAAAGCCGTAATCTTTGGCCAATGCGTGCTGAGCTTCCTGCAGGCCGACGTCAGCGGCCAGGACTTGCTCGTCCGTCATCTCCGCCAGCCGCGGCACCAGGCGCAGCGTTTCGCATGCGCCCATGTCGCCGGCGCGGTGGGCCTTGAGCAGGTCCTTGGCTTGCTTCTTGAGTTGAACGAGGTCGGCGTTGGGGGGAACCGGTTGCGGCATGGTGCACCTTCCTTTCCGTCGCGCCCGGGGCCTGCTGTCTCAGGCAGAAAAGAAGGTCCGATGGATTGTCAGATCAAATGAAGGTGGACTCAGCCCTTCCCGCAGGCCCGGTGGCAGCCTTCAACCGCCACCGGGATCATACCACGCGGGGTGGATGACGCAAGCTCCGCGCGCAAGAAGCCGGGCGGGCGATGCCGTACCCGCCCCGGCGTTGAGCATCATGCGGCTGATCTACTGGTGAAGGGAACTGAGGCGTTCGCTGGCCGGTCGATCGGAGCGCTGGGGCTTGAGGAACTCACAGCGGCTGCGGGCGCCTTGCGGCTCGGCGGGCGCAGAGAAGCTCACGCCGTCCGGGGCGGCGCCGTCTTCGTCAGTGATGCGAACGGGGACGGGCTCGTCCGTACCGTACGGCGTGAACTTCACGAACAGTTCGTTTCGCCCGGCCTTCAGTTGCACGGGGGCGATGAAGGAGTCCATCGAGGCGTAGTCGTGCAGTTCGTCGTTGGCCAACACGAGCTGGCCGTTCAGCCACGCCTTCAGTCGGCCGGTCAGGCCGGCCCGAAGCTGGGCCGCCTGAGCTGCGGAACTGTTCACGTAGGCCAGGCCGTAGACGGTCCCCGTGGCCTCCCAGATTTCCGTCGGCGTGAGCGCGGATGATCCGACCCACGCAGCTGTGCCTTCCCGGTGCTCGGGCAGCAGTGGCCCTTCACGCCGATTCCTTTGGCCAGGATCGATCTCACAGACGGGAGCGGCTGTGTAAACCTTCTGCAGGTCCAGTTGATCGGTGAGAAAGTCCTGTTCCGGCGGGTAGACAGTCAGCATTTCCCGGATCATTGATTCGGAGGCCTTGTCGTCCCACCACGGGCCCGGGGACGTGGCCATGGGCTGAAGTTCGCCCGGCAGATTGGCCGCTCTCAGATCGTCGCTGGTCAGCGTGTCGTTGCCGCTGAACGGGCCGACCACCAGCCAGTTCTCACAGAAGCCGAGCTGGGCGAAGATTTCCGCAGCCCGGCCGGTGTCGCCGAGTTGGCGAAGAAGGCCGGCCAAGTGAAGCAGCGTGCCAATGCGGATGCTTTCGGTCTGAGGCGCCAGTCGCACGAACTCATCGCGAGTCGCGATCGCTTCATCGGCCGACGTGAGGTCCTTGATCGCCGGCCAGTATGCGAACGTGATCAGGAAGTAGTCCTCGCTCATGGCGCGCCCGCACCCTCGGGCCGTCTCATGGATCGAGCGCCCGACCGGCTGAGGGAACTCCTCAGCTATGCGCCGCCACGTCGCTAACCCCTCACGCCATTGCCCGGTCCGCGTGAGTTGGATTTCGGCGATGCGGGCCAAGGCATCGCCTCGGCTGGCCGGTTCGTCAGATGTGTCGTAGATGTCTTGGTACAGCTCGACGGCCCGCGGCCAATCTTGTGCGCCCTGACTGAACTGGCAGCAGTAATTGGGCGCCCAGCATCCTTGGGCCATCGCCAGATACCAACGGGCCTGATCGGCCAGCGGCGTGCCGGAATGTTCGGTGAGGACGCGCTGACATAACTCGATGTTGCGATCCCAGCCGTCTTCACTCAACAGCCGGGCGCCATCGCACGCGCCGACGATGGCGTTGGCCGCGATGAACAGGGCCCGCGCACTCGTGTCCGTTCCGGCGCCCTGTTCCGCGATGACCAACGCCCGGTCACGCACGGCCCGGCGCTGGTCTTGAGAAACTCCCACGAAGGCGCCGAAGCCTTCGGCGTAAGTAGCCAGGAAGGACGCGTCGTCCGATGCCGCGGCGCCTTCCGCTTCCACGTGGGCCTTCAGCTCTTTCCACGTCGCGAAGCCGTAATCTTTCGCCAACGCGTGCTGGGCCTCCTGCAGGCTGACCTCGGCTGCGAGGATGTCCGCGTCGCCCATTTCGGCCAGGCGCGGCAGGCCGCGGAGCGTCTGGCAGACGGCCGCATCGCCCGCTTGGTGCGACTTGAGGATCTCCTTGGCCTGGTTTCTGAGGTGCCGCAGGTCCGGCCGTTCGGGTAGAGATGGGGTCATGATGACACCTTCCTTTCCTTCTGTCGCGCGGCGGCGACAGTCGCCCGAGGGGCTGCTGTCACAGGCAGAAAAGAAGGCCCATGAAAACGAGTGGAGACAAGAAGGTAGCCTAAGGCTTTCGCACAGCCCAGCCGGCGGCCCTCAACCGCCAACTACAATCCTACCACGCGGTGCGGCGGGGTCAAGGAGGGAGGGAATGCGTTTGTCTGCGGGGTGGAATTCGGCCTTGGCGATGTGCACAATGTTCGCTTCGTTCGAGCGGAGGAAAGCGTGAACCGCGTAGTTATCCATGGCGACAAGGGCGAGCTGACGATCAGCCGTCATATTTACGGGCAGTTCTTGGAGCACACCGGCGCGTGCGTCTATGACGGCGCGTGGGTGGGGCTGGCCTCGGACATCCCCCACATCGGCGGGTGGCGGGCCGACGTGGTGGAGGCGCTCCAGAAGCTCAAGGTCCCCAACATCCGCTGGCCGGGCGGGAACTTTGCCGAGGCCTACCGCTGGCGGAACGGCATCGGCCCGGTCGACCAGCGACCCACATTCCCGGACGAGCCCAACGAGGTCGGCACGCATGAGTTCATGCACCTGTGCGACCTGCTCGAGGCCGAGCCCTACATCTGCGTGAACTTCCTGTCGGGCAGTTGTCGTCAGGCCGCGGAGTGGCTGCAGTACATGACGGCCGATGGGGATAACGAGTTCGCGGCGATGCGTCGCGCGAACGGCCGCGCCGAGCCTTGGCGCGTGCCGCTGTGGGTTATCGGCAACGAGATCATGACGCAGATGACGGCCGACTACTTCGCCGACATGTTCAACCATTGGCGACAGTATGTGGACGGCGAGTTCGTGGTCGCGTGCGGGCCCAACCACGAGAACTACACCTGGACCGATACCGTCATGCGCGTTGCGGGCGACCAGGCGGACGGCCTGGCCATGCACTACTACGCCGTGGCCGGCCCGTGGGGCGACAAGGGAGACGCGACCGGCTTCGATGAGGCCGACTGGTACCTGATCCAGAAGAAGACCTGGTACACCGACGAGCTGCTGGCCAACCACTTCGAGGTGATGGATCGCTACGACGCCGAGAAACGCGTTAAGGTTGTCATCGACGAGTGGGGCACGTGGTACAACCGCCCGCCCGGTTTCCCGGTAACGTGGCAGCAGAACACGCTGCGGGACGCGGTGATGGCCGGGCTGTCACTGAACATCTTCCACAACCGCTGCGAGCGGGTGTTCATGACCAACATCTCGCAGGTGGTCAACGTGCTGCAGGCGATGATCCTGACCGACGCTCGCGACGGCGGCCGAGGCATGATCACCACGCCGACCTATCATGTATTCGAGATGTTCAACGTCCACCAGGACGCGACGCTCTTACCGACCACGGTGGAGAGCGAGTCGTATGAGTTCGAGGGCGACGCGATCGAGGCGCTGAGTGTGTCCGCTAGCCGCGATAGTGACGGCAAGGTGCACGTGTCGCTGGTCAACCTCGACCCGAACCGGGCGCTGCAGGTGGACTGTCGGTTGGAGGGAGTAGCTGCGGCGAACGTCAGCGGGCGAATCCTCGTCGCCGACGCCATGGACGAACACAACACCTACGACGAACCCGACCGTCTGGTCCCGACGGGCTTCGACGGGGCGACGTTGGACAATGGTACACTGTCGGTCAATCTGCCGGCCAAGTCGGTAGTGGTGCTGGCATTGACGTAATGCGATAGGAGCAACCGATGGTTTCGATGGACAAGGCTCGTGAGATTCTGTGCGACGCGGAGTTGGCCGTGATTCGGGATACCTGGTTCGACCGGATGCAGGCGATCTTCGATAGCGGCACCGACGGCCGCGACGACGCCTTCGTGCTCTATGGCGCGCAAGTGGGCGTGGAGGTGGTTCCGGGCAAGGACTTCCAGCCCGAGCTGGAGCAGGCGGTCTGCGAACTGGCCGACCAGGCCGACGTGCTGCGGGATGAGAAGGTCTTTCGCCCGCTCATCGTGGGCATCGCCGCTTACGGTGTGCACTTCGTGGACCGCATGTTTGGTGTTCACGGCTTCGCTGCCGCCGACGAGAGTCTCCGCTACGTCCACAACGAAGTCGGCGAGTTACCCGTCCCGGACCTCGACAACGATCCCGGCTGGAAGGCCGTCCGTGAAGCGACGCTCGCGTACCTGGACATGGGCCTCTCCGTGCCGGTGATGGTGGGCACCTGCATGTCCAGCCCCCTCAACCAGGCGATGAACCTCTACAGCGAACGGTTCCTGCTGGCCATGCTCGATGACCCCGAGGGCGCCCGCCGCGACCTGCGACTCATTACCGACCTGGTCAAGGAACTCCATCAGTGGTACCTGGGCAACGTGCCGACCTGGCAACTCCAGGGCGCCGCCCCGACCGTTCGCGCCCAACCGCCCGGGTATGGCCAAATCGACGGGTGCTCCACGCACCTGATCGGCCCGGGCCAGTACCGCGACTTCATCGCCGAGCTTGATAACGAAGTGCTGTCGCTGCACCCCAAGGGGGGCATGATTCACCTGTGCGGCGTGCACAACCGGCACATCCCGACCTGGGCCGAGATGCCCGCTCTCAAGAGCATCCAGCTCAGCTCGGTCGCCAACGAATCGGTCCACGCCTACGCGCAGGAATCGCGCGAAGACCAGGTCGTCTACGTCGGCCCGAGCGAGTTTCTGACGCTGGAAACGATCATGGACGCCACCGACGGCGGCTACCACGTGGTCTTGGCGGCCGATATCGACGCCCCCAAGCGACGGAAGCGGTAGGGTGAAAACGAACGCGGCGGGACAGGAGCCCCGCCGCGCTTGGGTACGGGTGTGACGGGCTGTTTACTTGACGCGCACTTCCTTGCCGGTTGTGGCCGAGGTGAACATGCCGTCAATGATCTTCTGGGTCAGGATGACTTCCGAGCCCGGAATCGGGGCGGGCTTGCCCTTGAGGATCGCCTCGCAGAACCCGTGCACGCTGGAGTCATGGCCGCCACTGGCGTGCGGGTAGGGGCCGGGCATGGCGTCGACATAGCGGGGGGTGCAGTCGGTCAGATGGCCGTTGATTTCGATCTGCACCTTCAGCGGGAACACGCTCACGCCGCCTTTGTCGCCGACGAGGGTCACGCCGAACTGGTCTTCGTCGAGGTTGGCGTTGAAGCTGGTCTCGATGTTCATGCTGGCGCCGTTGGCGAACCGGGCGAAACCGACCGCCATGTCTTCGACGGTGTAGGTCTTGTGGTCGACCACGCCGAACATGCCGATGTGGCCGGGTTCGTTGCCGATGGTGCGGTACGTCGCGCCGGAAACACTGACGGGCTTGGGGTGCCCCATCAGGTGCATGGCCAGGTCGATCACGTGCACGCCGATGTCGCTCATGGCGCCGCCGCCTTGCTTATCGAGTTGGCCGAACACGCCCCAACTCGGGCAACCGCGACGACGGATGGCTTTGACGCGGGCATAGTAAATGTTGCCGAGCTTGCCGGAGGCGATCAGCTTCTTGGCGAACATCGGTTCCTTGTCGAACCGGTGGTTGTGGCCGACCTGGATGAGGCGACGGTGCTTCTTGGCGGCGTCGACCATTTTCTGGGCCTGGGCCACGTTCATGGCCATGGGCTTCTCGGTCAGCACGTGCTTGCCCGCGTTGAGGGCATCGACAGCGACCGGGGCGTGCAACCAGTTGGGCGTGCAGATGCTGACGGCCTGGAGGTTCTTGAGCTTCAGCATCTTTTTATAGTTCTTGAAGCGGTTCTCGACCGGGACGCCGTACTGCTCGCCGACGCTGGCGAGATTGGCGTCGCTGACGTCGGCCACCGCGATAATCTCAACGGCGGGGTGCTTTTGATAGGCGTTCAGATGCACGGGCGAGATGGTGCCCACACCAATGACGCCCACCTTGAGTGTCTTCTTCTTGGCCACGATCTGCTCCTTTGGGTCGGTGGCTTCTTGCTCGTCTCGCCGAGCCGATTCCGGTCCACGGCGGCATGAAAGCGAGAATGATAATCCGCTCTTGCATGATGGCACAAGCCCTGTCATTAATGTCTGCCCCGGATTGCCCGGGCTTGGGAGGCACTGATGGCGACGATTAAGAAGCTGGGCACTATTGGCGACCCGTACTGCGTGGGGTGGGCGTGTGCGGGCATTACCGAGTCGGCGGCCGCGTTCCGCAAGGCCGGCCTGGTCGAGGCTGCCGGGGGCGCCATCGACGAGGTCGTCGACTTCGGCGACATCTCTGTCGACCTGCCCGCCTACGACGACAGCGACCGGAAACTGCTCAACCCGGCCCAGGTCAAAGTCCTGTCGAGGGCGTTGGCCGACAAGGTCGAGCAGGTCTCCGGCGAGGGGTACGTGCCGCTGATCTTCGGCGGGGAAGACAGCGTCATGCTCGGCATCCTGGAAGGGCTTCGGCGGGCCAAGAGCGCGCCGCTGGGGCAGGTCTTCCTGGACGCTCACGGTGACTTCAATACGCCCGAGACGAGCCCCTCGGGTCTGATCGGCGGCATGGAGAACGCCATCCTGGCCGGCCGCGGGCCGGAGGAGCTCGTCAGTTTGTTCCGCCCGGGGCCGCAACTGGAAGAAGAGAACATCACGCTCTACGGCACGCGTGATCTGGACCCCCAGGAGGCGCTGGCGCTGGCGCTGTCGGACGTACGCATCTGGCGGGCCGACCGCATTCGCCAGGTCGGGCCCGTTGAGGCCATGCAGGCCGTCGTGGCCGACCTTCGCCAGCGCGTCCAGAACGTCTACTTGCACATCGATCTGGACATTCTGGACGAATCGCAGATGTCGGCCCACGTTCTGCCGGTTCCCGAAGGCCTTACACAGGAAGAGTTTGTGTTGTCGATCCGAGAGCTGATCGCCAGCGGTCTGGTGGCCGGCCTGGCGGTGATGGTCTTCGATACCGCCAAGGACCCCACCGGCAGCGAAGCCAAGAGGGTCGTCGAGATGGTCTCGGAGTTCTTGGAGGCCTAGGGATGCCCCGGGCGATCCAAATTGGAGTAGTTTTGACACTTGTTATGCCGAAATTGCGTTAGAATGACGCATACGCAGAACACCTGGGCCGCCTGGCCGGGTCGGCCGGACTCAAATAGGAGAAGGACATGGTTCAGTTCCCCCGCACTGAAGTTGACGGAAAATCCTTGCCGCGGATGTTGATCGGCACGAACTGGTTCCTGGGCTTTTCACACCAGAGCGCCTCGCGTGACAAGCTGATCTGCGACCGATCGGTCTCGCAGGTCGCCGACGTGTTGGAGGTCTTCCTGGCCCAAGGCGTCGACGCGATCTTGGGCTTTGTGGCCAACGATCGGATGTACCATGCCGTTCAGGAGGCTCAAGAGCGCACGGGCAAAGAGCTCATCATCATTTCGACGCCCGGCATCGACGTCAACGAAGGCCCCGAGGCCGAGAAGAAGAACAAAGAGATCATGGACGTCGAAGCCGAGCGCGGCTCATCCATCGTCATGCCTCACACCTCCAGCACCGACACCATGCTGGACAAGCGCGCCCGCCAGATTCGGGGCATGGACAAGATCGCAGCCATGATTCGCGAGCGCGGCATGACGCCGGGCCTGTCGACCCACGAGCCGGAATCGATCGTCTACGCCGATGAGACCGGCCTGGACGTCGGCACCTATATCTCGATCTACAATGCGGCCGGCTTCCTCATGCCCATCGAAATCGACTGGGTCAACCACGTCATTCACAACGCCAAGAAGCCCGTCATCACCATCAAGCCGTTCGCGTCAGGCCGGCTGCACCCGTTCGTCGGGTTGGCGTTCTCGTGGTCGACGCTTCGCCCGCAGGACATGGTCACCGTCGGCACGATGACGCCCGACGAGGCCAAGGAAGTGATCGAGCTGTCGCTGAGCCACTTCGAGCGTCGCAAGGCCGAAGTCGAAATGCAGATCACTCGCAGCAAGCAGACGTTGGTCAAGCAAGACTAGCGATTGGATGAACGCAGCGAAGGCCGGCCGTCGGTGATCCGGCGACCGGCCTTCTTTGTTATCCGCCGCTGAGGATCGGATGCCCGAGTTTCCGCGCACCATGATTGAGGGGGTGAGCCTGCCGAGGATGCTGATCGGCACGAACTGGTTTCTGGGCTGGTCCCACACCTCCGAAGCCAAGGACACGCTCATCAAGTCGCGCAGCCGGTCGCAAATCGCCGACGTGCTGGTCGAGTTCCTCAACCATGGGGTCGACGCCATTCTGGGCTTTCGCCCGGGCCCGCGGATTACCGAGGCCGTCGCCGAAGCCGAGGACCGCGCCGGCAGGGGGCTGATCAAGATCACCACGCCGTCGCTGAACATCGACGGCACGGACGCCGCCCACAGCGCCAACGCGAAGATCTTCGATGAATTGGCCGAGCTGGGCGTCTCGATCTGCATGCCGCACCAATCCACCACCGACGCGCTGCTGGACAAGCGCGCCCGCACCATTCGCGGCATGGACACGATTGCGGCCATGATCCGCGAGCGCGGAATGATTCCCGGCCTGTCGACCCACGTGCCGGAGACAATCGTCTACGCCGATGAGACCAACCTCGACGTCGGAACGTATATCTCGATCTACAACGCGATGGGCTTCCTCATGCCCATCGAGATCGACTGGGTCAACCACGTCATCCATAACGCCGCCAAGCCCGTGATCACCATCAAGCCCTTCGCGGCCGGCCGGCTGCACCCGTTCGTGGGGCTGGCGTTCTCCTGGTCGACTCTCCGCCCTCAAGACCTGATCACGGTCGGCACCCTCACGCCGGATGAAGCCAAGGAACTCGTCGAACTGTCCCTCAGCCACTTCGAACGCCGCAAGGCGGCCGTCGACATGCAAATGACCCGCAGCAAGCAGACGCTGATCAAACGAGACTGAGCTGCCACCCCCATGACACCGTGGCCGGCCGTCGATCTTTCGACGATCGGCTTTCATTGTGCGCTATGCTGAGATAGTGGTTGTTGGCCGAATCGGTCGATACAATCGCTCCGGACAACTGGCCCGGGCGGGCGAAAGGAACACATCATGAAGACGGTCCTAATAGTTCTCGGCACGATATTCTTGGTCCTGGCGGTCCTGGTCGGCGGGTTCGTGGCTCTGTTGTTCTGGGCCCACTCCAGCGGCAGCGACAAGCAGGAAGCGTTCTTCGAGGCGGTCGGCTCGGGCGATGCCGCCAACGTCCGAGAACTCTTTCATCCGGACCTGGCCAAGGAGATCGACGAGCCGGTCCTGGCGGCGTGGATGAAGGCGTTCAATGAAAACCTGGGCAAGTGCGAGGGCCTCAGTAAGGCCAGCTTCTCCACGGAGGCCGACGGGAATATGCTCTCCACGTCCGGCACGGTGAACTTCGAGAAAGGCAAGGCCGCCTCCGAGCTGGTCTTCGTCGACGACAAGATCGTCAAGTTCAAGGTGGAGTCTGAGCAACTCCCGGACGACTGGTTCCAAGGTCCGGCCGAGACAGGCCTGTACCGCCAGCGAGGCCAGAAGGTGCTTGAGCTTCTGCTGGGCGGCAAGCCGGCTGAGGCGCACGCGATGTTCCACGAGAAGGCGCAGGAAATATCGCCGCTGACGGCGTTCGAAGCATTGGCTGAATCGATGTCGCCGGCGATAGGGGACGTGACCTCTATTGAAGCCAAGTCCGACGAGTATGAAGTGAAAGGCAGCCGGCAGTTGCTCCACGTGCTCTACACGGTTACCGGCGAAAACGACGCGACCGAGGCGATGGTGACCTTCGAGTTCGACGGAATGAAGGGGCATCCGGTGGCGCTGGAACTGGCCCCGCCCCCGAGCGCCGCCGGGCCGCAAGTGAAGTTCTTCAAGGCGGTCGCGACCGGCGATCCCGCCAAGGTGATGGCGCTGTTCCACCCGAAGCTGAAAGACCAGATCGATGCGCCCGTTCTGGCTGTCTGGATCAAGGCCTTCAACAAGAGCATGGGCGACTATGAGGGGCTGACCGAAGAGGGCCTGACCACCGAAACCAAGGAGGCCGACGCGGGTACGCTGGTGCGCACGCTCGGCGTGGTCACCTTCGAGAAGGGCCCGGCCATGATTATGTTCGTCACCTTGGGTGAGGCCATCGTGGAATGGCAGGTGCAATCCGATCTGCTGCCGGACGATTGGTTCCAAGGCCCGGGCGACACGAACCCCTACCGTAAGCAGGGAACGGATATGTTCTACGCACTGCTGAAGGGGGACGCGGCCAAGGCTCACGGGATGTTCCACGAGAGCTATCGGGAGGAGTTCCCCTTGGCCAAGCTCCAGGAGCAGATGGCTTCGGTATTGCCTCAGTGGGGCAAGGTGAAGATGATCAAGGTGGAGGATGACCAATACGCTCAGACCGACACCGGCCAGTTCCTTCGCATTGATTACACCATCACCTGCGAGAATGCCGTTCTGGACGCGGCGGTGTTGTACCAGTTCGTGGGGCTGAAGGGTCATATGGTAGAGTTCAAAGCCGCGCCGGAATCGGAGTCGGAGGCGGCGTCGGAATAGCCCGGGTCGACCGTCACGGATCGGCGACCGCAGACAACAAGGGAACACGATGTTCGTTCAGGCCCTTTCGACCCAGCAGGTCCACCGTGTCGATCAGGTAAGCCGTGACATCCTTCAGCGCGTCGGCGTGCACGTGCCGCATGAGGAGATGCTGTCGCGCTTCGCCGACGCGGGAGCCGACGTCGACACGCAGACCCAGATCGTCCGCATTCCGCCGGAGTTGATCGACCGTTCGCTCGCGTCGGCGGGCAAGCGGTTCACCATCTACGGTCGCGATCTGGCCAAGACGGCCGAGTTCGGCACAGGCCAACGCAACTACAACTCCATCGCCGGGGAGGCCATGTGGGTCGACGAGCCCGGCGGTTCTCGGCGCTACGCCTGCCTCGACGACGTCGCCCGCGCCTGCCGCCTCGGCGACGCGTTGGATCAGATCAACGTCGTCGGCGCCATGACGGACCCCCAGGAGTTGCCGCCGGCCGTCCGCTGCGTGGACGTGATGGCCCAGATGCTCCGGAACACCACCAAGCCCATCCATTTCTGGATGCACGACCGCGCGTCGGCCAAGTATCTGGTGGACATGACCATCGCCCTGCGCGGCAACGACGCCGACGCCGAAAACTACCCGGTCTTCTATCCGTTCCTCGAGCCGATCAGCCCGCTGCGATTCCCGTTCAACGGCATCGATCTGTTGTTCGAGACGGCCCGCCTCAACCTGCCCGTTCCGATCGGCCCGATGGCCCAGACCGGCCTCAGCGCCCCGGGAACATTGGCCGGCACGATGGCTCAGGAAAACGCCGAGATCCTCGCCGGCGTCTGCATCACGCAACTGATCCGCGAAGGCATGCCGGTTTGCTACGGCGGCATCTGCCACGCCTTCGACATGCAGACCACGCAACTGATCTTCGCCGGACCCGAGCAGGCGATCTTCGGCGTGGCCATGACCGAGATGGGCAAGCACTACGGCCTGCCGGTCTACATCAACGTCGGCCTGACCGACGCCAAACGCCCGGACGGCCAGGCCGGCCTGGAGTCGGCCGCCACGCTGATCCTCGGCGCCGCCGCCGGGGCGGACATCTTCGGCCACATGGGCATCGCCGGCGTCGATCAGGCGACCAGCCTGGATATGCTCGTCTTCCAGAACGAGGTGATCTCGTATGTCGAGTCGGCCCTGCGCGAGATGGATTTCTCCGACGACGCGCTGGCCCTCGACGAGATCGTCGACGCCGGCCCGGGCGGCACCTTCATCGACCGGATGCACACGGCCGAGCATTTTCGGAAGGAACTGTGGTTCCCGACCGTGCTGGATCGCCAGTTCTACCAGGCCTGGGCCGATGCCGGCGCCACCGACACTGAACAACGCTGCATTCGGCGACGTAAGGATCTATTGATCACCCACGAGGTCGAGCCAGTCTCAGCCGACCTGGACGCCGCCCTGACCGAGATCTGCGACGCGGCGCGGCGGGACCTCGGTTAGAATCCCCAAGAACATTCCAGATGGCTACTGTGACCTGCGGTCACAAAGGCTAGAATTTGCTGAGACGTGAAGGCGGGCGCTTTACGCGCCGGCTGAGCTCGACAACGGAAAGGCATGACCCATGCGAAAAACGGGCGTATTTCTTCTGATCATTGTGGCCGCGGCCGTGGTGTTCTCGTTGGTGGGGCGGCCGGCCTCAGCCAGTGAGGGCTGGCTGACCGACTACAACGAGGCGCTGGCCCAGGCCAAGGAAACCGGCCGCCCGATCCTGGCCGACTTCACCGGCAGCGACTGGTGCGGATGGTGCAAGAAGCTGGACCGCGAGGTCTTCCAGACCGACACCTTCAAGGACTGGGCGGCTGACAACGTGGTGCTGCTGGTGCTGGACTTCCCGCGGCGGATCAAGCAGTCCGACGAGCTGAAGGCCCAGAACCAGGGCCTGGCCAAGAAGCACGGCGTTGAAGGCTTCCCGACGATTCTGTTCCTGGACGACGTCGGCAACGCGATCGGCCGAGCCGGCTACATGAAGGGAGGGGCGGACGTCTGGGTCGCCAGCGCCCGCAGCATCGTCGATGCCTATCTCTACACGCGCCGGCTGACGCTGGCCGACGACCTGGCCGGCGCCCTGGCGGCCGGCGAGAAGGACGATCGGCCGGTGCTGGTGTTGGTCACAGACTCCGACGACCAGGCTTCGGCGCTCCAGGCCGGCCTGCTGGCTGACCCCAGGTTCATTCTGTTGGCCAACGATCGATTGGCGGTCGTTCAGGTCGATGCGTCCGACGAAGGTCTGGCCGGCCTTCGCGGTAACCTCAGCGCCGCCGCGGATAGCTCGTTGCTGTTGGTCTCCGCCGACGGCAAGGAACTGCTCCACCAGGCCGACAGCATCGCCGGGGCCGATGGCCTCGTTCCGCAGTTGCGAGAGGCCTTGCCCCGATTGGCCTACGACGGCGGCTGGACCGAGGATGTGGCCCAAGCTCAGCGAATCGCCCGCGACCACGACCGGCCGCTACTGCTGGACTTCACCGGCAGCGACTGGTGCGGCTGGTGCAAGAAGCTCGACGCGGAGATCTTCTCCACCGAGCAGTTCAAGGACTACGCCAAGGCCAACCTGGTGCTGGTGGCCGTTGACTTCCCCAAGGCCAAGCCCCAATCCAATGCCGTCAAGGCCCGAAACATGCAACTGGCCCAGAAGTACCGAGTCGAAGGTTTCCCCACGCTGGTGGTCGTCTCGGCCGACGGCAAGGAACTCGGCAGAACGGGCTACGCCAAAGGTGGCCCCGAGCCCTTCGTAGAAAACCTCAAAGCCACCATCGACGGCGAGTAGTTCTGCCGAACGCATCCTGCGACCCCCCGGGCGGCGCCTCCCCAGGCCCGCCCGGTTTCCATTTCGGCCCAGTCGGGCATCACTGCAGGATTATGATTGATGGTTGGAGTTTGTTTGGTACGATAATGCGCAGATAGGGTCTGGGGTCAGATGGGAGACGTGTCCGAACATGTCTGACGGCTGTGTAATCACGCATCCTCGCTACAGGGCGGCTGTCGCTAGAAAGAGATGGGCGCGCGTGCGCTCGTATCCGCCTCTCTAACGACAGGAGCACGACCATGCAGTTCAAAGATGACGCTCGCAACCGGCGTCACGCCGATACGCTCAAGCGCCTGGGCCTGGACCCCATCGCCAAGCAGGCCGATGCGCCTGACGAAGCCGAGAACGCCCCTTCTGAACTCCCGAAGTTTGCGGGCCCACGGCCGATCGGCCAACAGCCGGACGCGACGATGGCCATCCATCGCGACCCCACGCCGTGGCAGCAGAAGATTCGGCCCCTCGGCCGCCACGTTCCGGCTGAGGCCGAGCCCCCATCGCAGGAACTGGTCCGGCTCGGCCACACGGCCGAAGTCAACGGCGTCACCGAGGCCGGCCTCGACAACATCCGCGAAGTCCGTCCCCCCTCGTTCGATTCCGCCGACGCCAACCCCGACAACATTCGCGAGGTCCGCCCGCCTGGCGCCATCGACCCGGACAAGCCGGCCATCGAGGATGACTCCTTCATCTTGGGGCAGGATGTCGGCGGCCAAGTTGCCGGGGCCACCGCGACGGAAGTGGCCGACGCGATGAAGCGAAAGGCCGGCGAATACGAACAGCAGTACCCGCTCGACGACCGGCGCAAGGCCGAAGAAGCCCTAGCTGGGTCCATCACCAACTGGGGCCAACTCGACGCCAACACCCGCGACCTGCTCACCCACCTGGCCGTCGATGTTGGCGTGGATCAAGTGCTGGCCAACGACTCGCTGATTGAAGGCATTAATACCGACAACCACACTGCCATGGCCGACGCCCTTCAACGCTTCGACGGCCGCACCACCCAAGACAAACTCGATAGCTACACCGCCGGGCTCAACGCCCTCGCAAAGCCGGACGATCAAGAAACGGAGTCCGATGACGGACTCACTCTCTCGCTCCAGAAGCTGCTGAAAGAACACGAAGGACAAGAGGAACTCGGATACCTGGACCACCTAAGTCATCCGACCATTGGACATGGGCACAAGTTCATTTGGAAAGCTCCCGGGGACCATAATCTGCTGGCCGTTACCGGGAGGCCACCTTCCTACTACTTCGACAAGGAAAACAGGCGACCTACGAGCAAGAAACTAACACCGGACCAGATGCAGGAACTGCTGGAGCTTTGATATGGCCGATGCAGTGAAGGGGGCCCGCAACGTAATACCGTTCATTGATGATCTGGATCCGGTGGCAGCACAAGTTCTGGTCGAAATGACCTACCAAATGGGAGAAGACGGCCTTCGGAAGTTTGAGAAGATGAAGGCAGCGTTGTCTCAGGACCCACCCGACTACGAGACGGCTGCAGCGGAAATCCTTGATTCAAAGATGGCGCGGAAGCAGACTCCCGAACGGGCCGAGGGCTATGCGAATCGGATGCGGTCCCTGCAGAACCGGTAGGTGATAATCTCACCGAGCGGATCAAGAGACCGTCTGAAGGTGAATGAGATGAACAGGGCGTTCCAATTTGTCGCGTTGATTGGTCTATGCATACTGATCGCCGGTTGCCAAAGAAGGTCGGCGGCGCCTTCGCCCATGTACGAGATCAAAGCCGACGAGAAGTGCGGCTTCATGGATGCTGCGGGGCGCATTGTGATTGAGCCGCGATTTGAATCCGTTGGCGAGCCCGGCCCCGACGGCTGGATCAAAATCAAGCTGAACGGCAAGTGGGGCTATGCCGATACCCGAGGCAACATCGTCCTGGAACCTGTCTATGATCTGATCATGGAGTTCTCCGAAGGCCTGGCCGCCGTTCGGATCGACGGGAAGGACGGCTTTGTTGACCGTGAGGGCGGAATCGTCATCCCCCCCCAATTCCACAACACGGGATCCTTCCATAGAGGCCTGGCGGCTGTGGAGGTGGAGCATGAGCCGTCGCCTACGGACCTGAGCCCGAGAGATGACACCCGCTGGGGGTACATCGACAAGACCGGGCGATTCGTCATCCCACCCAAGTTCCGAGAGGTCTCTCGATTCCCTGGCGGGCCAATGTTTGTGGTCTTCCCCGGCGATTCCGACAAGTACGCAGTCGATGGCCAACTTCGTGCCGTCAACGGCCCCTTCATGTGGGTAGATGCATGGACGTGGCCAAGCGATGGGCGATGTCGCGTCACCATTCCGGATGGGCCTGGCGGCCGGCTCTATGGCGTCATTGGCGAAGACGGTCAGTACTTGATTGAGCCTGAGTTCGAGATTCTCTGCCCTCTCTTCGAGGGCTTGGCCGTTGCGGGCGAATGGGACGGCCAAGGCGGGCAGCGCTTAGGGTATGTCGATGAAGCAGGCGAATACGTCATCCCCATTCAGTTCGAGAAGGCCCGTCGTTTCTCCGAAGGGCTCGCGCCCGTCCGCCTCAACGGCAGATGGGTCTACATCGACAGGACCGGCCAAGTCGCCCTGGATCCCCCGCATGAGAACATCGCCCGCCTGGAGGGCTTCCATAACGGGCTCGCCACGGCGAATGTCGGCGGGACCGAACACCCCAAAGGCTTCGTCGAGGGCGGGAAGTGGGGGTACATCGACAGGACGGGGGCCTGGGTGATTCCTCCACGGTTTGACAGCGCGACCTGCTTTGACGAACACAGCGTCGCGGCCGTCTGGATCGGTGACAAGCGCGGCTACATCAACCGCCAAGGTGCCTATATCTGGGTGCCCACGAAATAGGGGCCGCCTCACATTGACCCAGCATGCAGCGGCCCCCGCCAACAGGGCCTTGACCGCGGGGCGTAACCGGCGTAACAACACATCTGTGAGCATTCGTCGATCCGTGT
>CAYRZU010000006.1:42208-73313 GCA_964428895.1 uncultured Planctomycetaceae bacterium
ACCGCGGGGCGTAACCGGCGTAACAACACATCTGTGAGCATTCGTCGATCCGTGTGCTGGGGGCTGGTTGTTGCGCTGCCGCTTTGGGCGGTTGCGTGTCATTGGCCTGCCGCCGAACCCTCGCCGCCGGAGGCGTTCGTGGCGGCGCTGGCGTCGGGCGAGCCCTCACGGGTGATGGCGTGGCTGGACTCAGTGGCCGCCAAGAATGTGGATGAGCCCGTCCTGGCCGCCTGGATGGCTGCGCTGCGGGAGCATCTGGGCGCGTGTCGCTCCATCAAGGGCGGCTTCGCCAGCGAGACACGTCAGGTCGACGGCGCCTCGGCCACGATCTACAAGGGCCAAGCCCGGTTCGCCAAGGGCACAGCCGACGTGGCCATCGAGTTTCGGGGCAACGCGGTACGGGATTTCAGCCTGGACTCCGAACAATTGCCCGACAACTGGTTCAAGGAACTGCCCGACACCAGCCTCTATCAGCAGCGGGGCAAGGACCTGCTGACCTATCTGCTGACCGATCGGCCGCGCCGGGCGTTCGACATGCTGGGGGAGGAGCTCCGCCAAGACCTAACGCTGGATCGCCTGACGATGATGACGGCCACAGGCCCATTGCAGCGGGGGGAATTGGTGTCGATCGCCTACGCGACGCAGCGATACCGCCATGACGCATCCGGTCACTATCTGACGATCTACTACGACATCACCAGCAGCAAAGGGCGAAGTCGGGGGCAGGTGCAATTTCGTTTCACAAATCTGACCGGACACGTGGTGCGCTTCACAGACGGAGTGCTTCGTCCCCGTTAGTGCCCGCCAGGCCGCCGGACGACGGCTGGGCTGGGCTAGGCATCCAACCGGGCAGCCGGCACTTGGACGAAATCGGCGACGTCTTCGTCAACCTTGTCCAGTGCGACCGCCTCGGCGATCAGATGCTGATTGTCTTGGGTCCACTGCCGGCAAACGCGACTGAATAGCTTCCGCCAAGCGTTAAACTGCTCGGTGCTAATCCCTTCGCGTCGGCAGAGGTCCTCGACCGACTCAAAACCACAAACTCCGCGTAGGACAATCCTTAGGATCTCATCTGCGGAGCGATGGGCCTGTCCGGTCATCGACAGTGCCACCGGGAGGGGCATTCCCTCCGGTAGGCTGGATGTGTCTATGGCGTCGATGCCGACATGTTCCATGTTTACGTTCTCCCCAGTGGTCGACCCCAAAGGGCCTTGCTCACTGTTACAACCTCGCTCTTGCTTAGACGTGTTAGCTGTGTACGAATACGGGTCCCGAGAATCGATGTGCGCTTGATTTACCGTATTGTAGGCGCGAGCGCGTCGGAAGGCAATCAGGTCATCACCTGACCTTCGCCTTTTGCGGCGTCGCCCCCATCTTCGTTGTATCCATCTAAAAGGCATTGGGATAAGACTGCTTTCCGCCGCCTAGGCGCCCAGGGGGAGCCGACGGCTCTTGGGCTTCCATGCGCTGGTCAGGCGATCGTTGGCCCACGACCAGATATCCGCGGGCGGCTCGGCCCGGATCAACCGGAAAGCCGATCGGAGTAGACTGGCTTCGTCCTGATTGGTCGGGACGGGCTTACCCAGTTTGAGGACTTCGCCGCGCTGGGTCGCTTGCCGGCAGATGTCGGTGAAGTTGCGGCACCAGTAGTCGAACTGACGCGGCGTGATGCGGTGTCGCTGGCAGGCGGCCTCGAGCGTGTCCTGGCCGGTCAGCACGCGGAGGACGATCTTGACCACTTGCTGAGGGGTCCGGCCGAGAAGCTCCACGGTCTTGCGACGGGTGATCGTACGGAACAGGGAACGAGTAGTCGCGATGGGACGCAATGCACGTTTCATTGGACGCTCTCCCGCGGGCAGTGTGCAGCCGTTCGGCGCAACGTGCGCCACGCGCGCAGACCCGGCGGGTTATCCGTACCCAGGTTCGACCATGTTCATCCATGGCGAGAGCGTCCGTGCGAGATCATCGACATGAAGTGAGACGATACGGGCCTAATTCCGCATATCGGCGGCGGGAGCATGATTTCTTGAGCCGGTTTCGAGAAGAATCTCGGGTTTGAATCGCCTCCTTCGCGCCGCTATCGTGGTGTGTCCAGTGAAAGGCTGCCATGATGACGCTGACCAATGAGCAACAGGCGAAGGTGGCGCAATTCGTTCGCAAGGATTTCGCCCCGCGGTTCGGCGAACTGGCCGGTTCGTTCGGCACGAACAGGTTCTGGCGGCTGTCGGCCGAGGCCGGCAGTGAGTTGTGGCTCGATAGCGGCAGCATTGTGGATGTGGGGCATCTGTGGACCAACGAGTTTGTCGCCCTGACCACCAACAACTCGCTGCTCAACAACGAAGTCCAGGCCGGCGCCTACGACACGCTCGTGCCGGAAGCGTCGGCGCTATTGGCTGAGGCCAAGCTGCCCGAGGGAGAACGGCTGTTGGAGTTGGCCTTCATCCTGAACGCCTACCACGGCCTGAAGCTGGTGGAGACCTTCGACGCGTTCGTCTCCGTCGAAGAACACACCGATTTGGCGAACGATGTCGATGCGGCTGTCACCACCGCTCGCCGCTACCACGCGATCTGTCCGGAACGATTCATCGTCAAGATTCCGTTCACGCCGGCCGGTCTGCTGGCTACGCGAAAGCTCTCGGCCGAGGGCATTCCGGTTAATCACACGCTGGGGTTTTCTGCGAGGCAGAACTACATCATGGCCCGCATCGGCCGCCCGCAGTACGTGAATGTGTTCATGGGTCGTCTCAATGCCTTCGTGGCCGACAACGCTCTCGGCGACGGCGCCAACGTCGGCGAGCGCGCGGTGATGGCGTCCCAACGGGCCGTCCGCACGTTGCGGGAGGCCGGCAAGGCGCCCACCCGACAAATCGCCGCCAGCATTCGCGACGACCACCAGCTGTTGCACGTCCTCGGTGTGGATGTGCTGACCATTCCGATCATCCCAGCCAAGACCTTCCTGTGGCCCGGCTTCGAGGAAGACTTGTTTCTAGACTACACCACCACCGACTATCAGGCGACCTTCGCCGACGGCGTGGACCCCGCCGCTCGCCTGGAAACGCTGTGGGACATCGAGGACACGTTGATCGCCTGCGTTGACGCGCTGGAGAAAGAGAATCTCGACGCCTTCACGCCGGCCGACGTGGTCGCGTTCTTCACCGATCACAACTGCGGCGACGTCCTGCCGGCCTGGACGCCCGAGCAAGTCGCCACCAGCGCCGCCGAGGGCAAGATTCCCAAGCTCGCCAACTGGGCCGACGCGCTGGCGGCCAAACAGATCGGGCTGGACGCCCTGATGAACCTGGCCGGCTTGAACGCCTTCTCCGCCGACCAAAAGGCCATGGACGGCCGAGTTGCTGGATTGCTGTAGACTTCCGAGGAACAGCAAAGCAGACGGGACACATGCCAATCAAAGGTGAACTGGTCCATACGACGACGCCGGACGGGCTCCTGTTGCATGGGATGAGCTTCGAGCCTGTCGACGGCGGGGGGGTATGGGTGGTGCACGTGCATGGCTCGTGCAGCAACTTCTATCAGGAGCCGTTCATCAACCCGCTGGCCGAGGCCCTGACGGCTGCGGGGGTGGGGTTGCTGACGGTCAACACGCGCGGGCACGACGCCGAGGCCTACGTGATCGGCCGATCGGCCGGCCCGCAACGCGAGAGCTGGCAGATCGGCACGCGGCGGGACATTTTCGGCCAATGCGTCCACGACCTGACGGCCTGGACCGATTTCGCCCGCGGCCACGGCGCCACACGCGTGGTCCTTTCGGGCCACAGCGCCGGGGCGGTCAAGATCGCTCACTACGCCGCCCAGACGGACGAGGCGGGCCTGGCCGGTCTGATTCTGCTGAGCCCCGGCGACATTCTCAGCCGTAGCGTTCGCGGCCCCGACGATCCGCCGCTTCAAGACCAGCTCGCCGACGCCCGTAAACTGGCCGACCAGAGCCCCGGCGCCATGCGCCCGGGGCGATTCCTCAGCGCCGCGGCGTTCCTGTCGGTGTTCGACCATCCCGAGGACGCCGGCGTCTTCGCCTTCTGCGATTCCGAGGTCATGGCCAAGTCCAGTTGGCCCAAGCTGAGCTTGTCCGCCCTGGTCGTCCTCGGCGCCAATGACGCCGGCTACGTCACCCCCATCGCCCGCAACGTGGAGCTGCTCGAGACCCTCCGCAAGCCCGGCGCGCCGCTGGCGATTGAGGTCCTCAAAGCCACCGACCACTACTTCGCCGGCAAGGAGACCCATCTGGCCAAACGCCTCGCCACGTGGGTGGGCGAGCTCGGCTAGTCGTCAAGGGTCTCCGTCGCGCGTATTTCCTCTTTCGGCGCGGGCGACGGGACGGTAGCTTTAGTCATTCGCACATTAAGGAGTTGACGGTCATGACGACATCACATCGGATTGGACTGGTCCTGGTTCTGGCCGCGATGTTGGTCGGCGGCTGCGAGGAAAAATACTACCAACTGCGCGGGGCTGAGGATGGGCTGGTGGTGATCTTGCCCGGCATTCAGGGCGTGGACCAGCACAGCTACAACATCGAGAACGGCCTGGTCCGCGGCGGCGTGCGGCGCGCGATTGTTATCCAGAAATGGGGCAAGCCCATGCCCGAAGCCGGCATCGGCATGCTGCTCAATCAGATCGACAAGGTCGGCGCTCGCATCGAGGCGCTGGCGGTCGCCCAGCGGATCCTGGATTACCAGCTCGAGCAGCCGGGCAGGCCCGTGCATATTGTCGGCCACAGCGGCGGGGGCGCGTTGGCCGTGTTCGTGGCTGAGAGCGTGTCGGACCTGGCCGGAGGCGAGCCCCTCGAAGGGTTGGTGCTGCTGAGCCCCAGTATCTCCAACATCTACGATCTGACCAAGGCCCTGAACTTCTGCAACCATGGCATCCTCAACTGCTACAACCCCGAGGACACCATGCTGCTGGGCATCGGCACCACCGTTATGGGCAACATCGACGGCGTCCCGGGCCCGTCGGCCGGCCTGGACGGGTTCGTGCTCCTGGAGGACGTGTCCAGCCAGGACAAGATCGACCTCTACCACCGCAAGCTCTTCCAGCAGCGCGTCGACAGCTACGTCGACCCGCACTTCGCCTCGACCAACGCGCGATTCATCGCCGGCATGCCGGCCGAATTCATTCGCGGCAGACAGGACAGGGCGAATCGGTAGGCGGGGGTGCTCTTCGTATCTACGTCGCCGCGGCTAGGGAGTACTCGTTGAACAGCTTGACGTAGAGCTTGTAGTTGTCGAGCGACACATCCGGCGGGGTCTGGTGATCGCAGCTCATGATGAACCCGCCCGTCTTGGCCGTGGGGAGCAGGCGCTCGAACTCGGCCCGCATGGCGGCCCCCCCCTGATTCATCACGGTCTTGTCGTAGCCGCCGATCATCAGCAGTTTGGGGTGTTGCTTGCGGATGGCCGCCACGTCACAGCCGGCGCGGGCCTCCCACGGCAGGAGGCCGTCAATGCCGCAATCGGTGAACCACGGGATGGCCTCGGTGGGATCGCCGTCGGTATCCACGATGCACGGCACGCCGTACTCGTGCAGGCGTGCGGTCACGGCGGTGTAGTAGGGGGCGTTGAACTGGTCGAACAAGTCGCGGCCGATCAGGGGCCCGTGCTTGTAGCTGAAGTCTTCGGCCCAGGTCATGAAGTCCGGCTGAATGATGTCGCAAATCGCATCCACGCAGCGGAGGTGGAAGTCCTGCATGTCCGAGATGATCCGGTGCATCAGTTCCGGATCGTCGTAGTAGATCAGCAGCATTTCCTGATCGCCCAGCAGAATGCGAGGCCACCAGAACGGCCCGTCCAGCGTCAGCCACACCACGATCTGGCCGGCGGCTTGCGGGGCGAGCAGTTCCTCCCACATGGGCCGATTGAGCGTCTGGTCGTTGAGCTGGCAGAGATTCGGCAGGAGTTCGAGGTACTCGTCCATGGTGCGGATGGCGGGCTCGACGATGGTGGCGTTCGGCACGGGCCCCATGCCGATGCCGCGCTGACACCAGAGGTCCACGCCCAGGTGGCGCCGCAGGTCGTCGCCGCCGAGGTCGGCGGGCAGCCCTTCGCCTCGCCATCGCTCGACGGTTTCATCCCACCACATGCACCATTCTACCACCGGTAGCCGATCAACCGGCTGAAAGTTCATGACAGCCTGGAACCGTTCGCGCGGAGTCATCTCGCTCATGGGCCCAATGCCTACCATGGCCGCCGAAGCCCCGTCAAGGAAAGGCTCGGGTCAACCCCCGCGTTGGCCGATAACTATGCAGCCGCACCAAGCAACGGCGCGCACGGAAAGGACTATCGATGCAACGATGGATGATGGCGTTACTCCTAGCGGCCTGCGTGGCCGGGTGCAACGAACAAGCCGAACAGTACACCCCCAGCAAACACACACGACCGGTCACGGCCGCGCCTGTGCGCCCGCACCCCTATGCGGCCGAGTGGGCCAAGCTCTGTCAGACTCCCGCCACACTCAGCGCCGACGCCGTCTTCAACCCCAACGGCCTCAGCCAAGACGGCTCGTTCCGACAGATCCTGGCCTGGCAGATATTCCTCGCCCATGACGGCGACATCGGCGTGCCGTTCCTGCTGACGCGACTGGCCTCGACCGACCCGACCGCCATGGCCGCCGCCAACAGCCTAACCACTGAAGGCGAACTGGCCGTCTACGTCATCCAGCAGTTCCTCAAGTTCAACTGGACCGACTACGACGGCGCCCACGCTGCCGAAATCACCCAGACCCGCCAAGCCCACGCCGGCAATCCCCGAGCCGCGCTCCACGCTGTCCTGGCTGACCCGGTCCTCCGGACCGAACTCGCCCGCTACGTCCGCAAGGTGCTGCACTACTCCCAGCCCGAACGAAACCCGGGCCCCTGTTGCGGGTAGGCGCATGTAGGGTGAGCAACCAGTTGCTCGCGCAATTGAGGATCGTAGACCGCCGTACCTATGAGTCGTAGCGCTGCATCAGGGCGTCAACGACCGCGTCGAAGTCGCCATCGATGATGGCCCCCCGGTTTACGGCGATACCTCGGTGAGGCCTGTCGCCGATGAAGATGAACAAACGGCCGGACCTGACCATAACGTGCTTGATGGCCGGGCTGTCGTAGGTCGTTGCAGAGCTAGCCCCTCGGCGGACCAGGCCCGCCGGCAGCAGCTCCAGTTCCGCTCGGTCGCCCATCAACTCCCAATCGGCCTGCCAATGTTCGCGTAGCCACGCCCAGGCCATCAGCCGGCCAAAGGCCACCAGATAGCCGATGCCCATGCCGACAAACAAGAGAACGAAGAACCAGTACAAGCCTGGCTCCTCTGAACGGATCTCGCCATGTCCTGCAACGCCGAACCAGACCCCGGCGCCAATGAACAGGGCCGCGGCGCCGGCAGCGCAAAGGCGCGTGGTCCTATCGCGGCGGTAGCGGGCCACCAGGAGTTTGAAGAGGTCTTCACGCCGGTTGTAATAGAGGAACTTCATGGCCACCTCACACTATATGGGACGAGCGGCCAAGGGGGGTATTCGTTTGATTCCGGGGATTGCGCAGAGAAGCGCGGTGGGTCAGGAAACCCACCGCGCTCGGTAGTTCTCTCAAGCCTCCCGGCTTCGCCCTCAGGCCTGTCTACATCTCCTTCAAGGCCGCGACGAGGTCGGTGAGCATTTGCTTGCCGTCGCCGAAGAGCATCATGGTCTTGTCGTCGTAGAACAGGTCGTTGTCGATGCCGGCGAATCCGGGCGAGAGGCTTCGCTTGATGATCATGACGGTTCGGGACTTGTCGACGTCCAGAATCGGCATGCCGGCGATGGGGCTCTCCGGGTCGGTCCGGGCGGCGGGGTTGATCACGTCGTTGGCGCCGATGGTCAGCACCACGTCGGTGTTCTCGAACTCGGGGTTGATGGTATCGAGGTCGCACAGTTGCTCGTAGGGTACGTCGGCTTCGGCGAGCAGCACGTTCATATGTCCCGGCATGCGGCCGGCCACGGGGTGGATGCCGTACTTAACGTCCACGCCTTGGGATTCCAGCAAGTCGGCAAGTTCCTTCAGAATGTGCTGGGCCTGGGCGACCGCCAAGCCATAACCGGGCACGAAGACGACCGACTGGGCGTTGGAAAGCACCATGGCGCCATCCTCGCCGGTGTAGCGCTTGACCGATTGCTGTCGCTCCTTGTCGATGTCGGCCACCTTTGACCCGACGGCCGCGAACAGGACATTCGCCAACGAACGGTTCATGGCCTGGCACATCAGCCGGGTGAGCACAATGCCGCTGGCGCCCACCAACGATCCGGCGATGATCAGCCCGGGGTTGCCGAGCACGAAGCCCGTCGCACACGCGGCCAGGCCGGAATAGCTGTTCAGCAAGCTGATCACGACGGGCATGTCAGCCCCGCCGATGGGGACAACGAACATCACGCCGAAGGCCGCACTGGCCAGGGCGAGGGGGATGATGAATCCCCAATAGTCGGGGAAGTATCCCCAGATGACGATCAAGGCAACGCACGCGGCTAGCACGCCGAAGTTGGCGATCTTTTGCAGGGGGAAGGTCAGGGGCTTGCCGGAGATGACGAACTCCTGCAGCTTCGCGAAGGCGATGATCGACCCGGTGAAAGTTATCCAACCGATCAACGTGCTAATGCCGGCCGTCACCGCGAGGGTCGATCCATCCTCGCTGCCGTCTCGCATGACGACGGCGAAGACGACCAGGCCCGAGGCCAGGCCGCCGAAGCCGTTGAACATGGCGACCATCTGGGGCATGCCGGTCATCTTGACCGTCAGGGCCAGGAAGGCGCCGATCGCCGAGCCGATCACGCCGCCGATGATGATGTAGACCCATCCGGTCGTCGTGATGGCCGACACCGTCTTGCCGGTATCGATCGTGACGCCCGTCTTGAGGACGTCCTCGATCATCTCGGGCTTCTGGGCCAGGAGCGTGGCAAGGATGGCGATCAGCATGCCGATGGCGCCGACGAAGTTGCCGCGGCGGGCGGTCTTGGGCGAGGCCATCGCCTTGAGGGCGAACACAAACAGCACGGCCGCGATAACATATGCGTAGATCGTGATCTCTTGACTCATCGCGGCTACCTCTTCTTCTTGAACATCTTGAGCATGCGGTCGGTGACGAGATAGCCGCCGACGACGTTGATCATCGCCGCGGACACGGCCAGGATGCCGAAGAACCCGCCCAGCCAGCCGCCAGCCCCGGCGGCCAGCAACGCGCCGATGATGGTGATGCCGCTAATGGCGTTCGAGCCGCTCATCAACGGCGTGTGCAGCTGCGTGGGCACCTTGGTGATCACTTCCAGGCCCAGCAGCATCGCCAAGACGAAGATGGTGATGGCAATCGCAATGGGGAGCACCATGGTCTATTCCTTAACTCCGAGTGCCTTCAAGGCCGCCGGATGCACGACGGATCCGTCGCGGCAAACCAGCGTGCCTTGGATGACTTCGTTTTCGAGATCGACATTGAGCCCGCCGTCTTCGCCCGTCAGTTCCGCCAGGAACGTCGCCACGTTGCGGCTGAACATTTCCGAAGCGTTGATGGGCACGTCGGCGGGTAGGTTGGTCGGGGCGAGAATCGTCACCCCCTTGTGCTCGACGGTATCGTTGGCCCGGCTGAGCGTGCAGTTGCCGCCGCCGGCCGCGGCCAGGTCCACAATCACCGACCCGCCGGCCATGGAGTCGACCATCGCTTCGGTAATCAGGATCGGCGCGGGCTTACCCGGAATCATGGCGGTCGAAACGATCAGGTCGGCCTTGGCCACGTGGGGGGCCAGGATCTCCTGCTCGTGCTTGTAGAAGTCTTCACCCAGATCAGTGGCGTAGCCGCCGGAGTCTTCAGCGTGGTGGCCGGCTTCGAGCTGGATGAAGGTAGCGCCGAGGCTTTCGGCCTGTTCGGCCACGGCCGGTCGGGTATCGACGGCTGAAACGCGACAGCCGAGCCGCTTGGCGGTGGCGATCGCCTGCAGACCGGCCACGCCGGCGCCGATGATCATCGCATTGGCCGGTTTGATCGTACCGGCGGCCGTCATGAGCATGGGCGTCATGCGGGCCAGGGCGTCGGCCGCCAGCAGGACGGCCTTGTAGCCGGCAATGGTGGCCATGCTGGATAGCACATCCATGGACTGGGCCCGGGTAATGCGGGGCATGGCGTCCAGGGCAAAGGCCGTCACGCCTTGGGTCGCCAGCGCCTGGGCCAGCGCGCCGTCGGTGGCCGGCCGAAGCAGGCAAACCAACGCCGATCCGCTCTGCAGAGCGGCCGTTTCCTCCGACGTCGGCGGGTTGACCTTGACCAGCAGGTCGGCCTGCTCGGCCACGGCCGTTGCGCCGGACAGGACGGTGGCCCCGGCGTCGGTGTAGGCGGCGTCGCTGAAGTGGGCGGCCGAGCCGAGCCCGGCCTGGACCAGCACCTCATGGTCGCGCGCCAGCCGGCGAACGGTTTCCGGAACGATACCCGCACGCGTCTCGCCGGGCGCGGTCTCACGCAGGACACCTATCTTCATCGTGCTGGGCTCCTGTTGCAGTAGCGGCGACATGCCTCGATGACGCAAAGGTCAGAAAATTCCGCCGCAAGGGAAGGCGTCAATGTACCGAGGGCGCTGGGACCGAACAAGGCCAAAAGGGCCCTTCCGCCCGCCGGCGCCCTAGCGACCGGGCCCCGCCATTTGGCTCTGTTTGAGGTCGGGAGCTTGGGTTTTGGTAAGTCGGGTCTACAATAGGACGTGCGAGAACCGTACGCGCGGCATGACAAACGCCGTTAGCAGACCGTCCAGGGGTTGTGTGAACAGCAACCGGCAGGGAAGGGAAACCGTAATGATCCATCCGCACAGGCTGTGGCTTCCGTCCGTCCTGATCGTCGCTTTGATCGTGGCCCAAGTGGCCCTGGGCGGCGACGTCTTCAACATGGGCCCGGGCCTGACCAGTCTGGAGACCGTCACCGTTGGGAATCCCGGCAATGCCAACGACAATGAGTCCCCTCGTGACTCCGGGGCCGTGGACTATGTCTACGACATCGGCACGTACGAAGTGACCGCCGCTCAGTACACCGAATTCCTCAACGCCGTGGGGGCCACGGACACCTACGGCCTGTACAACGACTACATGACCACCGGCTCTTACGGGTGTGGGATTCAGCGCGCCGGCAGCGCCGGCAGCTACACTTACTCCGTGGCCTCCGACTGGGCCAACCGCCCGGTCAACGCCGTCAGTTGGGGCGATGCGGTTCGGTTCGCCAATTGGCTGCACAACGGTCAGCCCACCGGCGGGCAGAATCCGTCCACAACTGAGGATGGCTCGTACTTGCTCAACGGCGCGATGACCGACACGGAACTGATGGCCGTGACGCGCAAGGCCTCGGCCACGTGGGTCCTGCCCAGTGAGGATGAATGGTACAAGGCCGCCTACTACAACGGCAGCACTGGCAGCTACGTCGACTACGCCACCGGCAGCGATGCGGCCCCCAGTAACGGTCTGATCGACCCCGACCCCGGCAACAACGCCAACTATCACGATGGCAGCGACTACACGACCGGCTCTCCTTACTACCGGACCGAAGTCGGCGAGTTCGAGAACTCCGACAGCTACTATGGCACCTTCGACCAGGCCGGCAATGTCACCGAATGGTTCGAGACGGAGTGTTCGCCCACCACCCGCGGGTTCCGTGGTGGCGCATGGGGATACGCTGGCGTCGGAGGGGTGTGGGATCTCAAGTCCGACCGCCGAATCAACGTGGCCCCGAGCACCGAGAACTTCTACTCCGGTCGGGTCGGTTTCCGCGTGGCTGAGGTGGTTCCCGAGCCGGCGACGATGGGTCTGTTGGCGCTGGGTGGCCTGGCCGTGCTGCGACGCCGTCGCCGCGGGCCGTTGGATCGCCGCCACATCTAGGGCCCGGCGCTCAGGTGGCCGGAGTCGTTAGGCCCAGCCGACCCATGACCTGTTGCAGGTCGGACCACACCTTGCCGCGCGTCTCGGCCGTGTACTGGCGGAGCACGTAGGCGGGGTGGAAGGTGGGCATGACCGCAATGCCTTCCAGCCCCTCGCCCAGGTCGGGCAGGTTCTGGAAGTTGCCCCGCAGCTTGGTGATGCCGGTCCGGGTCTTCAGCAGCCCTTGCGTGGCCGGGTTGCCGAGCGTGACGATCACCTCCGGGGCGATAATCTGCAACTGGCGGATCAGATAGCCCCAGCAGGCCTGGACTTCCTCGGGGGCCGGCGCCCGGTTGCCGGGCGGGCGACACTTGACCATGTTACAGATAAACACCTGCTGGCGATCCAGCCCCATGGCCGTGATCATCTTGGCCAGCAGTTCGCCCGCTCGCCCCACGAAGGGCCGTCCGGACGCGTCCTCATCGGCCCCGGGGCCTTCTCCCACGAACACCAGGCGGGCCGCGGCGTCGCCTTCGCCGAAGACAGTGTTGGCCCGTCCCTTGTGCAGCTCGCACTTTCTGCAGGGCTTGACCTCCTGGGCGTCGATCTCACCCAAAGCGGCGGCCTTTTCCTCGGGACTCATCGAACTGCCGATGGATATTGCTGCTGCGGCAGTTGCCGCCGGAGCGATCTCCGGCAGATCGGCCTCGCGCGCGGGAACAAAGTCGGCGCCGAACAGTTGCTCAATCGCCAACAACTGCTTGGCCGCTCGGGTCAGCTCGCCGTGGATGTTGTCAGGTGCGTCACTCATGTCGGCCGGATTGTACGGGCGGCGGCGCAGACCGACAAGGACTAGAGAACAGCGCTTCCCGTCAGGCCGTCTGGGGTGACCGCGTCGATGTGGAAGCGGGCGACTTGGCCGGTTAGGGCGCCGGGGTTGGCATCGGTCGGGGGGGCGAAGAAGACGGTCAGGTAGCGGTCGGTCATGGCTTGGCGGTCGGCGGCGCCGGAGCGGGGCGATTCGATGAGGCCTTCCATGGTTTGGCCCAGGAACTGTTGGCGATAGTCGTCGGCGAGCTGAGCTTCCAGTTCCGCCAATTGGACCATTCGGCCTTTGACGACCGGCGGGGGTGGGCATTGGTCCCGGAAGTCCCAGGCGGCGGTTCCTTCTATGGCGCTGAAGGGGAAGGCGTGGATCTTGGCGAATCCGGCGGCCCGGGCGAGGTCCATGGTGGCGGCGAAGTCGTCGTCGGTCTCGCCCGGGAAGCCCACGATGATGTCGGTGGTCAGGGCCGGCCGATCGAGCGTGGATCGGAGGCGGTCGGCCGTTCGTCGGAAATCGTCGGCTGCGTATTGGCGGTTCATTCGCTTTAAGACGACGTCCGAGCCGCTCTGGAGAGGCAGGTGGAAGTGGGGGGCCACGGCCGGCGAATCAACGCAGACGGCCAGCAGCTGGTCGCTCAGGTCGGCCGGTTCCAGGCTGGACAGGCGTACGCGCCACAGGCCGTCCAATGCAGCGATTCGGCCCAGCAGATCGGGCAGAAGACTGGGCCCGCCGGCCCGGCGGCGGATAGCGGTTCTCTTTCCGTAAGCGCCTAGGAACACGCCACATAGGACGATCTCCTTGTGGCCGTTCTCGATCAGTGAGCGGCACTCGTCGGCGACTAGGTCTGCCGGCCGCCATGAGACTCGGGGCCGCGTGAACGGTACAATACAGTACGTGCAGAATGCGTCGCAGCCATCCTGGACCTTCACGAACGCCCGCTGGTGGCCACCGAAGCGCTCAATTGGCTCGAAATATTCGCCCGCTCCCTCGCGTTTGGCCGCACTGGCGCGGCGCTGCTTGATTGTCTGAGGGGAGATTTCGTAGGTGTTGTTAATGTCTTTACTTACAGTTTCTTTCGCCTCAGAATTCGCGGATCTGTTCAGTTGACACACAAACCGGGCAATCTGAGACGATAAATCACTGTGATTACCTAAGATACATTGTTTTTCGTCCGAAGTTCCAAGCTCGTCGAGCAAGCGGGCCAGGCGCTTGGCGTCGTAGTCGCTGTAGCAGCCGACGACCAGGACGGCCGGCGTTGTCTCCGCTCGAGTGGCGTTCCGAACGGCCCGACGAATGGCCTGGCGGCTCTTGGCCATGGCGGTGGCGGTGACGCAGCAGGTGTTGATGACGACCAGGTTGGCGTCGGCGTCCCCGGCCGTCCGGACCAGCCCGGCGCGGGCCAGCGTTTGGGCCAGGGCGGCGCCGTCGTACTGGTTGACCTTGCATCCGAGGGTTGTCAGCGAGAACCGAATCATGGTGTTGGCGCTTTGGCCGGGGCGGAAGGCATTGCGGAAAAAGTGTATAGGGCTTTCTATCTCAGGGCCGAATACATAATTATACTAATGGCGCCGGTGGATTGTCATGCGGACAACTCGCCGGGCCGTGAGCCTGTGGACACCGTTAGCAGGCGGCGGCGCCTGGAGTAGACCTCCGGGTGCTGACGCCGAGGAAGGGCTATGGCCAGAGTCAAGACCGTCTGGGGTATCGACATCGGCCAATGCGCCTTGAAGGCGATCAAGCTCGCGGACTTCGAGGAAGTCGTCGAGGTCGTCGATTTCGAAGTCATCGAGCATCCGGAGATCCTCTCCCAGCCGGACGTCGACAAGCCGCTGTTGATCCGTCAATCCCTGGAGCAATTCCTCTCGGCCCACGAGACGCGCGGCTCGACCATCGTGTTGAGCGTGCCCGGCCAGAGCAGCTTCACCCGATTCTTCAAGCCGCCCCCGGTTGACGCCAAGGAACTGCCCCGCATCGTTCAATACGAAGCGGCCCAGCAGATTCCGTTCCCGGTCGACGAGGTGATCTGGCGGTGGCAGGCCTTCATTAACGAAGACTCGCCCGACCTGGAGGTCGGCATCTTCGCGATGAAGCGTCAGGACATCAACGAGATGTTGGCCCACCTGGAAGATGTGGGCCTTCACGCCGATATCGTGCAGGTGGCGCCGCTGAGCCTCTATAACTTCGTCACCTACGACGATCAGGCTGCCACCGACGGGGCCACCCTCATTGCCGACATCGGCGCCGACAAGACGGACCTGGTGGTCGTCGACGGGTCGAGCATTTGGACGCGAACGATCCAAATCGGCGGCAACAACTTCACCGAAGCCCTGGGTCGAGCGTTCAAGCTGTCCTTCGCCAAGGCTGAAAAGCTCAAACGAACCGCCGCCACCAGCAAGTACGCTCGTCAGGTGTTCCAGGCGATGCGGCCGGTGTTCGCCGACCTGGTCCAGGAAATGCAGCGGTCGGTGGGCTACTACATCTCCCTGCATCGCGACAGCCGATTCCAGCGCTTGGTGGGCTTGGGCAACGGGTTCCGCCTGCCGGGCCTGCAGAAGTTCCTGGAACAGAACCTCAATATTCCGGTGGCCCGTCTGGACCACTTCAACAACGTCTCCTGCGCCGAGCACGTCAACGTGCCGCAGTTTGAGGAGACCTCGCTGTCGTTCGGCGTGGCGTACGGCCTGGCGTTGCAGGCGATTCGCCCCATGCGGGTGGAGACCAACCTCCTGCCCAGCGAGATCGCGCGTCGGCGGGTGTGGTCCAAGAAGACCCCGTGGTTTGTCGGCGCCGCGGTCGCACTGATTCTGGCAATCGCGTGTCCGACCGTCCGGGCGTTCCTGGACAGTCAAGCCATGCCGGATATGGAAAAGAACCCGTCGGTGCTCCGGGAGGCCCGCCGGATCAAGTCCAAGCTGGAGAACATCCAGCGGCGTTACAAGCAATTGCAGGGCGCCGGCACGACCGAGCATCAGCGCATCAACGACTACAAAGCCATGTACGGCTACCACGACTTCTGGCCTTCGGTCCAGTCCATGGTGGCCCAATCGCTCAAGAGCATCACCGGCGAGGCCCAGGGCTTGCTGGGCGGCTACATTACCGCCGACGATTTCGCGCAGCGCATGGCCATCACCGCCAAGCTCAAGGACACCCCCCGGGCCGAACGGGAGATGGTGCTGGTGGAGGGCATGGCCAGCATCTACTCCAGTGATCTGCGCCGGGAGCTGACCGGCGGGGCCGCCGCGGCGGTGGACCCCAACAAGCCGGGCGTGCGCGGGTTCATTGTCATGGTGACCGGTCGAACGCCCTTGCCGCTTGAAGAGACCATCAAGCGGCTGGAGTCGCTTCGGTTCAACGCCGAGGAAATGGCCAAGGCGTTCCCGTCGCTATCGGTGCTGCAGTGCAAGGTGGACCATCAGGCCGGCGCCGCACCGTCTGAAGGGGCGCCCAACCAGCCCGACCCGATGTTCCCGGACGAAGATACCGCTACCGACACGCGGTTTACGGTGACGTGGCTGATTACGATTGACGGTGACGGCTTGTCGGACGATTAGACCGATCCGATCAAGCCGGAACGGCAGGAGCACAACGGCATGGAGTTCATGCGACAGAATCTGGTGCTGATTATCGTGGCGGCCCTGGTGGTGGTGGTGGGCGGACTGCTGCTGGTGACCAACCTAAACGTAGATAAGCAGATCGTGGTTTCCACGTCGCAGCGGGTGAAGCTGTCGAGCGCCCTGAAGCGCCTGGACAAGACGCGGGTGAACGAGCGCATCGTGGCCGAGGAAGAGCGCCGCGTGAAAATGGTCGAGGAAGCTTACACCACCGTGCTGACCGAAAGCGCCGACTGGAACCGACGGTCTTTCAATATCCTGACAGCCACGGTCACCGACAGTCAGGGCGATCCCAAGGAGATCCCGGCCTTCCCGGTCAACAAGAGCGACTTTGACGAACACGGCCGATTGCTGAAGTTCAAGCTGACCCAGGCCTACATAGACCAGATGAACGCCTTGCTGACGCCGTTGCTGGTGGCGACCCCGCCGACGGAGGAAGATGTCGAAAAGGAAATCCCCCGGGCCAAATACATGCTCCAGAAGTCATCGGATGAGTTTCGGTCGGTCTCCTCGGACGACCCCGAGCTCAACCGGCGTGCCCGAGAGCAGGCCCGAGACACCGTTCGCCAGCGAAGCATCGCGGGTAAGCACCTGTTCGCCGAGCCGACCGCCCTGCGGTTCGTGTTCGACGCCCCGAATACCGACGCCACCATCGAAGACCTCTGGACCGCGCAGCTGAACCTGTGGGTGATGGGCGAAGTCCTGTCGGCCATCCAGGAAACGAACGAGCAGGTCGTCCAGAAGGTCCTGGCCGAGCATCCGGATACCCCGCCCAGCGTGGCTATCTCAGCGGTCCGCCATCTGGTGTCGCTCAAGGTGTTGGGCTATTCGGCTGACGGTTCGGCCACCAGTCCGGCCTCGGGCGGCGTGACCCTGACCGAGCGAGTCAGCAACCAGCTTTATGACACGGTCTACTACGACTTAACCGTCATTATGCCGCTCCGCCACGTGGCGGATTTCGAGCATGTGTTGATGAGTCACAATCTTCATACGGTCCTGAACACCATGATGGTGGTTCACCCGCAACAGCCCGATAGCTTGTTCTTCTACGGGCCCGAGCCGGTCGTCCAGGTGACGTTTACGGGTGAACTGCTGTTGCTGGCCTCCTGGACGCGAGGGACCTGGAACGCCGAGGCCAACGCGTGGTCGGACACCTATCCGCCGCTCATGCCGGCGTCGGTGCTGGAGACACTGCCGTCGGCTGCAATGCGACGTGAAGATAAGAAACGCATCGGGAGTTGACCGTCCGTAGCGTTCAAAGCAGGAGCCGCTGAATGGCCCAAGGCACGAAAATCAGTGTGATCGAACAACACGTCGAAAAGGGCGTCCTCGTGCTCTGCGCGATCGGCTTGCTCGTGGCGTTTTTCAATTGGGTCGCGAAGAGCCCGCGCGCCATCGATCGTATGCCGACGGCCAAGAAGAGCAGTAAGGTCGGGTGGAAGGTATCCACCAGCGCCACCTTGCCTCCCGAAGACGTTGACGAGGCGATCGAGTTTGTCGCCCTCAAGGTCGACGAGAACGCCGACGAAGCCACCTCCGGCGACAGCCAATCGGTGGGCTTTCCCGAGCAGATCAAGGCCCTTCGAGCCAATCCCTTTGCCAAGGACGTCCTCGCTGAGTTCACAGGGCTGACCCAGCCTCCCGCGGTCCGCGAGGATATCGAGCCGCCCGAGGCGCCCGAGACGTTTACACGAAATGACTTGCTGGCGCGGATACCGGCGCCGCCGAAGCCGCAGGTGTGGGTCAGCCGCCAGCTGTCGCGCCGCCCGACCGACGGCGGCGAGGACCGCCCGGAAGCGATTGTGGTGGCCCATCTGGTCGCGACCTACCCCTGGGACGAACTTTCCAACGCGTGGCAGGAGTTGCTATCCAAGGCCGCCACTCAGACGCGCGTCGTGGTGGCGAAGGTGGAGGTCAAGAGCGAATACGAACTGGCCGACGGGTCGTGGGCGCCGCGCGAGGTCACGCTGGTCCATGCCGGCCAGGCCGAGGATGTACCTGTTGTCCCCACGTGGAGCGGCAACAACACCGAAGCCGTGACGGCGGCCGTATCGGACCTGAATACGTCGTGGCAGAACACGCTGCTGCTGCCGGACTACTGGGATGTGTTCGACCAGCGGGTGCGCAAGTGGCAGCCTTGGACGGACGTCGTGGCCGACAAGTTCCCCGACGCCAACGTCGGGGCCCACGATGAGCCCGTAACTGCTGAGCAGCCCTATCGATATGCATACCGGTTTGTGTTGATCAATCCCCTGATCGCCTCGCCGATGGACGTTGATGAGGCCCAACTCGTCGAAGCCAAGGAGCCCGATCTGGTCACGCCGTGGTCGGCGTGGTCGGATGCGGTGGCGTCATCGGCGTCAACGGAGTTCTTCGTGACCAGCGCGACCGCCAGCGGCGGCGTTCGGTCGGTGGTCTACACCAACGCGCTGGGTCAAGAAGTCGAGGAGAGCTTCCGGTGTCGTCTGGGCGCCCCCATCGGCGGGCCCAAGAGCACGGGCGTTCGGGATCCGATCTCGGGCGGCCAGATCGTCACGGACGTGGACTTCGGCACGGGCGCCGTTGCTGCCTCGATGGAGCTGAACCGCCAGATCTACCGAGGCGCCATCGCCCAGAGGACGGCGCAGGTGATCTACCTGGACGCCCAAGGCCGGCTCCACAGCCGGTTTGTCAGCGTGGACCGAGCCCGTAACAAGCAACGAGGCAAGTAGCCTCGTCCGGCCGGCCAGGCCCTCATCCACACCGGAATATCCCCCGTATCACTGGGGCTGTGTCCCTACCTCTTGGGGCGGGGGAGTCTCCCCTGCCGTTCCTCCCGGCCGATTCCACTTGGCCCACGCCATCGCAGATACGTCTTATGAGAGCTTCTGTTACGCCTCTCGGGGTGATGTGGGAAATGCCCTAACTTGTGCAAAAAAAGGCTGGCCTAAATCGCGTTGGAATTCCGAGAGAGAAGAAGGTCGCAAATGCCTTCAGGCTGCACGCTTAGTTTTGTTGCGTGTCCGGTACGGACGGATAGGCCTGAGGCTGTCGACGCGATGCTTCGTTGTTCGTGAGAAAGGAATCTTAACGTGGAAGCTCGACGCCAGGCTACTTCTCTCATCGCGATGGTCGTCCTGATCGTGATCAGTGGGGTTTCGGTTGCGGATCCATCAACGGATGCCGCCACCGCCCAGCTCAGCCAAGCCTTGGACCATTACAGCAAGCTTGAGTTTGCTCAGGCCAAGGGTCTGCTGGCGCAAATCGATCGCGATGATCTCAGCGAGAACGATCAGCGAATGCTTGATCGGTACACCCACTGGGTGGACCTGGCCGCCCAACGCAAAGCCGCTGCCGCCGCCTTGCTGGCCGCCGGCGACCAGGCCGTCAGCGACGGTGACCTCGCTCGGGCCCGAGACTGCTACTCGGACGCCTACGCCTGCGAGTTCCTCGACGCCGACAGCCGCCGGTTGGCGCGGGAACGGCTGACGGTCGTTCAGCATCAACTGGCCGATGCCGAGAACGCCCCTCAGACGTCCTCCGATCAACCGGAGACGGCGGTGGTCCTATTGACCTCGCTGGGGACCGAAGACCCCGCCATGGCCCCCGGGCCGGTCGAGCCCGAAGAGGCAGTGACCCTCGACGTTGATGACGATTGGGATGGACGGCCCGTCTTTGATGTCGCCGACCACGCGGACGATTCGGTCACGGGCGTTCTGGTCGCCGATGCCGATGCCGCCGCGGACACCGACCTGCAGCCGGCCGACACCTTGGTGGTCGAAGCGCTCGAAGAGGGAGACCCGGCGCCCCCGGCTCTGGCTGAATCCGTGGACGTCGACACGGACGTCGTCATCTATACCGTCCAAGGCCCCGCCGAGCCCGTGGTGGAAGCTGTTGTGGAGACCGAGACCAGCAACGATGAAATCCTTCTGGCGGACGTCACGCCCGTCTACGTCGAAACCGAAGACATCGAACCCCGAGGCGCCACCCCGGAAAGTTACGTGGCCACCGATCATCAGCCGGTGGCGACCGGGTCCAGCCCGGCCCTGACGAAGTTGGAGCAAGGCCGACGTCTATTCGCCGGTAAGACCCGCGTGGATTTCGATGAGGCCATGAAAAAGGCCCGGGAAGCCTACGCCAAGGCCCAACGACACAACACCAACGAAACGGACTTCAACGCCGCTCGCGGGCAACTCGGCGTGGCCCAAGATGCCCTGATCAAGGGCAAGAACTACCTGCCCCCCGACGAGTACGATGCCCGGCAGCGGGAGATCAACGCGCTGCTGAAGCTGGTCAACGATCGGCACACCAAATGGACCGCCGTTCAGGCCGATAAGGCCCGGAAGCAGATGGCCGACGAAGAGGCCCATCGCCAGGCCGAGGCCGCCCGTCAACGGGCTGAGAAGATCGCCACCCTGGAAGATCGAGCCCGCGACCGGATTCGCGACTTCCGCTACGACCAGGCCTTGGGCGTGGTCAAAGACATCCTGAAACTGGACGGCAAGAACATCTTCGCCGTCGACCAGTTGAATATGTTGGAGCAGTTTGTCCTGCTCCAGAAACAAAAGAGCATCGGCGGCACGGTGCTGCAGGAGCAGGAACAGGCGCTGCTGGACATCCGAGAGTCCGAGGTGCCTTGGAACGAGTTGCTGATCTATCCGGAAGACTGGCGAGAGCTGTCCTACAAGCGCCGGATGCAGTTCGCTCGGGATAAGTCTTTCGGGTCCGAAGAAGACCGGATGGCCTACTTGAGCCTCAAGAAGCGCGTCGGTCAGTTGGACTTCGACGAAGTGGCCTTCGGCGATATCATCCAGTACCTGCGCGATGTCACCGGCGCCGGCATCCACGTGAAATGGAACTCGCTGATGCCGGTCGGCGTGACCGAGGAAACGCAGGTCACGCTGCACCTGCCGGACCGCACGCTCAACCAGGTCCTCAAGCTGATGCTGGAAGACATGGGCGACATGTCGGCCTTGAGCTTCACCATCGAGGACGGCGTAATCAAGATCTCCACCCGCGACGACCTGCGGACCAACACCATGGTCCGGGTCTACGACATTCAGGACCTGATTATCCGCGTGCCGGACTTTGTAGGCCCGCGCGTGGACGTTGCCGAGGCCCTGGGCGAAGGCGGCGAAGAGGCCAGCGGCGGCTTCCTGGCGGAAGAGGATGAAGCCGAAGAAGAGCTGACCCGTCAGGAGATGATCGACGCCCTGATCGAATCGATCGAGAACAGCGTCGACCCGGACTCCTGGACCGGGGCCGGAGCGTCGATCGAGGAGCAGCGTGGCTCCCTGATCATCATGCAGACCCCGGAGAACCACCTGGAAATCCAGCAGTTGCTGGACAACATGCGAGAGACCCGGGCGATCCAGATCGCGATCGAATCACGGTTCGTGGAAGTGACCACCGGCTGGTTGGAGCGGGTGGGTGTGGACTTGGACATCATCCTCAACGCCGGCGGCAACGTCGGCACGTTGGATAAGTCTCCGACCTCCGACACGCAGAGCTGGAACCGCGGCATCCCCCGAACGGGTGGCGCCGTGGGCGGCACGACGAACCCGAACAACTACCTGGGCGACACGGTGATGGATCCGATGACGGGTCTGGGTGTGTTCCGTCACCCGGGCGTGGACAGTTGGACCGAGCGGCTGACGCCGATCAAAGTCAGCGGCGGCAGCAAGGTCTCCTGGACCACCCTGGCCACGGGCATAGCCGGCGACATCGGTGACGACACCGACGGAGCCGGCGTGCCGACGGCCTTGAGTATCGCCGGCGCCTTCATGGACGACATCGAGGTGGACTTCCTGATCGAAGCGACGCAGGGCTCCTCGACCGCCCGCACGCTGACGGCGCCGCGCCTGACACTCTACAACGGTCAGCGTGCCTACGTGACCGTCGCTACGCAGACCGCCTACATTCGAGGCTGGGAGCCGTTGGTGGCGGAAGGATCCGCCGCGATGCGACCGATCGTGGGCTTCGTGCCGACCGGTACCGTCATGGACGTTGAAGCCACCGTGTCGGCCGACCGCCGGTACGTGACCATGACCATTCGTCCGCAGGTGGCCCAACTGGCCGTTAGCCCGCCGCGAAGCGTTCCGTTCTCGGTCGGCAGCGGCATCGGCGTTCTGACGTCTGCGGCAATCGAACTGCCGGAAGTTGCCCTCAAGGACCTGCAGACCACGATCTCCTGTCCCGACGGCGGCACGCTGCTGTTGGGCGGCCAGAAGTTGGCCGGCGAGGTCGAGCGAGAAGTCGGGCCGCCGGTTCTTTCGAAGGTGCCGGTGCTGAACCGGTTCTTCACCGCTCGCGGCACGACCCGCGACGAACGAACGCTGCTGATCCTGGTTAAGCCGCGAATCATTATTCAGCGGGAGTACGAGTCGGAAGCGTTCCCCTAACCAACACCGCTGATCCATCCGCCTGAATCGGGCCGCGGGTTCTATCGGACTCGCGGCCCGTTTGTATAATGACCGGGCCGGCATTCACAGGAGACCTTGCCATGCACACGCGCCTCGCCCTGACGGTCCTGCTTGCGGCGATTCTGTTCGGGCCGGCTTGCGACGACCCGCAGACCCCGCCCCCCGTGGTCGACCCGACCCCCACCACGCCCACGTCGCCGGCGACGCCTGGCCATCCGCCGACGGCGCCGATCGAACTGGATCACATGACCATCGACCTGCAGGGGCGCCGGCTTGTACTCCAGGCCGAGGTCTGTTTGCGCCAGGGCCTGCTGGAACTGCTGCTGTGCGGCTGGGGCACCAAGGAGCACGAGAGCATTCTGCACACCCCGGTGAAGCCATCGGAGTTGCACGGGGGGCTGCTGGCGATCGGGTTGGCCCCGGGCAAACCGGCCGGCGTGTTCCAGTTCGAAGACCAGCCTGCCCTGGCCATACCGCCGCGTGGACAGGCGCTGTCGGTAACGTTGCGGTGGACCGATGCCAACGGGCCAGCGACCGAGGCGCCGGCGGGGCAGTGGCTCCGCGCGGTGGGCGACGGCAAGGTGGCGGCCCCCGCGGCGTGGATCTTCGTGGGATCGGACTTGCTCGGGAACGACGCCTACTGGGCGGACAGTAGCGGCGAGCTGATCAGCGTGTCGAACTTCCCGTCGGCGGTGCTGGACGTGCCCTTCGAGAGCTCCGCCGACAACCGTCTGCTGGCGTTTGCGGCCAATACCGACGCGATTCCCCCTGAAGGGACGCGTGTGGACGTTGTCCTGACTGTCACCGATGATACCAGCCCCCACGCGCGGGCGTGGGTGTGGGTCGATCGTCGAGGTGGGGTACGGGTGGGTCAAACGGCGATGACCTTGGACGAACTGACCGGATGGGGCGAAGGCTTCGGGACGAGGTATCCTCAGTGTCAGGTCGTGATCCGCGCCGACCCGCGCGCCATGGGGCAACAAGTTCAGGACGTCTACGACGCCGTTCGGATGTCGGGCATCTGGAATATCCTCGAGACGCGGTCCGTGGCCGAGGATCCGCTCTTGCCCCGGACCGAGGCCCAGGCCGCCATCCAGCTAGCGCGCCTTCGTCGCGATTTGGCCGAGGGCGAGACCGCGCTGGGCGATCCGCTCGAGACGGCCCAGTACCGCCTGGACCAAGTCGCCGATGAGCTGGAGGAGCTGGATCGCCTGGAGGCGCTCTGGCAGGACTACGCCCGACAGGTCCGCGAGTCGATGGCCCAGACGCCGGCCGACACGGGCAACGAATAATGCTGCAGACAGACAGACAGATCGACCCGCCGTCGCGACCCGCCCGGCGGCGGTGGCCCTGGCGGTCGACGATTCTGGTTGCGATGGTCACCATTGCGCTCGAACTCGGCGTGTGGGGCCTGGCCGGGCTGGCCGGGGCCTCCCCGCGGAATGCGGTTCTGGCGACCTTGGCGGCGGCTACGGTGTGGGTGTGCTTGGTGGGGCCGGTGTTGTCGGCCGGCCCGCAGCGAGGTCTGGGCGGGTGGATGCGGGGGGGAATCACGGCCGACGCGACCGCCGTTACGCTGGTGGTGTTGTGGCTAGGAACGCCGTGGATGACGTTCCTAGGCGCCGCGAACGTCTACTTGATTCTCGCCATGGTGGCGGTGGCGGCAGTGACCGTGGTCCGATGCGGGCGGACGGCGCTGGCCCGGCGACGCCTGGCAGGAGGCGTGTCGGTGGCCCTGATGGCGGCTGTAACCACCCCGTTGTGGTCCAACGGTCTGATCATGGCCCTGCAGGGCCCGGCCCGTCAGGCGGCGGTCAAATGGCTCTTGGCCGTCAATCCGCTCGCGGCGATCTTCACCGCGACGGCCAAGTCGCTGGGGTTTGTCTGGTCGGAGGCGCCACTGATGTACCGGATCACCGTGCTGGGCCACTACGTGCCGGTTCCCCGGGTCGGCTGGTTGGCGACGATCCTGGTCTACACCGCCGTGATCGCCGCCGCCGTTGCGGTGATGCTGTGTCGTCGGCGCAAGCCTAGTCCAACGATGTCAGCAGATCGGCCAGGCGCGTCTTGAAGGCTTTGACCGCCTGTCCTCGATGGCTGATTGCGTTCTTGGCCTCGGGGGGCAGCTCGGCGGTGGTGCAGCCCAACTCGGGCACATAGAAGAGGGGGTCGTACCCGAAGCCGTTCTCGCCCCGGGCTTCGCGACCGATTCGCCCCTCAATCGCGCCGCAGGCCTCCAGGAGCACGCGTTGCGGATCGGCCATTGCCAAGTGGCAGACGAACCGCGCGGTACGCTGCAGGTCGGGGGTGTTGTGCAGATCGGCCAGCAAGCGGGCGTTGTTGGCGTGGTCGATGGCGTCTCGGCCGGCATCGGCGGGGCAGCGGTCGGCCGCAAACCGGGCGCTGTGGACCCCGGGGGCGCCGTCCAGCGCGTCGACAACCAAGCCGGAATCGTCCGCCAGGGCCCATCGGCCGGTCTGGGCGGCGTAGTAAAGGGCCTTGAGGCGTGCGTTGTCGGCAAAAGTTGCGCCGTCCTCGACCGGCTCGTCGATGGCGGGCAATTCCGACAGGGGAACAACCGCCACCGGAAGATCGCCCAGGGCCTGGCGAATCTCCCGGCACTTGCCCGGGTTGCTCGTAGCCAGAACGATCTGACGGTTACTCATAAGCGTCCGGTCGGAGGGGGATGTCCATAACGTACGGCGTGGTGATCAACTGGCCTTCGGCGTCTTTGCTCCCGGTGCGGCGGACCTCGGCATGGCCGTTAATGGCGTAGGCGCGGAATCGCTCATCGTTCTTGAGCTGCTGCAACTCGGGGCTGTAGTAGACCTCTCCGGTGTGTTGGCCGGCGGGCGTCATCTCCATCTGGTAGGCGGTCTTCGGAAAGCTGCCCACCGTCACGTAGGAGTTGACGCCGCGGTGGTAGAAGTAGGCTGGGTAACCCAGGTCACGCAGTTCCTGACAGTAGTCAATGGCCGACTGCTCTCGACCAAGGTACTTGGCCTCGGGGACGTCGTAGAACTGCGCCACCGCCAGGGTGTACTTCCCGCCGGCGTTATTGAGGTCGAACTCGGGCGGGCCGGCCTCGGCGGGCAGGGCGACCACCATCGCGCTGGTGAAGGGCTTGATGCCGTCGGGCGTCTTGAATCGCTGGGCCCGGCGCACCGACCAGCTGGCGCCGTCGACCGAGGCGAAGTGGCCCCAGTAGAGGTGACTCAGGCCGTTGCCGTGGACCACGAACAGGTCCTCCCAGCCGGCGTGCTCTTCGGTGACGTCCTTCATCTCCTGGACGACCTGAACGTGGGCCGGGTGCTTGACGGTTGACAGCATAATCGTGTACCGCGGCGGGCCCAACTCGGCGCAGCCGGCGCCGGCTAGCAGAATCGCCGCCACAATCGTCAGAATGGGTCGATGGTGTCCGTTCACCGTCGGGTCTCCCTTCGGATTACGCGCTGCTGGGTTTTCAAGAGTTCTCGGATGCCGCCTCGGGCCAGGCTCAGCATACGGCTAAGCTGCGAGCCGTCGAACGGCGACTTTTCGGCCGTGGCTTGGAGTTCCAGAAACTTCCCGCCCCCGGTCATGGCCACGTTCATGTCCACGTCGGCGGCGGAGTCTTCTTGGTAGCACAGGTCCAGCAGGGCTCGGCCTTTCACGATGCCGACCGAGGCCGCCGCGACCGGCTCGACCAGCACCCCGCGGGCGAATCGGCCCGCCTTGGCGCCTCCTGCGACTGCTAGCGCCAGCGCCACGTAGGCCCCGGTGATGGCGGCGGTGCGCGTGCCGCCGTCGGCTTCGAGCACATCGCAGTCAAGGTGGATGGTGTTCTCGCGGAGCTTGTCGAACCGGACCACGGACCGGATGGCCCGTCCGATCAGGCGTTGGATTTCGGTAGCGCGGCTGTCGGGTTTGCCCAGGGGGCGGCTCTTGCGCGAGCCCGTCGAGGCCGGCAGCATGCCGTATTCGGCGGTGACCCACCCCTGGCCGCGGCCGGCCCGCCAGGCCGGTACGCCGGGGGTGACACTGGCGGTGCAGATGACGCGCGTGCCGCCCATTTCAATGAGGCACGAGCCGTCGGCGCTGCCGACAAAGTTGGGCAGGATCTTCACCGGGCGCAATTGCGCGGCGCCGCGGCCGTCTGGTCGAGGGGCAACATCCATGTCGCTGGAACTCCGTATGCACTTGTTATCGGACTTTTGAAACCGACCGGGCCAGTCGAATCAACGCTTTTTTCGCCCACCGCCGCTATTCCATTCGCTCCAGCCGGAACCGCCGCCGCCGGGGGCCCACGTGCTCGATCGTGATTTGCCAATAGGGCCGTGGCAGGGCCTCTCGGACCCGATCGGCCCATTCAATGGCCACGATACCGTCGGCCAGCATTTCGCCCAATCCCAGGCCCGCCAGCTCCGTCTGGGGGGCTCCCATGCGGTACAGGTCGATGTGGTAGATGGGGGTGGCCCCTTCGTATTCGTGGATCAGCACGAAGGTTGGGCTGGAGACGATTCGCTCGTCGGGGACGCCCCAGCCGGCGGCCAGCCCACGGACCAGCACCGTCTTGCCCGCTCCTAGCTCGCCGGACAGCGCCACCAGATCGCCGCGGCCGAACCGGCCGGCGAGTTCGCGGCCGAGCTCGATGGTGGCGTCGACACTGCTGGTGGTGAAAGTCTCCATAGGGCAGATCCGCTCCGGCCGATTAACCGATATGCTCCCAGCCGCCCACGGGCAGGGGGCTCGGCGAGCCGTCTTCGGCGATGAGAGTCAATTGGTCGCCGCTGACGATGGTGCCGATGCGGCTGACACGCGCACCCAGCGGCTGGGCCGCCAGCAGCGCCTCGGCCTGAACGGCCGGCAGAGCAAATAGCAGTTCGTAGTCTTCGCCGTCGCCCAGGGCCGCGTTCAAGCCGGCCGCGTCGGCGTGGATCGGCACATCGGCGGCGACCACGGCGGCCCCCACGGCGGAGGCGGCGCAGACGTGGCGCAAGTCCATGGCCAAGCCGTCGGACAGATCAATCATCGCGTGCAGGTCGTAGTGTTCGGCCAACGTGCGGGCGTCGACGACGCGTGGGGTGAAGGTCAGATCTCGGCCGTTTTGCCACGCGCCGCCCAGGGCGCCGGTGACGCACAAGGCGTCCCCGGGGTGGGCGCCGCTTCGCAGGACCGGCTCGATGCCGTCGGGTGTGCCCAGCACCGTCACACTGATCGACAAGGGCTGATCCCAGATTGCCACGTCGCCGCCGACCATGGGGCAGTTGAATTGGGCGCCCAGGTCGGCCAGGCCCATGTAGATGGCCTGGGCGTCGGCCTCGCTGGTCCCGGCCGGCAAGGTCACCGTGGCGGTTGCACATAGCGGCAGGGCCGCCATGGCCGCAATGTCCGAGAGATTCCGGGCCAACGCCTTTCGGCTGGCGGCGGCTGGGCCGGCATCGGCGAGCTTGAAATGGACGCCGTCGAGAACCTGGTCGGTCGTGATGACCAAACGCTCATCGCCTACGGTAACCACCGCGCAGTCATCGCCGGGCCCCACCCACTCGGTCGGGATCGAGTGTCGCCCTTTCTGGCGAATCCAATTGAGCAGGTCGAGTTCTCGCATTCGGTTCGTCCGCAGCGATGGTAGATTCACCGCCCGCTCGTGTCAACGCGGGGGCCGACTTGACCGGCCCGGCCGAGCCTTCTACGATGCGGCCATGACCGAATCCGCAGCCCAGCGCGCCCGCGGGACATTCCTGGCCGAGGTCCTGGCCAACGAGGCGATCTGTGACGGCCATTACCGGCTGATCCTGGATGTTGGCGCGTTTCCGCCGACCCAGCCGGGGCAGTTCGTACAGCTATTGTGTCGGCCGCCCGAGCCGCCGGCGGCTCGGGCCGACATCGAATGGGGCGACGGACAGCCGCCGCAATTCACCCAGTCCGAACTGATCGACCGCGAGCCGCTGCTGCGTCGCCCGTTCAGCCTGGCCGGCCGACGCGATCACGCCGGCGGGGCTAGCGAACTGGACATTATCTATCGGGTCATCGGGACGGGCACGAACTGGCTGACAACGGTTCAGCCCGGCCGATCTCTCAGCGTGCTGGGGCCGCTGGGTAATCGTTTCCCGATCTCATCCGCAAAACCCCGGGGGGCCTTGGTCGGCGGGGGCGTGGGCATTCCGCCCATGCTCTATCTGGCCGAAGCCCTCCAGGCCGCGGGCAAGCAAGCCGTCGGCTTCATGGGGGCCCGGTCGGCCGATCTCCTGCCGCTGCGCCTCCTGCCGGGCGGGGAGGTCCGACCTGACGGCCAACCCACCCATAGCGTGGCCGAGCTGGCCGCTCATGGTGTGGATGCCGGCGTAGTGACCGATGACGGGTCGCTGGGCCTGGGCGGGTTCGTCCACCAGGCGCTTCAGCGATGGCTGGCTGAGGGCGGCTGTGACGCCCAAGACCTCGTCGTTTACGGCTGCGGGCCCGAGCCCATGATGCGGGCGGTCGGCGAGCTGTGCATCGCCGCCAACATCGAGTGCCACCTCTCCCTCGAACGCTACATGGCCTGCGGCATGGGCACCTGCCAATCCTGCGTCTGCAAGCTCCGGAGCGAGACCGACCAAGGCTGGGCCTACAAGCTCTGCTGCACCGACGGCCCGGTGTTCGAAGCGACCGAGATCATCTGGGACTAAAGCTCTTCCCGCATGTGGGCGTACTCGGCCTGGAGCATTTCGCAGGAGCGATAGCAGTGGATGTGGGACCAGGGCAGGGGCGCGTCGGTGGGGATCTCTTGGCGGAAGGTGGCGGGGTCCAGGCCCGTCGCTTCAAACGCCTCTTCCCAGGCCTCGTTGTTGAAATGTTCGTTCCAGCCGTCAAAGCGGGCGCCGTTGCGCCAGGCGGCTTCGACCAGCGCGCCCACGCGGTGGTCACCGCGACACAGCACCACTTCCAGGCCGCTCCGCTCGATCCAGTGGAACCTGAATTGCACCGGCGAACGCCGGGCCAGGTCGCGTAGCGTGCGACGAACGTGGAAGAAGTACTCGGCGTCTCGCATCGGGGCGAACTGCATGGGCGTGTGCGGTTTGGGCACGAACCACGAGACGCTGGCCGAGATCGAGCCCGGATGGCCGTCCACCTCCCGACGCGTCTGGGCCAACCGCTTGCACAGATCGACCATGGCCGCCAGGTCGTCGTCGGTCTCCCCCGGCAGGCCCGCCATGAAGTATACCTTCACGCTTCGCCAGCCGGCCTCGTAGGCGGCCCGGACGCCGTCGATCATGTCGGCCTCGGTGATGCCCTTGTTCATCGCCCGTCGCAGCCGATCCGAGCCGGCCTCGGCGGCAATGGTCAGCCCCCCCTTGCGAACGTTGCTGGTCAGCTTGGGCAGTTGCTTCAGTTGGCTGCCCACTCGCAGAGACGGCAGAGAGATCGACACATGCCGGTCGGCGAACTCGGCGTTGAGGCGGTCGATCAGTTCATCCAGGTGGGGGTAGTCGCTGGTCGACAGGCTCAGCAGGGAAATCTCCCGATAGCCCGTTGCGGCCAGGGCGTTCCGGGCGGCGCTGACGATTTCATCCACCGACCGAATGCGGACGGGCAGGCGCGTGAAGCCCGCCTGGCAGAACCGGCATGCGTTGGGACAGCCGCGCATGATCTCGATGACCACGCGCTCGTGGACGCCCTCCACCAAAGGCACGAGCGGGGCGGCCGCCGGCGGCGCATCGGCCAGGGCCTTTAGTGCCGCGTGCTGCGTTTCGGCCGAAACATCCTCCCGCAGATCGGTCAGCCCGGCGAATCGGCCGGCTGAATCGTAGTGCGGCCGATGGAACCGGGGCGCGTAGGCCGACGGAATCTCTTTCGCCGCGGCGAGGATGATCGCTTCGCGCGAATCGCCGCGGGTCTTGGCGACCCGGACGATTTCCACAAGTTGAGAGAGCGGCTCTTCCCCGTCGCCGACGATGAACAGATCGAAGAAGTCGGCCATCGGTCCGGGGCTGTCGGCCAAGGCGTCCCCGGCGATCACGATCGGCGCAGCGTCATCGCGGTCGGCCGCATGAAGCGGGATGTCCGCCAGGTCCAACATCGTCAGCACGTTGGTGGCGCACATCTCATAGGACAGGCTGAACCCCAGCACGTCGAAGTCGGCCAGGGGGGCGCGGCTTTCCCATCCGAACAGGGGGACGGACTTGGCCCGCATGACGGCTTCGGCGTCGGGCAGGGGGCAGTAGGCCCGGTCGCAGGCCACGCCCGCCAGATCGTTGAGGCGGTGGTACAGCACCTGGCTGCCCAGATGGCTGATGCCGATGGTGTAGGCGTCCGGGTAGGCCATCGCCACCGTGACCTCGGCGGTCTGCACGTCGGCGCAGCGGGCGTTGGTCTCCAGGCCTATGTATTGGCCCGGCTGGGCGACCTCGCCCAGCAGGTCGTCGCGGATGATGTCGCTGATGTTTCTCATGGTCACAGCCGCGCTAGGCGG
>CAYRZU010000007.1:0-65945 GCA_964428895.1 uncultured Planctomycetaceae bacterium
CCAGCCCGCCGTCCTTGGGCAGGCAGTACCCGCCGATGCCCGGGCCCGGGAAGATAATGTTGCTGTGCGTGGGCCGCATCTTGATGGCCTTGATGACCTTGGTCAGGTCCACACCGTTCCGCTCGGAGAACAGCGACCATTCGTTCAGGAAGGCCAGGATCGTCGCCCGGTAGGAGTTCTCGACGATCTTGGTCGTCTCCGACTCGATCGGACGGTCCATGACCGTCAGGGGGAACTCGTCGGTGTTGAGCACCTCGTGCAGGAATTTTTCGACGCGGGCGCGGGCCTTGGCCTCGCAGCCCGAACAAACGCGCCAGAAATCGCGAATGCTGGAGACATACTCGCGACCGGGCATGACGCGCTCAAAGCTGTGCGCCAACAGCGGCTCTTCGGTCATCCCACGCTTAGCAAACGCACGCTTCAGGATGGGCCAGGCCACGAACTCGGTCGTACCGGGGGCCACGGTGGTCTCGATCAACACCATCGCCTCGGCCGGAATCTTATCGCCGATGGTTCGCATGGTCGCTTCCAGGGCGGCCATGTCGGCCTCACCGGTGACCATGTTGCCGAGGTCGGCCTTGGCGTAATCGCACTGCACATCGACCACCACACAATCGGCCAGACCGAGGCAATCGCTGTTGAAGGTGGCCGTCAGCGTCTTCTTGTCGTTGACGGTGCGGGCGATCATCGGGTCGACCTCGGGGTCCTCGGCCTTGACGGGGCTCTCGCCACGATTCAGCAGCGGGATCTTCCAATAGCTGCGCGTACTCGGCCGTTGACAGCCGATCACGAACTTGCTGGGCTTGCCCTTCTCGTCGACGGTGTCGGCCACGATGGCGGCCATGACGGCCCCCACGAAACCCACCCCCATGACCACCACAATCTCCTGACCATCCTTGCGCGCCGCGTCGACCAGGCCCTCCAGCCTCGTCATCTCAGCGGCAAACTCCTCCTTGCCGGGGATCTCGAACTTCTCCCCAGCGGGGCTTACGGAATACTCAGCCATTGACTTGTCCTTTCAGTGCGGGACCTCATGTGAATCGGGGAATCCCGAATGATACAGCAGGAATGGGGGATTTGCGATTTTCGATTTCTGATTTTCGATTGAACGACAAGGTGCCGCTCACCGCCAATCGCACGTCGGAAATGGGGCCGCTCTCACAGCCGATTCGCGACAGGCCCCTCGAAGCCAACTAACGCCTATACGTCCACCGTCACGACCTTGGTGTCGGCCGCGGCGACGTAGGTGCCGTCGCGTTTGGCTTGCTCGCGTTCGGCTTTGCGTTCCTGGATGATCTTACGGAAGACCTCAATCTCCACGCGCCAGCCCTTCATGGCTCGGCCCGACAATCGGCTGGTCTGCAACATCTCGAGGAGCTTGCTGGTGAAGGACATCTTCCGACTCAGCACGGCCCGGAAGCTCCGGCCGTTCAGGTTGGTCCGGTAGAACCGGCGGTGGGCGTCGAAGAGCACGTCCTGGAAGTTTTCGATGCCCAGGTGGCTGTGATCGTACAGGCAGTGCGTGCCGTCGAAGAAATCCCAGTCGCCCGGGAACTTCCGGAACAGCAGGTGCGGGCGATATTCGTCGAACAGCGGCGTGCCCGGGAACGGCGTCAGGCACGAGAGCTGAATGGAGTTGATCTTGTTGCGCTGGCCGAACTCGAGAATGCCGTCCACGTGGGTCTGCTTGTGCTGCGGGCCGACCACGAACATGCCGTGAATCCAGATGCCGTTTTCCACGATGAGCTTCGTGTCGGTGGCAAGTCGCTCGGCCAGGGAAACGTCGCCCTTCTGGTAGCCCTTCTTCCAGCCCTTGGCGGTGGCCTCGTCGATGGTTTCGTAGCCGATGTAGAGGCTCTGGGCGCCGCCGCGGCGCATCAGCCGCATCAGGTCCTTATCCAAACGCGTGCGGGAGGCGTCTTCCCACATGAAGTCGATGCGGCTCTGCGTGTTGAACCGCACGTTCATGGGGGCGATGCGGCGGAGGAGGTTCTTCAGCCACGGGCGGTTTGAGGTAAAATTGTCGTCGTAATAGAACAGCTGATTGAAGCCGCGGCCGGTATAGACCTTCAGGTCGTCGGCCACCTTTTGGACCGACTGCTGTCGCACGCGACGGCCGAACATGCGCGTCACCGAGCAGTACACGCACCCATAGGGGCAGCCCCGGCTGGTCATGGCGGGCAGTTCGTACAGTTCGTTGCGGTAGCAATGATCCAGCAGGTCTTCCTGGAAGCGGTGGATCAGGAAATGGTTCAGCGCGGGCAGTTCGTCGAGGTCTTCGACGGGCTCGCCCTCGTGGATGCCGTCTTCGACTTCCCCGGCCGCGATGGCCTCGATCATCCGCTCGCCTTCGCCGCGGCAAACGATGTCGGCGTGCTGGATCACTTCTTCGGGGACCATGGTCGCGTGCACGCCGCCCATGGCGATCTTCCCGGTGAAGCCATCCTCCCGCAGCTTGGCGGCGATGTCATAGCCCCGACCGGCGGTGGACGTCATGATGGTCAGACAGACCACGTCGGCGCTCTTCAGGTCGTCATAGACGACCGGGTCGGAATCGACCAAGCCGGAAATGTTCTCATTGAAAATGCGGACGTCGTAGCCGCGATTGTCCAGGATCGTCGCCAGCGTGATCGGCCCGACCAACGGCCAACGGGTGATCCAGACGTTCAGGGGGCGCGAGTGGCGCCCCTGCGGCTCGATAAACCGGATTTTCTTTCGGCTGAGCATGTGGCTTCCGGGCCTAGAGCCCGACCTCGCTGGCTGGTTATGGAAAAACGCCCCGCACGCGAGCGGGGCAACTCATCGAGCGAACATAATAGCAGACAAAGTCGACAAATGCGAGACGGCGTCGCTGAATTATGGCGAAACGCCGCGCCGCCGCCTCGGCCGCCAGAAGAGCTTCAGGCAGGCCGGTAGGAGGAGGATGTCGCCGACCGCGGCGGCGGTCATGGTGACGCCTATCAGTTCGGCGAAGCGGCGGGTGGGAACGAAACTCGAGCCCAATAGCACGCTCATGCCGCCGACGATGATGATGGTGGTCAGGATGATGGCCCGGCCGGTCGTTCGATAGGTCCGGCCGATCGCCGCGGTCACGTCGCCGTCGACGGCGATCTCTCGGCGGAAGCGGGCCAGCGCGTGGACGCTGTCGTCGACGGCCATGCCCAGGCCGATCGAGAAGATGATGATGTTGGAGATGTTCATGTCGTAACCCCGCAGGCCGATGTAGCCCCAGGCGGCCGCCAGCGGCGCGGCGTTGGGGATCACCGCGATCAGCCCCATCCGCACCGACCGGAACAACAGCCCGATCAGCGTCAGAATCACCACTGATGTGCCCACGAACGACAGCATGAACTCCCGGACCACCCACCGGATCACCCGGGCGTAGTCGACCGTCCGCCCCCCCAGCCGGGCCCGAACGTCCAGCCCGGCGAAGGCCGTGTTCAGGCCCGCCGTCAGGCGATCCGCCAACGCGCACATGCGGCGCGAGCCTTCGTAGTTGACGTTCAACGTCAGCGCGTGTCGGCTGGCTCGGCCAGTCGTGGGTTCGACTACGGCCCGGCCGGCGTCCCCGTTGGTGGGCTGCACCGCCAACACGCGGTCGGTCGCTTCGGCGAGCTCGGCGAACCGAGCGACCGCGGCATCCGTCTGGGGCGATTGCAGCGATTCGGCGTCGCCGGCCTCCAGCACCACCCCCACTTCCGAAAAGCCGCCGAAATGGTTCTCGACAATATCGATGGCTTGGAGGATCGGATGATCGTCGTCATAAACCGCCGCCACGGAGGCGTTGATTTTCGACCGCTGGCCCAGCCCCACGCACGCGGCCAACACCACCACGCCGATCAGCAACACCCACTTGGGCCGCCGCGAGGCCACCGACGACATGGCCACCGCCGCCCGAGCTAACCAATCGTCGCCCGTGGCCCGAACCGGGGCCGGCCGCCGCGCCATCGGCAGCAGGCCGATCATCAGCCACAGCAACGCCAGATATAGCAGCCCCAGCCCCACCACCGCCTGGCGGGCAAACGTGTGCAGCATCTCGGCCTGGGCCCCGCGCAGCGTGGCAAACCCAATCGCCGTGGTGGCCACCGTCAGCAAGCACGGCAAGGCCATCTGCCACAGCGTCCGCAGCGCCGCCCGGCGCGGCGAGAGCATGGTCAGCTCGCCCGTCTCGATATGCCGCGTCAGCACGTGCACGCAGTTGGCCGTACCGATCGTGAACAGCACCGCCGGCAGAATGCTGCTGAGCAGGCCGAAGCTCTGACCGGTAACGGCCATGAAAACCATGAACCACGCCATGGCCGCGGTGATCGTCACCAACGGCAAGGCCACGTCGATGGGTCTGCGAAACGCCACCACCAGCAGGATCGCAATCACCACCCCGGCCAGCGGCATCAGGCGGTGCTGGTCGGCCCGCAGGTCCTTCATAATCACCGCATGCACCGCGGGCCAACCGGCCTGATAGACCCGCCACCCCGCCGGGGGCGCTGATCCCTTCAGCAACCGATCGACCTCACGCGATACGGATTGAGCGGCTGTCGGCTCGAGCCCATCCGGTTGAATCGCAATGCTCGCATATCGCCGATCGGCACTAACGAGCTTGCCTTCCAGCCGAGCCAGCACCGCTGGCGACCTAGCCCCCGGGACCTCTGTCAACGCCCAGACGGTCTTGACCCGCGGCAACAACTTGACCGCCTTGACGAACTCCCCCTGCCAGGCCAGGCCCTCCTCGCTTATCGCCGTCTCGCCACCCGGCGCCTCGGCCAACACAAACAACATCTCACTATCATCGGACTTGACCAACGAACCGGCGTCCGAAAGCCGATGCTCGTATCCATCGAGAATGGCCCATGGCGAAAAATCGAATGCGATCTGCGGCGTCAGCGCCACCCCCGCCAAGGCCACCAGCGCCGCCGCGGCCGTCAGCCACCAGCGACGCCGATACAAGAAGATGGACACCCGCCACCGCTTGATCGCCACGGCTACTTCCCTTCCGCCAGTCCCTTGCTGGTCAGGAAATCATAGCTCTCGGCCAGAGCGTCGAACATATCGCCTTCAACCACGTCGAGTTCAACCACGGCCCATCGCAACACATTGGGGTCCGTCCGCTCCAGGCAGCCGACGATGTCCATCTTGCCCTGGCCCAGCGGCGCCGAGGGGAACTTCGGCTCGATGGGCCCGTCCCGCAAGTGGATCACGGGCATGCGGCCGGCGTATTGCTCGATGACGGTTAGGTAGTCGGCCCCGGCGCAAGCGGCCCAGTACGGGTCGAATTCGGTCTGTAGCTTCGGACACAATTCGAACAACACCTCAAAGCCCACGCGTCCATTGACGCGCAACGCGAACTCGCCGTCATGGTTGTGCATGAACATGCCCATGCCAATCGATTCGAGTGTCTCGATGCCGGCGTTGATCTGCTCAGCTTCGGCTCTCAGGTCGTCGAAGGAGGCATCCTCAGGCAGGCCGCTGTGGCACATCATTGCCAGCCCCATCGTCTGATAGGCTCCGATGCAGGTGTCGAAGCTCTCCCACTCCACGCCCGGATCCATCGACGAGCACAACTCCATGCCGACGTCCTCGACCATCGTGCGCCAGTCACGGGGCGAAAGCCCCAACAGCCCAACGGGCTCGACCGCCCGAAAGCCGATGTCGGCCACTCGCTTCAATGTGCCCGCGACGTCAGCTTGAATCGTCTCCCGTAGCGTCCACAGATTCACACCAATCGGAGGAGCCATGATCGATCTCCCAAAATGAAGCGCGGCGAGCCGCCCTGGCCCGCCGCGCTATTCAATTCAAGCTTCTGAGACCTGGGCCTACTTGCCCGTACCCAAACCGTTGCTGGTCAGGAAGTCGATGCTCTGGGCAACCGCCTCCAGCATGTCGCCTTCGGCTTCGTCGAGCTCGACCACCGCCCACTTCAGGGCGCCGCCTTCAGCCGCCTTGAGGCAGCCGGCGATGTCGACCTTGCCCTGCCCGACGGCGGTCATGGGGCTGGCCGGTGAAATCGGGCCGTCCTTGACGTGCATCAGCGGCATGCGCGACCTGTAGCGGCTGATCACGTCCACCGGATCGGCCCCGCCGACCTGCACCCAATAGATGTCGGTTTCGGTCTGCAGCTTGGGGCACATCTCGAATAGCGTGTCGAACAGGCATTTGCCGTCGAACATCGCCTCGAACTCGCCGTTGTGGTTGTGCATGAACATGCTCATGCCCAGCGCGTCGAGCTTCTCGCACACCGCGTTGATGTCAGCCGCGGCCGCGGTGAGCTCGTCCAGCGTCGTGCCGCCGCCGAAGCCCATGTGGCTGACCATGTCCAGCCCTAAATCCTTGGCCGACTGAACGGCGCCGTCGAAATCGCTCATCACGTCCGGGCCGTGCGAACTGCTGACCTGCATGCCGAGGTCTTCGACCGCCTTGCGGACATCAGCGGCCGACATGTCGCCGAAACCGGCCGGCTCGACACCGGCATAGCCCATGTCGGCAATCTTCTTCAGCGTGCCCAGCATGTCCTGGGCGGTCTCTTCGCGAACGGAGTACAGTTGTACCGAAATAGGCGGCATGGCTGGTGATCCTTCCATTTCTTGTGTTGTGTTGCCAAGTGTCCTATCGCCCGCGCGACGCGTCACCCACGGCCCAAAAGCCGAGAAACACGCCCCACGCGAACGCTGGAAGGTAGCCCCGCGACCGGCACCTGTCAATCCGAACCGAACGTGTCATGACGAAAACGCCACCCCACCGTCAGCGCCACCCTCCAAGCCCATCGACTGCGTCGATGGGATCGCACCCGCAAACCCAATGCGCGCAAAAAACGACAGACAGGCCCTATGGAGGCGATGGCCTGTCCGTCGCGACTCAAACCTTAGGTCCAGAGCCCTCACTTACCCTTACGGACCCTCGGCGAATCAAAGAGCTACGTATGTTTGCCTGAACATCCTTGCGGCGACTTCTAGAAGTGTGCGTCTCGAATCGGTTGTCAGATATGCAACTCAATTGATTATACGCGCGCCCTACAGGGACGACCTGAAAACCAATTACCACGGGTGAATTTTCTGCGCAAGTGAAGGCTGAATCGGCAAGAACACCTTTGTCAGACTTTGCGGCCGCATCTACAATGATCCCGAAACGCTCTGGGCGCCCCGGGCGGACAAGTCTATCAGATATCAGGGATGACCATGTCAGACGCCTTGCTCGACACTCAGCCGGCCGAACTGCTCGTCAACTCGCATAATGAATGGGACCCGCTCGAAGAGGTCATTGTCGGGCGCGTCGCCGGCAGCGCCATGCCCCCCTGGCACGTCACGCTGAAGTCCACCGTCCCCCAGCGCGCCTGGGAAGTGCTGCAGGCGCTGTCAGGCAAGCCGGCGCCGCCGCCGTTCGTGACGGCCGCCCAGAAAGAGCTCGACACCTTCATTGACATCCTCGAGGCCGAAGGTGTGACCGTCCGCCGGCCGGACCTGATCCCCCAGGCCCGCCCGTTCGCCACGCCGGATTGGGACTGCGAGGGCGGCTACAACATCGCCAACCCGCGCGACCTGCTGCTGGTGATCGGTGATGAGATCATCGAGACCGCCCCGGCCTGGCGGTCGCGCTACTTCGAGGTCAATGCGTATCGGTCGTTGCTGATGGAATACTTCCGCGCCGGCGCCAAGTGGTCGGCCGCCCCCCGGCCGCGGTTGACCGATGATTTCTACAATGACGATTACGAGGTCCCCGCCAAGAGCCAACCCCAACGGTACGCCATCAACGAGACGGAAGTCACCTTCGACGCCGCCGATTTCTGCCGATGCGGACGGGACCTGTTCGTTACGCGAAGCAACGTCACCAACGATCTCGGCATCAAGTGGCTCGCCCGTCATCTCGGCGACGGCTATCGCATTCACACAATCGAAACCAAGTCACGCCAGCCGATGCACATCGATACCACCTTCGTGCCGCTGGCGCCCGGCAAGGCGTTGATTAACCCCGAATACGTTGATACCGATCGGCTGCCGAGCGTGCTGGCCGAATGGGAGCTCCGCTACGCCCCCCTGCCGGTGGTCAACCCGGGTATGACCATCGATATGAGCAGCACCTGGCTGACCATGAACGTGCTGATGCTCGACCCCAAGCGCGTGATGGTCGAGGCCGCCCAGGAGCCGCTCATGCAGATGCTTCGGGACTGGGGCTTCGAGCCCGTCCCCTGCCCCTACCAGAACTACTACTACTTCGGCGGCGGCTTCCACTGCTCCACGCTCGATGTCCGCCGCCGCGGCGAACTGCAGTCCTACTTCTAGTCGAGGCTGCGGGAGTCCGCCCATGAAGTTCGCGTTTCTCATCCATCCCCTCAACGCCTACACCAAGCTATTGCTGCATCTGGGGGCGGGGGGCTTCTTCGCCAAGGATCGTCAGGAACTCGACCTGTTCGACTTCTACGCCGACCTGCACAATACCGTCCAAACGCAAGGCCGCACCGTTCAGGACGCCGCCAGCGATGACGTACGCGTGGTCGATGAGATGGCCGAACTGGTCAGCCACAACGGCTGCCGCGCCGCCGGTCGCATCTATGAAGTCCCCATGCAGGCCACCGAGATCATCGACAACCCCCAGCAAGCCGTCGGCTACATGGAAAAGGCCGTCGACCAGGCCGCCGACTGGGGCGCCGAACTGGTGGGACTGGGCTCGATGACGGGCGTGGTCGGCAGCCAGGGCGTGTACCTGGCCAACCGCGGCACCACCGCCATCACCACCGGGAACTGCCTGACCGCCTACGCCACGCTCGAGAATCTCCGCAGCCTTAGCGAGGACGCCGGCATCGATCTGGCCGACGAGATCGTTACCGTGGTGGGCTGCCCGGGCAGCATCGCCATGGCGCTGGCCCACGCGCTGGTCGGAAAGTGTCGCGAGCTTCACCTGGTGGCCCGGCGGTTGTCGGCCCGGTCGCAGAGCCTGGCCGAACAACTCGGCGCCAAACTCCTGCTGGATATCCCCGAGGCCCTGTCGCAATCCCGCGTGGTCCTGTCGGCCACGTCCTCGGGCGACTGCATCGACCAGGCGTGGCTGCAGCCGGGCAGCGTGGTGCTCGACGTGGCGATCCCCTCCGACGTGGTCTGGCAGCCCGAGCCGCGCCCGGACGTGCTGGTGATCTCGGCGGGCCTGGCCACCGTGCCGCAGCAGATGATCGGCGATTCCATGCTGCTGGGGTTCTACGGCGGGCTCGTGCCCTCTTGCCTGGGCGAGACCATCATCCTGGCCCTGGAGAACCGCCCGGAGAACTACTCCGTCGGCCGCGACCTGGACCCCAAGCACATCCAGGAGATCGGCCAGCTCGCCCACAAGCACGGATTCGACTTCACGCGGCTGACCAGTTTCGGTCTGCCCATCGCCGAGAACGAGTTCACGCGGTTCCGCAAAATCGTCACCCAACACGGCGCCCGCCCCCAACGCAAGATCCCCGCTGGAACCGACGGCGCCCCTCCTGCCAACGTCTTGCCCGACATCCCCTCCCTGGCCCAGCGCGCCCGCCAACGCTACCAGCGCTACGTCAACCCGGTCTGGGCCGCCCTGGGCGGTGAGTCCGGGCTGGTCAAGACATTCGTCCGCGCCGAAGGCGCGTTCCTCTACGACGCCGCCGACCGACGCTTCCTCGACTTCGTCGCCGGCTACGGCTCGATGAATCTCGGCCACAACCATCCGGCTGTTGTCGAAGCCGTCAGCTCGGCGCTTACCCAAAAAGCGCCCGGCTTCGCCCAGACGGCCGTCAACCCCCTGACGGCTGCCCTGGCTGAGAAGCTCATCTCCATCACACCCGGCAGCCTCGAACTGGCGTTCTTCACCAACAGCGGGGCCGAATCCGTCGAAGCCGCTCTCAAGCTCGCCCGCGCCGCGACTGGCCGAACGGGCCTGCTCAGTTGTGAAGGCGGCTACCACGGCAAGACGTTCGGCGCCCTGTCCGTTACCGCCAGCCCGCATTACCAAAGGCCGTTCTCGCCGCTGCTGGCCGATACCGCGGTCGTGCCCTTTGGCGACCTGGAAACGCTCGAGCGCGCCCTGAGCACACGGCGATTCGCCGCCTTTATCGTTGAGCCCATCCAGGGCGAAGGCGGTATGAACGTCCCGCCGGCCGGATACCTGGCCGAAGCACGAAAGCTCTGCCACGACGTCGGCACGTTGCTGATCGTCGATGAAGTCCAAACCGGCCTCGGGCGAACCGGCGAGCTGTTCGCCGTCAACCACGACGGGGTCGAGCCCGACATCATGACGCTGGCCAAGAGCCTCGGCGGCGGCCTCGTCCCGCTCGGCGCCATGCTCGCCCGCCGCGACCTATGGACCAAAGCCTACGGCACGCTCGACAGCTTCGCCCTGCACACCTCCACCTTCAGCGGGGGCAGTCTGGCCTGCGCGGCCGGCCTGGCCACACTGGACGTCCTCTGCAACGACGGGCTCGCCGACAGCGCCCGCCAGCACGGCCGGCAGCTCATGGCCACCCTCACCGAACTGTGTCGGCAATCCACCATCCTCCAGGCCGTCCGCGGACGGGGCCTCATGATTGGTCTGGAGTTCCAGCCTATCTCCAAGGCGATCGCCCATCAGTTCGAACGCATGGCCCTGGCTGCCAACGCCGAGTTTATGGTCCGAGGCCTCGACGACCTGATCCAGACGATCCCCGTTACCTACGTGATGGCCACGCTGCTCCACGAGCACGGCATCTACACCCAATTCACGCGATCCAACCCCAACGTGCTCCGCGTTCAGCCGCCGCTGATTGTCACCGAACGCCAGGCCGATCACTTCTGCGAGGCCGTCGAGCAGGCCTGTTCCGAGTGCTTCTACGTCAGCGGCCTGGCCGAGTCCGTCCTCAGCAAATCCATCGGCGACCACCGCAACCAGTAGTTCCCCGCCTCGCTCCCACCGTTGAAATCCCCATCCGCGCCCCGTATCATCGCCCTTTCTCTCGCAAAAGGAGCATCGATGCCGTCATTCAAAGTCCTCATCACCGATTACGTCTTTGAGCACTTCGACGCCGAAACCGAAGTCCTCTCGGCCGTCGACGCCGAACTCGACATCCACCAGGCCAAGTCCGCCGATGAACTTGTCCCGCATCTGGGCGGCGTCAACGCCATCCTCAACACCTACCTGCCCGGCATGGACGACGCGATCTTCTCGGCCGCCCCGGACCTGAAGGTCATCGTCCGATACGGCATCGGCGTCGACACCATCGACGTCGCCGCCGCGACCGCCCGCGGCATCATGGTCGCCAACGTGCCCGACTACTGCATCGACGAAGTCTCCGACCACGCCCTGGCCCACTTCCTGTCGCTGGCCCGGAAGATTCCCTTTTCCGATCGCAAGGTCAAGGGCGGCGAATGGTCATTGGCCTACCTCAAACCCATGAAGGGCATCACCAACATGACCTGCGGCGTGATCGGCTTCGGCCGCATCGGCCGGGCCATCGCCGCCCGCCTCAAAGCGTTCGGACCGGACATCATCTTCGCCGACCCGTTCGGCGACGGCGACGTGGACGGCTGCCGCCGCGTGTCGCTGGATGAACTGTTCGCCGAATCCGACGCAATCTTCGTGCAGTGCCCCTCCAGCGCCGAGACCTACCACCTGATCGACCGGGCCGCCATTGAGAAGATGGCTAAGCAGCCCTTCATCATCAACTGCGCCCGCGGCGACGTTATCGATACCGACGCGATCGTCTGGGGCCTCGAAAACGACAAGATCGCCGGGGTCGGCCTCGACCTGCTCGACGATGAAGACGCCGTCGTCAAAGCAGACCATCCGCTCAAGGGGTTCGACAACGCCATCCTCACCCCGCACAGCGCGTGGTATTCGGCCGACGCCCTCGACAAGTTGCAGCGAATGGCGGCCGAGGAAGTCGCCCGCGTGCTCCGTGGCGAAAAGCCCAAATCGCTCATCAACCCCGACGTACTCAAGTAGGAGTTCCCCATGAAGCTCGCGAAAATCGACGCTAACGGCCACGTAGCCTACGCCCAGGTCGACGGCGACACCTGCCGACTGATCGACGGCTGCATCTTCGGCGAATTCACCGTCACGGATAAGACCGTGGCCCTGGCCGACGTTAAGCTCCTGGCCCCCGTTCAGCCGCGCCAGCTCGTGGCGATCGGCCTGAACTATCGGGCCCACGCCGAAGAATCCGGCATGGCCATTCCCGAACGCCCGCTGATCTTCATCAAGACGCCCAACTGCGTGGTCGGGCCGGGCGAGCCCATCCTGCTGCCTAAGATGGCGCCCGACGAGGTCGACTACGAGTGCGAACTCGTGATCGTCATCGGCAAAGAGGCCAAGAGCGTCTCCGTGGCCGACGCCCCGGGCTACGTCCTGGGCTACACCTGCGGCAACGACGTCAGCGCCCGCGACTGCCAGCTCAAGCAGGACAAGCAATGGGCTCGCGGCAAGAGCTTCGACACCTTCGCCCCGCTCGGCCCGTGGATCGAAACCGAGCTCGACGCCGACAACGTCGGCATCAAGCTATCCGTCAACGGCCAAGAGCGCCAGAACTCCACCACCTCCGACCTGATCTTCCCCTGCATGGAACTGGTCAGCTACGTCTCCCAGTGCATGACGCTGTACCCGGGCAGCATCATCATGACCGGCACGCCGTCGGGCATCGCCTTTGCGATGGACCCGCCGCCGTTCCTGCGCGACGGCGACACCGTTACCGTCGACATCGACGGCATCGGGGCGCTGACCAACCCCGTGAAAAAGGAGTAGCAACATGGATATCCGAAACCAACTCTTCATCGGCGGCGCCTGGTGCGATTCATCCGATGGCAAGACGTTCGAGGTGACCAACCCCGCCACGAATGCATCCATCACGGCCGTCCAGTCGGCCTCCGAAGCCGACTTGAACCGCGCGATCGATAACTCCAAGCAGACCTTTGACGCGGTCTGGAGTAAGACCACCCCGTTCGAGCGGAGCGCGTTCCTGCACAAGCTGGCCGAGGCCGTCGAGAACAATGCCGACTTCCTGGCGGCTGTCGAAACCGACGACGTCGGTAAGCCCATCTTCGAAAGCGCCAACATCGACGTCGCCAGCGCCGGCGCCACGCTCCACTACTTCGCCGACATCTGCGTGGAGGTCCTCGGCGGCGTCAAGGCCAGCCCCTACAACGAGGTCTTCGACTACACCCTCCGCGAGCCGCTGGGCGTGGTCGGGGCTATCACCCCGTGGAACTTCCCGTTCCTGATCGCCGCCCGCAAGATCGGCTCGGCCCTGGCCGCGGGCAACACCATGGTCCTGAAGCCCGCCTCCTGGGCGCCGCTGAGCACGATCCTATTCGGCGAACTCGCCAACGAGGCCGGCCTGCCCGCCGGCGTGCTGAACATCGTCCCCGGCGCCGGGGCGACGGTCGGCAAGGTCTTCACCGAAAACCCCGACCTCGAAGAGATATCCTTCACCGGCTCGACGGAAGTCGGCATGGGCCTGTACGGCCAGTGCAACACCGGGCTGAAGGGTTGCACGCTGGAACTGGGCGGCAAAGGCGCCGGGCTGGTCATGCCCGACTGCGCCATGGACGAAACAGTCGCCGGCACGCTGTTCGGCGTGTTCCTCAACCAGGGCGAATGCTGCTGCGCCCTGACGCGGCTGATTGTGCATGAAGACGTCTACGACGAGTTCGTCGACAAGTTCGTCGCCGGCGCCCAGGCCATCCCCGTCGGCGTGCCGACGGCTGAGGACACCCGCCTCGGGCCGTTGGTCCACCCCGACCATCTCCAGACCGTGCTCGATTACGTCGAAGCCGGCAAGGCCGAAGGCGCCACGCTCGCTTGCGGCGGCGAGCGTCTGACCGACGGCGAGATGGCCAAAGGCAACTACATGGCCCCGACTGTCTTCACCGACGTAAGCCCCCAGATGCGAATCTGGAAGGAAGAAATCTTCGGCCCGGTGGTGACGGTGACGAAGGCCTCCAGCGTCGACGAGATGGTGGCGTTGTGCAACGACACCGAGTACGGCCTCGCCTCGAGCGTCTGGACCAACGACCTGCGGCTGGCCCACACCATCGTCCCGCGGATGAAGACGGGCACGGTGTGGTTCAACCTGCACAACTTCGTGTTCCCCAGCGCCCCGTACCCCACCTGCGGATCGTCCGGCGTGGGCTTCGAGCTGGGCAAAGAAGGCGTCCTGGCGCTGACCCGCATCAAGAACGTCATGGTCAGCCTGTTTCCCGACGGCTTCGCTTGGTACTAGGTCGCGCCGCTTGCATTGACCTGGCCGCGCCCCGTATGATCAGCGTCTCGCCGGTGTAGACACATGTGCCTTGGGGTCGAGGCGGAGGTCGATCAGTGATTTCGCGCGTTCATAGCAGCATTCTGCAGGGCATTGACGCGGTCGCCTGTGAGGTCGAAGCCGACGTCGCTATCGGCGGCATGGGAGAGATCAAGTTGGTCGGCCTGGCCGAAGCGGCCGTCAAGGAATCGGTCAGCCGCATCCAGGCGGCGCTTCGCAATAGCGGTTACCGCTGGCCCGGGCCCAAGGTGACCATCAACCTCGCGCCGGCCGACGTGAAGAAGGACTCCGCCGCGTTCGACCTGCCCATCGCCATCGCCGTCTGCGTGGCCGGCGGGCTGTTCGCCTCCGAAAAGCTCACCGACTACGTGCTGATCGGCGAACTCGCCCTCGACGCCCGCGTCCGCCCGGCCAAGGGAGTATTGGCGACGGCCATGATGGCCGCCGCTGAAGGGCGCCGGGGTGTGATCGTGCCCACCGAGAACGCCGCCGAGGCGGCCGTGGTCGACGGGCTCGACGTGATCGCCGTCAGCCATCTCGCCCAGGCCGTCGGCTTCCTGACCGATGAATTGCTGATCGAACCGGTCGACCTCGACCTGGACGACATCTTCGCCATCGCCAGCCAATACGACGAGGACTTCGCCGACGTTCGCGGCCAGGAATCGGCCAAGCGGGCGCTGATGGTGGCCGCCGCCGGCCATCACAACATTCTCATGATCGGCCCTCCGGGGTCCGGCAAGACCATGCTGGCCAAGCGAATCCCCACCGTCCTGCCGCCGCTCTCGTTGGATGAATCGCTGGAGACCACCCGCATCTACTCCTCGCGCGGCCTGCTTACGCCCGGCGAATCGCTGATGGCCACACGGCCCGTCCGAACCCCCCACCACTCCAGCTCGTCAGCCGCCCTGATCGGCGGCGGGGCCATCCCCCAGCCGGGCGAGGTCTCGCTCGCCCATCACGGCGTATTGTTCCTCGATGAGTTCCCCGAGTTCGCACGGCCGACGCTGGAGATGATCCGTCAGCCGTTGGAGGATCGGTGCGTCACCATCCCCCGCGTGCACAGCACGCTGAAGTTCCCGGCCTCGATCATGCTCGTCGCGGCCATGAACCCCTGCCCGTGCGGTTACTTCACCGACCCCAAACGCCCCTGCAAATGCACCCCCAACGCCATCGAGCGTTACCTGGGAAGAGTCTCCGGCCCACTCATCGACCGCATCGACATCCACGTAGAAGTCCCCCCCGTCCCCTGGCGGGAACTCCGCGGAGAACCCAACGGCCTATCCAGCCAACAAATCCGCACCCAAGTTAGCGCCGCCCGCCAAATCCAACGCGACCGCTTCGCCAACGGCTCCCCCACTCCGCATTCCGAGCTCCGCACTCCGCACTCAACCACCACCAACGCGACCATGTCGTCGAAAGAGCTACGGACCCACTGCCCCCTGGACGACGCATGCGAAGCATTACTAAAGCAGGCCATGCTAGAACTAGGCCTATCCGCCCGCGCTCACGACAAAGTCCTAAGAATCGCCAGAACCATCGCCGACCTAGAAGCCACAGAAGCCATCCACCCCCACCACCTCGCCGAAGCCATCCAATACCGGCGGCTGGATAGAAAGCTGTAAGGAGTGTGGCCCAGTTCTTGCGAGAAGCCGAATGCAGAAGAATAGAAAGAAGCTGGTACTAGCACTGATCCTGGTGGCGTTAGGTGCGCTAGCTGTCGCGGCAGGCCTCTTCGTCTACTGCATCGCCAACATTGAATGGGGGACCGATATCGACGAAACGGATTTCGACACCGACGCCGAACGGATCGCGTTCATCCAGGAGGTCTTGACGCTCCCGATTCCCCCGAACGTAACTGACATCCGACTGCGCTACGTTGCATGGATGGACTGGTACTTGGAGGCAAGCTTCACACTGCCTCCCGATTCGATAGAGCCCTTCCGTGCCGAATTGGCGAAGTGCAAAGCGGAAGGGCCAAACCGCTGGTCCGTCGAGCATGTCGACAAGCCCACGCATTGGGAAGCCTACGAACTGGACCCCACGACCGGAATCGTTACAGCCGAATACGTTGTACCGTGAGGTCAGACCAACACTCAAGGTAGCGACGGCTCCTTGCCCTGGGCTGACGAATATGAGCCCTTTGGGCTCGTTCCCACCTGTGTTAATCTGCCCTCATCTCTGTTGCGGCGAAAGGTGGTTGGGTATGTTGATGTCCATGTCTACGACCATGCCTGACGGCTCGGGGAGCTTGAGTTTGTTGTATGGGATGGTGGCCCTAGTAGCCGGGGGGCTGACGATTCTGATCTCCTGGTTCATCGTGCGGAAGGTGGCGATTGTTTTGGCTATTCTGACGCCGGTGGCGGGGGCGATCGTCGCGGGGGTCGCCGCTGAGCAACTGGCGGCGCAATACCCCGACGGCAATGCGCTGATCATCGCGATCGTCATCGGCATTGCGGTCGGCATGACGGCGGTTCCGCTGATGGTGCTGGTGCAGGTGGATCGGCTGATGCGGGAGGTCCGGCAGCTTAAGAGCAAGCAATACGCCGCTGCCAAGATGATGGGGCCTAAGCTCAAGAAGAAGTAGGCCGGCCGGAGCGGTTGCGGCTGTTCCGCTGCGATTGGCGGGTTGACTTCGATTGACGCTAGGCCGACATTAGGGGGTAGTGGGACATGTCTTGGGATGGGATTGGCCTATGAAGAAGGACCCCGCCAGGTTCGCGCCGCATCACGCGTTGGTTGGCATGATTCTGGTGTTGTTGGGGGTGCTGTTTTCGACGATGACGATTCCGTTCGCCTGGGCTGTGGGTGTTGTGTTCGCGCTGATCGCGGCGCTGATGTGCTTACGGGTGCTGCTGATGCGGCGGGCGCCGGTTGTGGCCAAGGTGATCGCGGTGATCGTCATCCTGCCGGCGGTGGCGCTGATGGGCTTTGTGGCGGCCACCCAGTTGGGATTGCTCTAGCGAATCGCCTGCGGCAAAGTGGAGGCGATGGCTTTACATCCACCCGGAAGTCGGTATAGAAAGGGCCTCGCTTCTCACTATTTGTGGGACCAAAAGGAATCTCGCCATGGAAATGCAAGTAACCCCCTCCGAGCCGCTTCCCGTTACGCCTCAACGCCCAAGGTCGCCCAAGCTGAGCGGGTATGTCATGACGTTTGTGATCATAGACCTGTCCTTATCGGGCATTCGCATTATTCTTGGGCTGCTCGGGATCGTCGCCCCCCAGGCTATCGAGCCTGGCAACCCGCTCTATCCGACCGTTCCCTTTGAGTTGACGGCCAACATCAGCATCGGCGCGTTCGGCATCCTTGCGGGCGTCTTGCTGCTGTGCAAAGAAGCCTCGGGCGTGATCTTCGGCTGGCTCAAGGTGGTCCTTGCCGTATTCGGGCTGGGCGTAGCCGCTTGGCAGATCGTCCTGATGACCGGCAGCGAGGGCGCCGGACAGGACTCAGCCGAAGCGCTCGGCGACACCATTTTCGCCGGCGCCTTATTGCTGGTCTGCGCAGCCTTGCTGGTCTGCTACGCCATCGCAGTCAGTAAAGCGGCCAAGGTCATCAAGGCCCGGAAGGCTTACTACGCGGCCGCCCGGGGCCTCGGGTCGGCTACGGTTCAAGAGTTCCCTGAGCTGGGATAGGGCAACGCCCTGCGGCGAAATCCTGATGAACCTATCGATCACGAGCGACTACACCACCGGCGCGGGCGATCCGTCGCCTTACCTCAAGCACATCGCCGAGGCCGGTTTCACCCACGTCCATTGGTGCCACCACTGGCACACGGACTTCATCTACACCGAGCCGGAACTGGCGGCCATCGAAGGCTGGCTGAGTGAGTTCGGCCTGAAGCTGCTGGACCTGCACGGATCCAGCGGGGCCGAGAAGGACTGGACAAGTGAGGTCGAGTATCAACGGCAAGCCGGCGTGGAGTTGGTCCGCAACCGCATCGCCATGGCCAGCCGCCTCGGTAGCGACGTGGTCATCATGCACATCCGGTTCGAGCCGGACTGGGAGCCGCTTAAGCGCAGCCTGGACGAGCTCCGGACATTCGCCATGGAACGCGGCGTTCGCATCGCGATCGAAAACGGCAAGCTGCCGGCCGTCCAGAGCGTGTTCGATCAGTACGAACCGGAGTACGTGGGCCTCTGCTACGATTCCGGCCACGGCAACCTGGGCTTTATGGACCTGGACTCGCTGGAGACGCACAAAGACCGGCTGTTGTCGATCCACCTGCACGACAACGACGGCGCCGCCGACATGCACTGGCTACCGTTTACCGGCACGGTGGATTGGGAGCGCCTGACGCGCATTCTGGCGACGTCGGCTTATGACAAGTGCATCAGCATGGAATCCGGCCGCGGTGAAGATGACGATGAGCAAGCCTTCCTCCAGGGCGCCTACGAAGCCGGGCAACGCCTGACCGAGATGGTCCAGGCCGCCAAGCAGGCGTCGGCCTAGCGGCCCAAGCAGAAACAACAGAAGCGCCGGGAGGCCCGTAAGCCGCCGCGGCGCTTCTATCAGTTTCAGGTGCAAATGGGGCTGGGTTTACCAGCGATCGCGCCGGCCACCGCCGCCACCACCGCCGCCGCCACGCCGGCCACCGCCACCGCGATCTTCACGGGGCTGGGCTTCGTTGACCTTGAGGGTCCGGCCGTCCAGTTCGACGCCGTTGAGGCCCTCGATAGCGGCCTTGCCGTCTTCATCGCTCGACATGGTCACGAACGCGAAGCCGCGCGGGCGGCCCGTTTCCCGATCAGACGGCATGAAGACTTCGTCGACGGACCCAAACCGAGAGAACTCGGCCTGGAGGGCGTCGGAATTCGTGTCAAAGTTCAAGTTACCTACATAGATCCGCATGGAACGCTCCTACTGCATGGTGAGCCACGAGTTCCACAAGACCCACGTGGGCATCACAAGTCCAGAACACGGCCGGCCCCATGGCCGACACAAGCTGAGTATCATACCCGCAACAGGGGTAGCGTGGGAAGCGTAATCCCCCATCCTCAGGCCAACGGCCACAGGATGAAGACCGCCACGTCCCACGCTGCGTGGGAGATCATCACCGGCCACAGGCGATTGGTCTGCTTGAACAGCCACCCCCAGAAGACCCCGCAGACACCCGCGGCGACGATGAGCATGAAATTACCCGACCACGCGTGCACCCCCGCGTAAACGGCGGCGCCGACCAGGTAGCCAGGCCAGGGCCCGATCGCGTCCGCCAGACGTTTCTGAACCAGCCCCCGCCAGAATATCTCCTCGGCCGGGCCGATCCAGCAGACCAACAGCGCCGCGATTAACCACGCAGGTACGCCCGCTCGAAGGTCGTAGACACCGCGGATATCGGCCTGGGCGAAGTCGAATAGCTCGAACGCGGCCATACGTCCCAGCCAAAACACGCCGTAGAGCGCAGTTGCGGACGCAATGCCCACCGGCACGTAGATCCACCGAAAGCGGAACAACGTCCGCAGTTGCCGGCGTTGCAGCCACAACGCCAGGGCCGCCAGCAGCCCCGTGGCCGCGACCATGGCTGGCCAGAACGGCGCCATCCCCTGCGTCCATGGCGAGAACAGGATCAGCCACAGCCCGCAAGCAATCACCAACGCGACGACAACCGGCTTCACGTCAGCGCTCCGATGGCCAGACCCGCCGCCAGCAGCACGCAGAACGTCAGGTGCAGTTGGGCGGTCTCAACATCCAACGTGGCGATGGAGGCCGAATTGTCCGCTTGCGCGCGAATGATCTTGCGAACGTTCTTGATCGCCAGGGGCAGGCTCAGGGCCGTCAGCAAACACCACACCGGAACCGCCCCCGCCACGACCAGGCCCACAACCACGCCATAAGCGCCCGCCACCAGCAGGACGTACTCGACCTTCGCCCCGGTCAAGCCCAGCAGGTTGGCCAGCGTACGGGATCGGGCGGCCAGGTCGTCGCGAATATCGCGGGTGTTGTTGGCGTGCAGGATCGCGGTGACCAAGCACCCCACCGGCAGCGACACCATCAGGGGCAACCACGCCAGGCGCCCGGTCAGAACGAAATGAGCGCCGCAGACGATCAGCGGGCCCATCAGGATGAACACCGCCGCATCGCCCAGAGCGAGGTACTTGTAGCCGAGCCGCTTGCTGCCGTAGAAGAACGCCCCCGCCACGCCCGCCAGGCCGAACCACAACACCTCCAGGCCGCACAGATAGACCAGCGCCAGCCCGATCAGCGACCCCAATGTCAGCGCCGCCATGCCTCCCCAAAACACCTGGCGAACCGTCATCAGCCCCTCCACCAACACGCCGCTGCCGCCGTGGGTACCCGGACGGTCCACGCCGCGATCAAAATCGGCAACGTCACTAAGCAAGTTCGTGGCCGCCTGCAGCCCGACGGCCCCGACCAATACCAACGGCAATAGCGGCCAGGCAATCTCGCCGCCACCGGCCAGCGCCAGCGCCGCGCCCACCACCACGGGCATGGCTGACGCCGTAAACGAAAACGGCCGAACCGCTCGAATCCACAACGCAAGCGATGACGGAGTCTGCGGCATGGCGATATCGTTCATTCATGAATCCTTTTCGAACGCTGAGTTGGCCGAACATGATAGGGCTGTGACCCGGGAAGAGAAAGGGGCCCGGGCCCTTTTCTCTCAGTGAACACAGCGCAAGCCGACTGACGCGGCGTAGGTTCGTAGATCAGCCAACTCGGTCGGATCGACGGCGCCCATGAGCTCGGGGAACTGGTCGGCGTAGAAGCACGGGCGGTATTGGCCCATGACGTTGATGACGCAGCCGGGGGCCACGCGGGCGACGGTGTCGATCACGGCTCGGCTGTGGGCCAGGTCATTGGGCATGACTAGATGGCGGACCAATACGCCACGGACGGCGACATTGCGCTCATCGGTCGCAAGCGGCCCGACCTGGCGGAACATCTCGGCCAGGGCCGCTCCAGCCACCTGCGGGTACTCCGGCACACCCGAGTAGGCCCGGCCCGCATCGGCGTCGGCCCATTTGAAGTCGGGCATGTAGATGTCGATCAGGCCGTCCAGGCAACGGAGCGTTTCGACGGACTCGTAGCCGCCGCAGTTGTAGACGATCGGCACGGTCAACCCCGCGTCCCGAGCAATCTCGACCGCCTCGGATACGGCGTGGGCCACGTGCGTGGGCGTCACGACGTTGACGTTCACGCAGCCATCACGCTGCAGACCCAGCATCAACTGCGCCAGTTCGGCCGGCGTGGTTGCGCGACCACGGTCGCCGTGGCTGATGTCATGGTTCTGGCAGAATACACAGTCGAGGTTGCAGCCGACGAAGAAGATCGTCCCGCTGCCGCCAGGACCAACCAGGACGGGCTCTTCCCCGAAATGCGCCCCCACCGACGCCACCAGCGCCTCAGCCCCAATCCGACAGGCGCCAATTTCGCCGGCCCCACGGTCCACACCACACCGACGCGGACAGAGCGTGCACTGGCGAATCATGTCACGCAATGTGGCGGCGCCGCTCATGGCGCTTCGGCCGGTTTGTCGTAGGCCATCCGCTCGGGGGCAACGGCACCGCCGGACACGATGAAGGTCATCGCCTCATCGACGGTCCAATCGGTCTCGGTAATATTCTCGACGGGCACGATCTCCAGATAGCCGCTGGTGGGGTTGGGGGTGGTGGGCACATAGACGGCCGCCAGCTTTCGGCCGGTGGTGGCGTCGTCAAAAGTGCGCGTCACCAGGCCGACCGTCTTCATTTCCGGGGAGGGAAAATCGATCAGCACCACATTCTGAACGTCGCCCGATTGCTTCTGGAAGGTGGCCAGGAGCTTCTTGGTCGAACCGTAGATGGTCTTGACCAGGGGAATGCGATCCATCACCCAGTCAAACAGCATGATCGCCCATCGACCGATGACTTTCGTGGCGATCCATCCCAACAGCACCAGCACCGCCACCACCAACACCACGGCCACGATGGTTCGAACATATTCGTTCTCGGGGACGTCATCCAGCATATTGGCCAGCCAGTCCACGCGCCCGCGACAGGCCTTTTCCAGCCAGGCCACTAGCGGCAGGCCTACACCCGCCAGGATGCCGGCGACGAACCTCACGATGAAGACCGTCACCGCGATTGGGATCGCCGTCAGGATGCCAGCTACCAGGTTCCGGCGAAACGCGGCCCCGATCGAACGCTGCTTCTTGGTTGTTTCACCCATCGTCACAATCTCCCGCCACAGCCGACGGTTCGACCGCCGGCCATTTTCGGCTTTTAGTTTCATCCGGCGGGCGATATCTTCTCTGCCCGCTCAAGCGACATAAGTCTGACGCGAACGGGCCCCACATACAAGGAGTGGCCATGGCCGGCAAGCTCGACATCCCCGTCATCTTCACGACCAAGCGCGTGCCCTTCCGCCTGTGGGGTTCGATCACGCTGATCGTGTTGATCGTGGTCGGCTACTTCGCGTTCATGAACAACTGGTACGATCTGTTCTGGCCGAAGCAATGGGGCGCGGTCGAAGCCGGCCACGTCTACCGTTGCAACAAGATCTACCCCCACCTGACGCGGAAGGTGCTGAAGTCCAAGGGCGTTCAGGTGGTCGTCAACATGGAAGGCCTCGATCCGGATGATAAGTTCCAACGGGCCGAAATCAAGACCTGCGACGAGCTCGGCATTGAACTCGAACGCTTCCCCATGAAGGGCAACGGCATCCCCGGCAACACGGACCTATCGGCCGCTCTGGACCGGTACGCCGCCGCGCTGGCCGCTGTGGTTGAGGCCCGGCGAAGCGGCAAGGTGGTGCTGATCCAATGCGGGGCCGGCCGACACCGCACCGGTGGCATGACGGCCATGTACCAGATGCTGTTCCTGGGCGCGTCCGGACCGGACGCCTACGGCGAGCTTCGCCGGTACGGCTGGAAAGCCCGAAAGCACCAGATTCTGCCCGACTGGCTCAACGCCAACATGGCCGAAATCGTCCGGCGACTGGTTGAGCGGGGCCTCATGGAAGGCGCCCCGGACCCCCTGCCATATCTGGCTCCCGAAGGGGCCGAGGTCGTCCGGAAAGACCCCGCCGCCGTTCACGCCGAAGCGATTCGCTAGTTCCGCTTCTGCCGGGGGATCAGCTCCAGCAACCGGTAGTCGCGGCTGGAGGACTTCTTGAGGCTGGCGAGCATTCGCGGCCTGAGGGCCTTGAACTGTCCGGCCCTGCGCATCTCCTCCTGCACGACCCCCGAGACGATCAGGTACTCCGCCCCATGTTCGGGCAGCGTGCCCAGATCGACATAGTGGATCTCATGGGCCACATAGAACAAGAAGGAGGGGTGCTCGCCGCGTTTGAAGTAGATGGGTTTGCCGGGCGGCACGGTCTGGTCCACCTGGGCCGCCGCCGGGCGACGGCGTTCGAAAGAGGGTGTCAGTTTCGGGCCGAACACGGCCAGGTGACCGACGACGATAATCATCAGCACCGCCTGGACCACGGACTGACGCATCGTGCCCTGGAAGGTATAGAGCTTTGGCCCGGCCGCCAGTGTGGCCGCCAAACTGAAGGCCGTTAGCACGCTCCCCCAGAGCCAGCACTCCATCACGATCGTCGCGGCGGCGGCTACGGCCGTGGCGGCGATCAGCAACGTCATCAGCACGTGCCGCCACAGCAGGTCTTCGTACCATTTCAGGCGGTATTGGCTGAGCGTCCAGCCCACCAGGAGCGCCGCCAGCGGGAACACCGGAATCGCATACCGCGCCCGAGCCCCCGGAATCAGGCTCACCATGGCCACGGTCGCCACCAACAGCGCCAATCGGGCGCCCTTGAATGTCCGCCAATGATCGGTACTGCGAATCCGCTCCATGATGCTGCGTTTCCACAGGGCGATCAGGAAGATGGTCCACGGCAGGAAGTAGATTAGCAGTCGTCCGCCGCTGCCGAAGGAGTTCCGCAACCACAGCAGCGCGAAGGACCCCTGCTTCGGCCGGCTGGCGCGCTTGGCGGTCTCGGAGAACCAGGTCGACGTCATCAGCTCGCGCTCGGCGGCGGTGGCCTGCTCGAACGCCATCGCCACCCACCCGCCGGTAATGCCCACCATCAGCAGCACGCACGCCAGATGACGGAGGCTGAGCAGGTCCTTGAGGCGCCGTTCATAGGCCAGAACGGAGATCACCGTGACATAGAACACCACCAGGTGCATCGGAGGTTTGGTGATCATGCCCAAACCCAGCAGCACGCCCGCGCCCAGCCACATCGACCAGCCGGCCCGGTTTCGACTCCAGCCGCTCAGCCACCACAGCACCGCCATGCCGGTCAGGCACACGTAGGGGCCCTCAATCTCGGCGAGGCGCCCTTTTTCGATGATGCTGATGCACGTCATGAACACCATCGCCGTGATGAACCGCCCCTTGGCCGTCAGCCACGCGCAGCGCGTCAGCAGTACATGAAGCGCGAAGATCAGCACGAACAACGACCCCACCACCCGGGCCGTCGCCTCGGTGCGTTCGCCCGTAATCGCGAACGACGCCGCAATGCACCAGTTGATCAGCGGCGGCTTATTGAAGTAAGGCGCATCGGCGATGTGCGGCAAGGCCCATTGGCCATGGTCGAGCATGTGCATAGCCGGCCAGATGCGGGTGGACTCCTCCCCCTTCAGCTCGATCACGCCGAGCCCGGGCAGGTACAGGCCGGCCCAGACCGCCGCCACCACCAGTACCGAGATCATCACAATGCGGCGAGGCGGGCGGTTTTGGTCCCACGGGCTAGGATTGTTCAAGGCGTCCGTCATCATTGGGGGCCACCATCATAGAGACGCCCCACTTACATACAAGCCGCTTTTGAGGCCAGGCCCATGGACACCAAGCCCGACCGGCGGTAGATTTAGGGTAGCACTTCACCAACAAGGAGCGTGGCCATGGAACGCACACTTGCCATCTTCGCTCTGGGGTCTGTTGTGATACTGACCGCAGTGGGCTGTCAGTCGGGCTCGGCCCAGCAGACCGCCCCCTCCGGCCGAATGGTCTTGACGAGTACGGCTTTCGCTAACGGCCAGGCCATTCCGGCCAAATACACCGGCGACGGCGAAGACATCTCTCCCCCGCTGATGTGGACAGGCTTGCCCGAAGGGACCCAACAACTCGCCCTGATCTGCGACGATCCGGACGCTCCCGGGCAGGTCTGGGTGCACTGGCTCATCTACGGCTTCGGCCCGACCGCAACCGGGCTGCCCGAAGCCATCCCCCGCCGCGCAAATGTCCCGGTTCCCGTCGGGGCCATGCCAGGCCTGAATTCCTGGCGGACCGTCGGCTACCGCGGGCCCAAACCACCCGCCGGCGGCGGTGTGCACCACTATCATTTCAAGTTGTACGCCCTCAACGCGATCCTGCCTCTGCCGCCGATGGCCACCAAGGCCGATCTGCTCAAGGCGATGGAGGGTCACATTCTGGATGAGGCCCTGTTGATCGGCACCTACAGCCGCTAGGCGTATCTGCTAGAATGGTCGGATGCGTGTGGCGAGCCTCCAATCCGGCAGCAACGGTAACTGCTACTACGTCGAGGGCGGGGGCGTGCGTTTGCTGATCGACGCCGGCATCAGCGGCAAACAGGCCCGCCTGCGACTGGCCGACCTCGGCGCCGACCCCACCGACGCCCACGCGCTATTGCTGACCCACGACCATCGGGACCACGCCGGCTGTGCCGGCATCTACCACCGCCTGTTCGGCCTCGATATCCACGCCACTGCCGGCACGATGCGACGGGCCCGGGAGCGCATCGGGCTGGGCCGAACGGCCGACCCGCAGGTGTTCCGCGGCGGCGGCGCGATGCAGTTCGGCGATTTGCGGGTCGAGGCCATCCGCACCCCGCACGACGGGGCCGAGCCGGTCTCCTTCGTATTCGATGACGGGCGTCGGCGGCTGGGCATCCTGACCGACCTGGGGCACGTCTTTGACGCGCTGGCAGAGACCATCGCCTCCCTCGACGCCGTGATCATCGAAAGCAATTACGACGAGCATATGCTGGCCACGGGCCCGTACCCGGTGTTTCTCAAGCGCCGCATCGCCGGCGACGGCGGGCACATCTCCAACCGCCAGTCGGCCGAGCTGGTCCGCCAGGCCGGCCACAAGCTCAAATGGGCGTGCCTGGGACACCTTTCCGAAGACAACAACACCCCGGACTTGGCCGTCCGCACCTTTCGCAAGATCGTCAGCCGGCGACTGCCCGTCCGCGTCGCCGGCCGCTACAAACCGACCGACCTGATGGAGGTCTAACGCATGAGCGCTCTGTGGATCGTAGTGGTCACGTTTGTCGGCTATATCGTGGTCTATCACACCTACGGGCGGTTCCTGGCCCGTAAGGTGTTCGGTCTGCGCCGCGACGCACCGGTGCCGTCCATGGCGTTCCAGGACGGCGTGGACTTCGTCCCCACACACAAGAGCGTACTGTTTGGCCACCATTACACCTCCATCGCCGGAACGGGGCCCATCGTGGGCCCGGCCATCGGCATCATCTGGGGGTGGGTGCCGGCCCTGATCTGGGTGTTTGTCGGCTCGATCGTGATGGGTGCGGTCCACGACCTCGGGGCGTTGGTGGTCTCGCTCCGCAACGAAGGCAAGTCCGTTGCGGAGATCGCCGCCCGTTACGTCAACCGCCGCGTGCGAATCATCTTCTTCCTGATCGTCTTCCTGGCGCTGCTGATCGTGATCGCCATCTTCGGCGTCGTGGTCGCGGCGGTATTCGACATTGCCAAGACGTCCGTCATCCCCATCTGGTGCCAAATCCCCATCGCACTGCTCCTGGGTCTGGCCGTCTACCGCTGGCGGGCCAACCTGGTGCTGGCCACGGCCGTGGCGGTAGCGGTGATGTACGGCACGATCTACCTGGGAAGCCGCATCGGCGATGTCGCCATGCCGGACTTGGTGATCGGGAGTTTCTCCCTACCGAGCATGGGCGTGTGGGTGCTGATCCTGCTGGGCTACGTGTTCGTGGCCTCCACGCTGCCGGTAACGGTGCTGCTGCAGCCGCGAGATTACATCAACGCATGGCAACTGTTCATCGCGATGGGCCTGCTGGTCACCGGTGTGGTCGCGGCGACCGTCACCGGGGACGGCCTGCCGGTGGTGGCGCCGGCGTTTCGCGCCGCCCCGCCGGGGGCGCCGCCGATTTGGCCGTTCCTGTTTGTGACCATCGCCTGCGGGGCGATTTCGGGCTTTCACTGCCTGGTGGCCTCCGGCACGTCGGTCAAACAACTCAAATGTGAGACGGACGCCCAGTTCGTCGGCTACGGGTCGATGCTACTGGAAGGCGCGCTGGCGGTGTTGGTGATCGTGGCGGTCTCGGCCGGGCTGGGTCTGGGGTACACCCACGACGGGCAAACCCTAACCGGCGCCGCCGCCTGGAACGCTCACTACGCCGAATGGCTCGGCCACGCGGGCCTGGAAGAGAAGCTCGAGGCCTTCATGATCGGCTCGGCCAACATGCTGGGTAGCTTCGGCATTCCGACGGGCGTGGCCATGGTGCTGATGGGCGTGTTTGTGGCAAGCTTCGCCGGCACGACGCTGGACACCTCCACCCGAATTCAGCGGCACGTGATCAGCGAACTGGCCACCAACTTGAAGATTCCGTTCCTGGCCAATCGTTACTGGGCGACGGCCATCGCGGTCGGCACGGCCGCGGCGCTGGCCTTTGTGACCGGGGCTTCCGGCACCGGCGCCCTGACGCTGTGGCCGATGTTCGGCGCAGTCAACCAACTGCTGGCAGCGCTGGCGCTATTGGTGGTGACGCTCTACCTGCGACGGCGCGGTGGAGCGTGGTACCTGCTGACACTTCTGCCATGCCTGTTCATGCTGGTCATAACTGCCTGGGCCATGATCGTCAACGAAGTAACTTTTGTTGCCGCCGAGGTCACCGCGAAGATGCCGCCCTACAAGAAGTGGACGCTGGTGGTGGTCAACGCCGCGACGCTGCTACTAGCGGCGGCGATGGCGTTTGAGGCGCTGGTTACGCTGCTCCGTCGTCCGGGATCGGCGGCGGCGACAGACTGACGGCCGGCGGCTCTCGCACGGCGGCGGATTCGACCTCGAAGAAATCCTCCCGCGTGAAACCGAACATCCCGGCGACCAGGTTCGACGGGACCGTCGCCACCTTGGTGTTCATCTCCCGGACGTTGGCGTTGTAGAACCGCCGGGCTGCCTGGATGCGGTCTTCGGTGTTGGCCAACTCCTTCTGCAGATGCAGGAAGTTGTCGCTGGCTTTGAGCTGGGGGTAGTTTTCCGAGACCGCAAACAGGTGTCGCAACGCACCGACCAGCATGTTCTCATCCCGGGCCTGACTGGCCGGCGACCCGGTCGACGCCACCGCCTGTGTTCGGGCGGCGACCACGGCTTCCAGCGTCTCTCGTTCGTGGGTGGCGTAGGCTTTGACGGTGTCGACCAAGTTGGGGACCAGGTCGTAACGGCGGCGCAGCTCGGCGTCCACGTCCGACCAGCTCTCGCGACACCGCACCCGCAGGCGCACCAGGCCGTTGTAGGTCCCCACGAACCAGACCAGCACAATCAGAACCGGAATGAGCAAGACAAGTGCGGCCGAGCCGGGCACATGCTGGGCAAGGCTTTCCCAGGGAAACATGGCCTAGGCCTCCTGCGCCTGTTGGGCGACAAGGTAATCTGGAAAGGACTGGAATAGATCGCGCACCAATCGGATGGCGTCATCAAAATCGGCCGGCTGAAGGCAACGATCGTGCCAGACGATCGCCGTCGTCGTGTGGAACTCGACAGCGTACCGGGGACCCGCCATCAGGAGTTCCATCGCCCGCGGATGCAGCACGTCGTAGGCCCAGCGGCGGTCATTGGCTTTGACAAAGAACTGACGGCTGAAGTCCTCCGACTCGAAATCGATGTCGTCGAACCCCACCATCGACGCCAGCTTATCAAAGAAGCCCTCCGGGCGGATGACCAAGCCCTTCAACGGGAAGGGCGAATCCAGAATGACGGCTGAGAAGGTGTAGGTGTGTTGGTCCTTGCCCGAGCCGGTGGTGTAGCGGTAGTCGAAGGCGATCAGCCTCTCGCCGCCGGCGTTGCCGTCGACAATATTGTAGGCGTGGCGGCTGTGACCGCGTTGAAGGCAACTGAAGGGGTGACACTCGTCGAAGTCGCCATCCTTGCCCGCCCGCATTCGCCACCCGTTGGCGGCGGCCCACTGGCGGAGGAGTTCGGCCCGACGATGGGCGGCCCGCAGCGCGATCACGATAATGACAACGACAACGGCCACCACGAAGATGAAGACAGGGAAACCGGCCACAGCCCATGCCTCCCCCGGGCCGCCTACAACCCTTGCAGCACGCGGCGGGCGGCGCCGGATTCAGTTTTGCAATCGAACGCCACGTACGCGATGAAGTGCCGGCCTGCCGACGTGGTGCTCATACCGGCGATGTTAACACCCGCGTCGGCCAGGCTCTGAGTGATCAGCGATCCGACGCCGGGCTTATCCATGCCTTCCACCCGCAGCACACACACGTCCGCGTCCTGGACGAAGCCCGCCCGCTTGGCCGCCTGGATCTGCTTGCTGCCCTTCAGCGGCGCCACGTAGACCTGCCCGGCGTGCGCGGTGGTGCGACGGCACAGAAGGAAGTCCAGGTTCGCGCCGGCATCGGTGAGCTGTTCCAACTTCGTCGCCAACGCGCCGGGCTTGTCCTGGAGTTTCGAGGACCAAACGGTTACGGGCGTAATCTCAAGCTTCATCGTGCGTGTCTCCGGTACGGCCAGTTGCGCCGTCGAGGTGACCGGGAGTATACCACCGCCCTCCCCTTGCGTCACGCCGACAAACGACGACCATATGGGTACAATGAACTGGGCCCCGATTCCGCCTGACCAAGGAGACCGACCATGCGAATCGTCCTGCTTGCCGTTGCCGCCAGCCTCGCCTTGTTCGCCGCGTCCTGCGACAATCAGCAGTTCGAGCAGGACGGCATCCTCACCCTCACCGCCGCCGACACCGACCAGACCAAGGCCCTCACCGTTGGCGAGGCCGTCCAGATCGAACTGGCCGGAAACGCCACCACCGGGTATCGCTGGGAAGTCCAGGCGATCGAGGGCACGGCCGTCCGACACGAGGAGACACTCTACGAGCCGGAGCAAACCGACCGCGTCGGCTCGGGCGGCCTATTCGTGGTGAAGTTCACCGCCGTCGAGGCCGGGGCCGCCACGGTGCAACTGGCCTATCGCCGACCGTGGGAGACCGATGCCGAGCCGGCCGAGACCTTCACCGCCACCTTCAACGTCAAGGCGGAATAGTCACGCTGCCGGGCCTAGATGGTGTGAACCACCACGGTGTTGATCGTTCCGCTCTTGCCCAGCGGGCGGCCGGAAACGACCAGGACTTTCTCGCCCGCCTTGGCCCAGCGGAGGCGGCGGATTTCCTTGCCGGCGATGGCCAGCACTTCCCGCGTGTGCTCACACGCCGGCGCCAGGCGACCCAGCACACCATAGAGCAGGCACATCTGCTGGGCGACGCGCTGCGACCGCGTCAGACCCAGAATCGGAACGGGCAGTTGCATCTTCGACAGCGCCACCGCCGTGCCGCCGGAGATTGTCAGCACGGCCACGGCCTTGACCGCGTCGTGGGCCACCAGCGACCGGACAGCCTCGGCAATCGCCAACAGATTACCAGCGTCGGAGTCGGCGTGGAGCCTCGGCCCGTACTGACGCTGGTCGCAGACCTCGGCCTGGAACGCGTCGGCCTTAGCGACCACGCGCTCCATCATCTGCACCGCTCGGGCCGGGTACTTGCCGATGGCGGTCTCCCCCGAAAGCATCACCGCATCGGCCCCATCCAATGCAGCGTTGGCCACGTCGGAGACCTCCGCGCGGGTCGGGCTGGGATGCTCGGTCATGCTCTCCAGCATCTGGGTCGCCACAATGCACACCTTGCCCGCCCGGGAGGCATGGTGGACGAGCCGTTTCTGGGCGATGGGCACTTCCGGAAGGCTCATCTCCACCCCCAAATCGCCGCGCGCAACCATAATGCCGTCGGCGGCGTCGAGGATGGCGTGGATATTCCGTAGGGCCTGGGGCTTTTCGATCTTGGCGATGATCTTGGCGTCGCTGCCGCCGGCGCGGAGGATCTTCCGAAGCTGCTTGACGTCCGCGGCGCGGCTGACGAAAGATAGCGCCACGTAGTCAACGTCCTGCTTGGCCAGCCAGCGGGCGTCGGATCGGTCCTTTTCCGTCAGGGCCGACAGCTTCAGGTTGGTCTTGGGCACATTTACGCCCTTGCCGCTAGCGAGGATGCCGCCGACCACCACCTGACACTGCAGGTTCTTGCCGGCCTCGCGGTCGACCACCTTCAACTCGATCTTGCCGTCGTCCAGCCGGATGCGATGGCCGATCCGGGCCGCATCGATCAGTTCCGGCAAGGTAGTGCTGATCTTTCGGGCCGTGCCGACAATCGCCTTTCGCTGAATCGTCAGCTCCGCGCCTTCAGCCAGCAGAGCGCTGCCGCCGGTGATCTTGCCCACGCGGATTTTCGGCCCGCATAGGTCGGCCATCACGCCCAGCGGCTCGCCGACTTCCTTGGAGACGTTTCGGACGCATTTAAGCATTCGTGCATGGTCGTCCCGGTGGCCGTGGGAGAAGTTCAGCCGAAAGACATCCGCCCCGGCCCGGACCAGCCGCCGCAACATCGGCAGTTCGCCACTGGCCGGACCCAGCGTTGAAACGATCTTCGTCCTGATCATCAGAGCGTGGCTCCCTTGACGGCCCGTCCGTCGGTTAGGCTTCGAAGATAGCCCCTGACGGGCAAGGGGGCAAGGCTTGCCCGTTGCAGCCGGGCGGCGGAGTCCGTATACTGACGATCTTTGCTGGGAAGGAAAAGACGATGGGACGTAGACGCGACCGTAAAGATCAGCGACTGGAAAACCAGATAGCGACTCGCCGCAAGAACGCGAAGCGCAAGGAACGTGAACGCGCCCGCAAGGCGGCCAAAGCCGCCGCTGCCGCCGAAGCCGCCGCCTGAGGTCGTTCTGAATCGCCACCAGGCCGTTGCAGCCCGCTATGGCCTGCGCTTGGTCTCGCGCGCCCATCGATAGCGGTTCTATGAGGGGCTTGAAGACATCCGTCGCCGTTGCGCTGGTGTTGTCGGTCCTGGCTCTGGCGCCGACGGCGTCCGCGGCCGGCCCGGCCACTGCCGCCGATCTGGCCGACCAGCGCCAGGCGATCTGGTCGGCCGAACTCCTGGCCGCCTACGCCGCCGCCGAATCCGACCCCCCAGAGCCGTGGGACGCCGACGCCCGAGCTTTCCTGGCCAACATCGCCCGGTGGCTGGCCGCCGATGCCGATCTGCCCCGAGCTGTCCCCGCCGCCACGCTCGAAGCCGCCGGCCGGACGCTGCTCGCCAACGGCTGTGACAATCCGGCAATCTGGGGCGCCTACGGCCTGGTCCTCGCCAAGCAAGGCCTGTACGGCGAGGCCGCGGCGATTTTGGCCGAGGCCATTGCCGCGACCGACGACCTCGCCGCCGCCGACCTGCTGCGCGGCCTTCTGGCCGGGGCCCAGTCCGAAGCAATGAAGCGGCTGGGTGAGCCCGACCTGGCCACCCACTACATCCGGCAGGCCTCCAGCCATTTCGCCCGAGCGCTCGGCCAGACCTACGCCCGCGACGACCACCAACGCGCCGTGCTGCAGCTGATCCGCCGCCATTGGTTCGACGCCTTGCCGGTCGACGGAAAATGGATATTCCTCCAGCGTTGTGAGGATCGGAACGATACGCCGGTGTGGACGTTTCGAATGTTAGGCGGGCTCTACCTAGCGGCCAACGCCGACGTCGTCATCGACCAGAGCCTTGCCCCCGCCGGCGGGGGGGAGGTCGCCGCCCAGCCCGGGTGGCAAGCCATGAGCGTCTTCGCAGCCGCCTTGGACGACCGGGCCGACCGACCCGAGGCCGCCGCCGAAATCCTCCGCCTGGTGGCCCATCGGCTGGTCCTGAGCTCCGTTGATCCGGGAGCGATCTTCACACGAGGCGCCGCAGCCCAACGGGATTACCGGCCGATCTATGCCAATTTCGCCGCCGCCCGTGAGAGCCTATCCCTCTGGCGCGACTACGACAAGACTGCCGATGCCCTGAGCATCTTCGCCGCCTATTGCCTCCGGTCCGGCTACAATTCCGCGGCTCCCACGCTGACCTACCCGCTCATTCTCCAAGCGGGACAGTTGCGGGGTCGCGGCGCCCGCGCCAGTCTGAACCAACCGGCCAACCAGGACAGCATGGACCGACTTACAGCCGGCTACGCCGCCGAGGACCTCGACGCCCCCGTGGCGGCCCGGGTGCGGCTGATCGCCGCCGCCGCTGCCTTCGCCCGGGGGCAGTGGCCCCAAGCTCGCGCCCAGTTGGACGCGATACCCCATCTGACCGACCACTCGGAGATGATCGACCAGATCCTCGGCGTCTTCAACATGCCGGCCGCGGCTGTGGTGGGCCGTATCTATGCCGAGACCTCCGATCACGCCGACGCCCTGGCCGACGCCCGGCGACAGGTCCGCGCCGAGGAGTATGACCAGGCTGTGGCTTCGCTTCACGCGATCGCCGCCCAGAACCACGACAACGGCTGGGTGATGGCCTATCTGCGGCATGCCGTTCGCCATGTCCTGATTACCCGGGATCTCAAGGCCGGCGGCTGGGTCTCCATCGCCCCCTTCCCCGATCAGCGGTACTGGCGGACCGACCGCGGACGAGCCTGGGTCGATTCGACCGGTGATTGGGTCGCCGATCCCAAGGCCGGGCCCACCGCCGCCGTTTGCACCACGCCGTTCGGTCCGCGCGTGGAGTTGCGAGCGGATGTGGACTTGGGTCCCGATCATGCCGGCGCCACCGCACTTCTGTTCGGATACGAGGGCTGGTTGAGTCGCTGGCACGCCGTGGTGCTCGACGGCAAGACGCAATCCCTCGACGTTCGCCGATGTTGGCCGGCCCCCAGGCCCAACACACTCACCGCCGGGCTCGAGGCTGTCAGCCGAGTCAACCTTCTTCTCGATCGGGGGGAGATTACCCTCTACGTCAACGACAAGGCCGTCGTGTCCGGCTGGCGACCGGGCCCCTGGCGGACCGACCTGCTTGCACTCATGGGCTTGGCCGTCGGATCGGCAGGAGCCGACCAACCACTCGCCCGGGCCCGCAACGTCCAAGTCCGTCGATTGCCCGATGACGCCACCGGTGACAATCGCGACGCCACCAGTGACCCCGTCGCCCCCATCGACCCGACCTTTGCCGGCTACGACGACCTGCCGACCACCGACCAGCAGAACCGGACCGTCGTGGCCGGCGCAGCCGACGGCGATGAGGCCAGCGATCACTGCCCCGGGCCCGGTTGGCTGGCTGGGTTGCGAATCGCCATCACGTCCGATTCCACCGGCCCGGGGGTTGAAGCCGTTGAACCGGTCTACCAAACGCCCATCGGCCTACGCAACGGGCGACGGTTCGGGCAAGGCCGAGCCCCTCTCGTCGACGTGCTCGCCCGAGACGGCTTCGCGCTCGGCGGGCTGGTGGTTCACGGCCACGACGGCGTGACCGGCCTGCAGGCAATCTTCCTGCGAATCAACGCCGACGGGACATTGGATGCCGGGACCCGCTACCACAGCCAGCTATACGGCCGCCCGTCCGATGCACCCCAGCAACTGGGCGTTGACGGCCGGGCCGTCATGGGCATCGTCGGCCGCGTCGGCCCAGACCTGCGAGCGATCGGACTGATCACCACCGACGCGCCCAACATCGCCGGGCAGACCATCCGCCCGCCGCTGGGCCTCGGGCTAGTGGCGCCGGCCAAGCCGAATCTGGTCCCCATCGGTGACACCGTGACGGAGCTCAACGGCCTCTACTATCGCCATGTCGACCTGCCCGTCAGCTTGGCCGAGGCCCAGCGACGATGTGAAGCGCTCGGCGGGCGACTGGCCATCGCCGACAGTCGCGCCCTCAGCAACTTCCTGTTCGGCCTGGCCGACGGCCAGCCCTGCTGGGTGGGCGTAACCCGAACGGCTGCCGGCGCCTGGCAAGGTGTGGACGGCCGACCTGTCGCCCTGGACTACTGGGTCGGCGACCCGCCCGCCGAGCCGGCCCCCGGCGCCGCAGCCGCGATTGGCTTCGATGGCGAGGCCGCCTGGGCCCTCACCAGCCCTCACGCGCGGCGGAGCTTCGTCTGCCAATGGGATGCCGATCCGCGCGTCGACCCCGAGCCCGTACCGGCCGGGCCGGTCGTCGAAATGGTCGGCCATGACGTTATCTACGACGGCCATCGATATCGCGCGTTCGATCAACCAACCACCTGGCCGGAAGCCATGGCCATATGTCGCCAACTCGGCGGCGACCTAGTTACCATCGACAGCGAGGCCGAGAACCAAGCGGTCACCTTGCTGGTCGGCGACCGTCGCTATTTCATCGGCGCGACCGACGAAGCCGAGGAAGGCTACTGGCAGTGGGTGGACGGCCGACCGGTCGAATACGCCGCCTGGGCCGACGGCGAGCCCAACAACATGGGCGGACAGCAGCACGTGGCCCTGATCGGTCACGTCGCGCCCCACGCCTGGGACGATCTCAATCCCGCCGAGCCGATCGGCTTTATCTGCGAATGGTCGGACGCGTCCGCCCAGCCCCCGGATGCACCCGGCCCGCTGCCCGTCGACACCACGGGTGCTTTCAAATTCGGCGAACACTGGTACAAGGTTTTCTACGAGGCCGTCACCTGGAACGAAGCTCGCGCCGCCTGCGATCGCCTGGGCGGGCGGTTGACCCGTGTCGAAGACGAACCCACGCGCGAATTGGTCCGGATGCTGGCGCGGCCAGACCGACCCTTGTGGATCGGCGCGTCTCGACCCGACAAGGTCCTCCCCTGGGTCTGGACCGATGGCACCGTGATCGAAAGCTGGGAGACGCCCAATGGGACCGACGAGCTCATCGCCGCCGTCGTCGGTTTGGCCAGAGACGGCCGTTGGCAGATCGTCGTCGGGTCCAAGAGGCACGGCTCCGTCTGCCAGTGGAACACCGACCCCAGCGCAACCACCCGGCCCGACCCGGCCCCGGAGAGCACCCATGACCCCGCCGAACAGCCCCCAACAGATTGACATCGATACCGACCTGACGGTCTGCCCCGAATGCGACTACACCAACGGCTTTCACGTCACCTTCCTCCGTAATGATGACGGCAAGCTGAAGATCATCCTGGTCTGCCCAAGTTGCTCGGCCAAGTTTGACATAGGCTGGACGACAACATGAAGATCGTCACCTGGAACGTCAACTCCGTTCGCTCGCGACTGGAACGACTGCTGGCGTTGCTGGCCCGTGACCAGCCGGATGTGGTCTGCCTGCAAGAACTCAAGTGCGTTGAGGATGACTTCCCCGCCGACGCCATCGCCGCGGCCGGCTACTCTTCGGCCGTCTACGGGCAGAAGACTTACAACGGCGTGGCCATCCTGTCGCGCAAGAAGCTCATCGGCGTTACGCGGGGCTTTGGCGATGACGATCCCCAGGCCCGCTTCATTGCCGGCAAGCTGGGCAAGCTTCACATCGCCAGCGCCTATGTCCCCAACGGCCGAGAGGTCGGATGCGAACATTGGGCCTACAAGCTGCACTGGCTCACCAGGCTGCGTGAATGGTTGGACGAAGTCGCCGGGCCCGCCGCGCCCGTCGTCGTCTGCGGCGATTTCAACGTAGCCCGAGACGATCTCGATGCCGCCAATCCCGACAAATGGCAGGACACCGTTCTCTGTCACGCCGACGGCCGAGCCGCTTTGCGGGCGCTGCTCGACTGGCCCTTGGTGGATGTCTTCCGAGACCACCACCCCGACGGTGGCGTATTCACCTGGTGGGACTACCGACGCTTGGCCTTTCCCAAGAACAACGGCCTGCGGATCGACTACGTCCTGGCCACGCCTACGCTGGCCAAGCTCTGCACCGATGCCCAGGTCGATCGCAACGAGCGCAAGGGTGAGAAGCCCTCCGACCACGCCCCGGTCATCGCGACCTTTGACCTCTAGGCGGGCCGGCGTTAAGCTCTCGGCCCCGAGGGCATCCGATGCGGGCGAAACGCCAAATGCAATTCTATCCGTGGGTGTGGGTGGGCCTGTCACTGTGGCTGGCCGCCGGCTGCACGCGCCCGGCCCCCTACGGCCGGCCGAAACTGATCGGCGAACTGGCCGACCAGCGCATTCACGAAAGCTCCGGCTTGGCCGCCAGCCGCCGCACGCCCGGCGTGCTGTGGACCCACAACGACTCCGGCAATCCACCCCAGCTATTCGCCATCGATACCCAAGGCCAGGCCCTGGCCACCGTCGCCATCACCGGCGAGAGGGTCAAGAACGTCGACTGGGAGGACATCTGCTCCTACCAACTCGACGGCCAGCCCTTCCTGCTGATCGCCGACATCGGTGACAACACCGCCCAACGCAAGCGCTGCCAGCTCTACATTATCCCCGAGCCGCAGATCGACCCGACCCAACTCGGCCAGACGCTCTCGGCGGAGGTCCAGGCAACCGTTGTCATTCGCTTCCCTGACGGCCCGCGCAACTGTGAAGCCGTCGCCGTAGACGCCTCTGCTCGGAAGAGACAAGGAATCTACCTGGCCAGCAAGAGCGTCATCGGCCTTTCCAACGTCTACCGAGTCGTTCTCCCAGCCAGCGACTACCGGGGAGAATTGGCCGCTGTCGTGGGCGGGAGCATGACGCGGATGCCGGGCTCGACCTTTGCGCCCAGCCGCATCGCTGCCCCCTGGGTCCCCATGGTCACCGCCATGGACATCTCCCCGGACGGCCGACGCGCCGTGCTGGCCACCTACGACCGCGCTTACGAGTACACCCGCAACGACGACGAAACCTGGGGTGACGCATTTTCTCGGAGCGGCCGACCGATTACACTGCCCCCACGTCGCCAGGGAGAAGCGATCTGCTACAGCCACGACGGCCGACGCCTGTACCTGACCAGCGAGCACTTACCGGCCCCGCTATGGATGCTGCCGGTGATTGAAGATGAGTGAACGGAGTCTGCCATGAAGTATGTCATCGTCATTCCGGACGGCTTGGCCGACCAGCGCCTGGATGAGCTGGGCAAGATGACGCCGCTCGAGGCGGCCGAAACGCCCAACATCGACTGGCTCGGCGCGAACGGCCGACTTGGCACGGTCGCCTACAGCGACAAGCGTCACCCGGTCGGCCGGGCCCAGGCCCTGCTAACGCTGCTGGGCTATGACATGCGGCGCACGCCCATCGGCAGCGCCGCCCTGGAGGCCCTGGGCGCCGGCCTCGACGACGCCGCCACCGACCATTTCTACCACTGCAACCTGGTAACCGTCACCGACCGCGTCCTGATCGACGCCGCCGCCGGGAGAATCTCCGACTCCGAAGCCCAAGCCGTCGTCGCCTTGCTCAACGAACACCTCGCGCCCGGGCGTCTAACGTTCCACTACGGTCGGCAGCATCGCCACCTGATGAACACGCCGGAGGCGCTGGATGTCCAGACCACCTGCCCGTATGAGGTTCAAGGCAAGTCCATCCGCCGTGGCCGCGTCAGGGGCACAGACGCCGAGCGACTCCAGGAGATTATGGACCTCGCCGCGGCGGCCCTGGCCGACCACGAGATCAACGCCATCCGCCGTGAACTGGGCGAAAGCCCCATCACCGGCGTGTGGCTATGGGGAGAAGGGCCGTTAACGCCCCTGCCTAGCTTCGCCGACCGAACCGGCCTGAGCGGCGCGATGGTCAGCCTCGATCCGTTGGCGGTCGGCGTCGCCCGCCATATCGGTTGGGATGTGGTCGACATCGACGCTCAAGATCACTACACTGACGCGGCTATGGCGGCCCTGGCGGGAAGCGCCGTTGAGGCCGTCGACACCTACGACGTGGTGTGCATTCACACGGCCTGGCCGGATGCGGCGGCCCTGGCCGGAGACCTTCGCGGCAAGTTGGAGGCCACGGAATCACTCGATCGACACGTGATCGGCGACCTGCTGAGGCGCCTGCGGAAAGTCGAGCCGAGCTGGCGATTGCTGATCGCCCCGGCCCAGACCACTGGGGCGGTCTCCCGGCAGCGGACGGCAGCGCCCGCCCCGTTCGTGCTGACCGGCCAAGGCGTGGAGAGCGTGCTTCACAAGCCGTTCTATGAAGCAACGGCCCAGGCGGCCGACCTGCAGATCAAGCGGGCCTGGGAACTGATGGAGTTTGTTCTAACGGTGAGATAGTCATGAGCGTTGTGGTAATGAAATTCGGCGGCACGAGCGTGGCCGACGCCGACAAGATTCGCCACGCTGCGGATCGCGCCATTCAGTTCCACCGCAAAGGCGACCAGGTCGTGATGGTGGTCTCGGCGATGGGCAAGAGCACCGACGGGCTGATCGACCTGGCCCGCCAGATCACCGCCAACCCGCCGCGGCGGGAAATGGACCAACTGCTGTCGACCGGCGAGCAGGTCACCATCGCCCTGATGGCTATGGCCTTGCAGGCCAAGGGCGTCGATGCGGTGAGCATGACCGGCGCCCAGGTCCGGCTGATTACCGACGAGGTCCACACCCGCGCCCGCGTCAAGAGCATCGACGCCGAGAAGATCCGAACCCACCTACGGGCCAAGCGCATTGTGGTGGTCGCGGGGTTCCAGGGCATCACGCCGGACGGGCAGACCACCACGCTCGGCCGCGGCGGCTCCAACGTCTCCATGGTCGCGTTGGCGGCGGCCTTGGGCGGCTCGTGCGAGAACTTCACGGATGTCGACGGCATCTTCACCTCCGACCCGCGTGTGGTGCCCAACGCCCGCAAGATCAACCGCATCAGCTATGAAGAAATGCTGCAGATGGCCCAACTGGGCGCAGCGGTCCTGCAGGACCGCGCGGTCGAACTGGCCATGCACTACAACGTCCCCATTCACGTGCGTAACAGCAATCACAACCGCAAAGGAACCATGATCGTGCCTGCCAACGAAGCCATGGAACGCATCGTCGTCGTCGGGGCGGCCCTCAAAGAGAAGCTCGGCCGCGTCACCCTCTTCCGCACGCCCAACAAGCCCGGCATCGTCGCCAAGATCTTCCAGGTCGTCGCCGACCACAACATCATCGTCGACGACATCATCCAAACCAGCGTCGACGCCAAGACCGCCACGGTCTCCTTCACCATCGACCTGACCGACCTGCCCGACACCAAGAAGGTCGTCAACGAACTGTCCCGCACGCTCAAATGCAAGGCCGTCTACGAGGATCACCTCGCCAAGGTCTCCATCATCGGCGGCGGCATGCGCACCCACGCGGGCGTGGCCTTTAAGATGTTCACCGCCCTGGGCGCCGCCAAGATCAACATCGAGAACATCACCACCAGTGAGATCAAGGTCTCCTGCATGATCGACAGTCGGGACGGCAAGAAGGCCCTGCGCACCGTCCACGACGCGTTCGGGCTCGGCCGCGGCCAATACATCCACGAGCCGCGCGTCTCCGCCAAAGCCGCCAAGAAGAAGGCAAAGAAGAAGACGGCTAAGAAGAAGACCACCAAGCGGAAGAAATAGGTTCGGTCTACGAACGACCCCCCAAGCCCCGACGGCGCGTCTTGTCCCGGACAAGTCGCACCGTTGGGGCTCTTTCATTGTCAATGCGCGGGGTCCTGCCTTACCCTAACCGGTCATGCCTCGCCAACACCCCAAGCTCACAGACACGCAGCGCCGCCGGCGCTACTTGATCCGCCGGCTGACGAGGCTGCTCCTGATCGTCGCCGCCGTCGCGGCGGTGGCGGTCGCGGATCGCTGCGGCGTTTTCGGCCGACAGCCCACCGCCGACCGGGCTGCCTACGACGGCCGTACGGTCACGTGTGTGAAGGTCGTTGACGGCGACACGCTCGACGTGGACCTCCCCAACGGCCGCCACGCAACCACCCGCATTCGCCTCTGGGGGGTGGACACGCCCGAGACCGTCAAGGAGGACACCCCCGTCCAACACTTCGGCCCGGAGGCAACGGCCCTGACCAAGCAACTCGTCCTGGACAAGCCCGTCACGCTTCGCCTCGAGCCCAACGGCAACACACGCGGCAAGCACGGGCGACTGCTCGCCTACGTGATCCTTCCTGACGGGCGAATGCTCAACCGCGTGTTGCTCGAGACCGGCCACGCCTACGCCGACCCCCGCTACGACCACCACCTCCGCGGCGAATTCCTCGACCTTCAAAATCGCGCCCGCAAGAAGCGGCTAGGCCTCTGGGCCTCCGTCACGCCAGCCGACCTCCCCTACTACTGGCGCGACAAGCTAGAGTTGCCCGACCGGTGACGGCCCTATGCCCTACCTGATTGATGGGAACAACTTGATTCATGCGTTGATGGAGGTCGGCCCGGCCGTCGAGCGTGTGGGGCTGTGTGCGGTGTTGGCCAAGGCCTTGCCGGCGGGGGAGGATGTTTGCGTGGTCTTCGACGGGCCGCACCCGGAGATGGGCTTCCCGGCCGAATTGGCCGAGCGGGTGGAGGCGATTTTCACGCCCGGTCACCCGGCCGACGAGACGATCATCGCCCGCATTGCCGCCAACAGCGCCCCGCGCCGCCTAACGGTCGTCAGCAGCGATCGCGAAATCCGCCGGGCCGCCACCCGCCGCCGTTGCCAGTCCGTCTCAAGCGAGGACTTCGCCCAGACCCTCTGCCACTTACTCGACAAGGCCGACACCCCCGGGCGGCCCGGCCCCGAGCCCAAAGAGAAGCGCCACGGCCTGTCCGAGGAGCAAACCGACGACTGGCTGCGCTACTTCGGCCTGAAGGACTGACCGCCAGCCCTTAGTTCCGGGGGACTTACGGCCTCTGCCGGCGTTTTCACATCAATTTCGGCCTCTCTGACAGCGATTACCTACTGGACGAAACAGGTAGTCACCGTCTGTCATGAGATCGACACGCACATTCTCTGGGTGTCTCACGGCCGGGCTGATGCTCGCGCTGACGGCCGCGGCCGCCGCCGAGCCCATCGACGCTTGGACGGCCGGCCCGCTCTACGCGTCGCCGACGCCGGACCTGCGCCGCCGACTGCTGCTAGGCCCGGTGCAGTTGACGTGGCTGCGGCCGCGCAAATCGATGCGACCGGTCTTCGCGCCTCCGGAGCTGAGAGGCCCGCTGCTGGTCCGGTCGACCTATGCGGCTCCTAAATCGCTCAATCCGGCGCCGCCGGCGCCTCGGATCGATCTGGCCGGGCCGCCGCCGCCGACCGTTACGCTTCACACCTCGACCGACGTGGTGCCCTTCGAGACCTTGGCCGTTCATTTGCCGTTGCTTCGGCCCGCCCTGGAGGCCACACGCCCCGTGGCCGGCGCGCCGAACACGCTGGGGGCTGAGAGAATCGGCCCGGGCGAGCATAGCCCGACCGACCAGCCGCTTCAGTTAGCCGATGATCGCGGCGACCTGATCATCGCGCCGCCGCTGGAGGCGGACGTGCGCTATGTGCTGCTCAAAGGCGGCCAAGTTAAGGGCCAGGCCCTGACCGTCCGCCAGCCCGGGACCAAACTGGAACTGGACAACGTGCTGCTGACGGTCCAGGGCGCTGCGACGGTCAAACAGAACGCCGAAGTGGTCACGCACATCCGCCGGCGGTCGGCCGGGCTGGATCTGACCGGTCAGACCGAGTTGGACCTGACCGGCGGACGATTGATCGTCCTGTTCCACGATCATCCGGAGGGCACGGGCCTGCACTGGGGCCTGCGGGCAGCCGGCGACCGGAGAGATTCCCTCCGCGACCAAATCGAAGCCGGCGAACTCATCGTGGCCGCCGTCCGAAACGGCGGTGCCGTCGACGCCGAGCCGCTGCTGATCTTTGACGGACAGTTCACCTATCTGACCATCGATAAACCCGTCTACGACGACCCCATATGCTCTTTTGGGTACGTCAAGACCCCCGTGCCCGAGCCTGGCCTTGTGGGGCTGCTAGCCACCGGGGGGCTGGCCCTGTTGCGACGACGTCGACGATCCGATCCTACCGGCCCGTCCCGCCGGACCCATGGTTAGGGCTCCGAAGGCGCATCGGCGACGTCGTCGGCAGCCGAGCCCGGCTGAGTCGACGCCGCCTGAGTCGCGGGCCTCTCAAAAGTCAGCTTCTCCCCCGGCCGAAGCATGGTGACCGACCGCCCCCATTCACGTTTGAACGGCACGGTGGTGGTGTTGTAGCCGTCCTTGACGATAGCGATCAGCTTCGGCGTGGAAAAGTAGTACCACAGCGTGACCATGTTGCCATCGAGGCCGCTGATCGCCGCGGTCGAGCCCAGTTCCTTCCAGTCGGGATCGCCGGGGATTTCGGTGGTCTTCAGCAGGACCCCCTTGGCGCCGACAATGGGTTTGCCGCTACTGTCCTTGACGGAGATGAAGGTGCAACCGGCGGCGGCCAGCAACCCCGCCAGCAGCGTGGCCAACATCATCGGCATGAATCGACGTCGCATCATATCCGGTCACTCGCCGAAAACGTCAGATTCCCATGTCCGTCTTGGTCAGAATGGCCTCGAAGACAAATCCCGCGGCCTCCACATTCTCTCGCGCGCCTTGCTCGCGGTCGATGGCGAACACCATTCGCTTGATGTTGGCGCCGGCGGCTTTGAGCGTTTCGGCCGCTTCCAGGGCGGCCCCGGCGGTGGTGCCGATATCCTCGACCAGCAGGACGTCCTTGCCCGCCACGGGTGTGCCCTCGATGAGCTTTTCCGTGCCGTAGTCCTTCTTGGCCTTTCGAACGATGGTGAAGGGCTTGCCGCAGGCCATGGCCGTCGCCGCCGCCAGCGCCACGGCGCCCAGTTCCGGCCCGGCGATGACGTCGACGTCACCGGCGTAGTCAGCAAAGCATCGTCCCATCTCGGCCAGCACGTCCGGTTGGGTCTCGAACAGGTACTTGTCCAGGTAGTATTTGCTCCGCTGCCCGGAGCGTAGAACGAAGTCCCCCTCCAGATAGGCGATTTCCCGAACGCGGGCGGCAAGTTGGGCTCTGTCCATCGACACGTATCTCCGTTGGTGGATCGGCAAGGGTCAACTCTAGCGGGCCGGGCCCGGCCGGTCAAGGGAACGGCCTTGGCTCGCGAAAGACCGATTTTTGTCCTGCGGCCTTGGCTGTTGGGAGCGTAGAAGCTAAGGTGGTTCCTTCTATGGCAGATGTTTCCGACACCCCCGGCGTACCGCGTCGCGGCTGGCAGGCCGAAGTGGCCGCCATTCGCCACACGGTCGAGAGCATCGGCGTCGCCATCGTGTTGGCCTTCGTGCTGCGCGCTTTCCTGATCGAGGCGTTCGTGATCCCGACCGGCTCGATGGCGCCGAACCTGATGGGCCAGCACCGCGAATTGCTGTGCCCGCACTGCGGATGGGCGTTCGATTTCGGCTATGTGGCCCAAGAGGAAGCTCGCCGCCAGGAACAAGCAAAGTTCCGCAGGAGCGGCTCGACGCAGACCTTGGCGATATGCCCCAATTGCCTGCGCCCCTATCCTCGTTCGCAGACTCATTGGACCGTCCCTCGAAGCGGGGACCGGGTGCTGGTGGTCAAGTACCTCTATAACTTCGTCGATCCCGAACCGTGGGACGTAGTGGTCTTCCGCAACCCCCAGAATAACCGGGAGAACTTCATTAAGCGGCTGGTGGGCCTGCCCGGGGAGACCATCGAGATCCTTCGCGGCGATCTCTGGTTCAAGGCGCCCGAATCGGGCCAGTGGGACATTCGCCGAAAGCCCCCCGACGTCCAGGAGGCCATGTGGGACGTCGTCTTCGACAACGACTATCCCCCCAAGTCCAATAGCGATTATCGCCCCGTGCGCAAGTATCCGGCGCGGGGGTGGTTCGCGGCCGTCGGAGACGAAACCAGTTGGGACCTCCAAGGCGACCAGGGCCGACGCTTCCGGTTCAACGGTCACGGTGACGCCGCGTCGCTGGCTTTCGAGCCCGGGAATGGCAACTTTTTCCCCTTCTTCGCCTACAATTACAACCCTCAAGACCGGTCCCGGGTCAGCCACGACTACAATGCCGGGATCTGCTCGGACCTGAAGCTCTCGGTCGTCTTCATGCCCCAGGCCGACGACAGCCGTCTCTTGCTCCGGCTGGAGGCCCTGGATCACGCCTTCGTCGCCGAGGTGGCCGCTGACGGGGCCGTTCGGCTCTGGCAGAGAGATCGAGACGGTCTGCCGGCCAATCAGCCCTCCTCCGATCGGCCCACGAAAGATACCTGGCAGCTGTGGGGACAGACATCCGTATCTCCCATCCGGCCCGGGACAGGACGCCAGATTGCCCTGGTCAACGCCGACTACCAGGCCCAGGTCTGGGTGGACGGGAAGGTGGTTCTGGAATCGACCGACGAGCAATACCCGGCCGACCGTGACGCCCTCCTGAAGCGTCTGACCGGCGAGGCCCTGCAGGCCAATCCTCTGCGGCCGACCTGGGTGTCCTTAGCGGCCGAGGGCGGCCCCAGCGACCTGCTCCACCTCCGGCTGGACCGTGACGTCTACTACACCTATCATGGACTGCTCCCCCCGGAACATCCCACCAACATCTACGCCAAGGCGCATCCGATTTACGGCGGTCGGAGGAATTGGAAGGGCCAGCCGGGCTGGGGGGTTGCCGGCAACCCAATAACTATCCCCGAAGACAGTTTTTACGTCCTTGGCGACAACAGCCCCGCCAGCTTCGATTCGCGAGGCTGGACGCAAGTAGCCCCCACGGTTACGCCCGCGGCCTCGGATCCCGAAGCCTACAAGCTCGATCCATCGGCTTGGACCTACAAGTTGGGAACCGTCCCGCGACGAAACATGATCGGCAAGGCCGTGTTCGTGTACTGGCCGGCGGGCTTCTCCGCGCCGCTTCTGCCCAACTTGCCGCTGGTGCCCAATGTGGGTAGAATGCGGCTGATTCGCTAGATATGGCTGGAACTGGCCTGGTAGGACGACCGTCAGACCGACCCAGCAATCTGAAAGGTTATGCACAAGCGACTTTTCCGGACTCAAAGGGCCGACCTTCAGTGAATTCCGTAGCCAACCATCGGTCCTGAACGGGCCCGACGGATGGAAACGAGAAACGCACAAATCGGCAAATCTAGGCAACCCAATATATTCCAATGGATTATATGCTCAACAGGCCTGTGCACATTCCGGGAGCCAACAACCTGTGCGGCCCGGTTTGCCCTGGGATGTCCCCGCTCTTGCGGGCGTGCCGGGCAGCTCATGTGAGTTGTACACAGGTTTTCCACAGGGCCGATAGGTCGTAATCTGGGCGAGAAATTATGATTCTTTTGCAGGCCAAAGGCTTGGTGAAGCGGTACAGCGGACGAACGGTCGTCGACAATGTGTCTCTGACGGTCAATCAGGGCGAAATCGTCGGTTTGCTCGGCCGAAATGGCGCCGGCAAGACAACCAGTTTCCGGATGGTCATCGGCATGGTCACCCCCAACGCCGGCCGCGTCACCTTTGACGGCGTCGACGTGACCGGCATGCCCATGTACAAGCGGGCCCGTCGGGGAATCGGCTATCTGTCCCAGGAGCCCAGCATCTTCCAGCGGCTGACCGTGCGGGACAACATCATGGCCATTCTGGAACTGATGCCGCTGCCCAAGGCCGCCCGAAACGAACGCTGCGACCATCTGCTCGAGCAGTTCAGCCTCTCCCACGTATCTCGCCAACTGGCCCGGACGCTCTCCGGCGGCGAGCGGCGGAAGCTGGAAATCGCCCGCGCCCTGGTGACCAATCCTACCATGATCCTGCTGGATGAGCCCTTCTCCGGCGTGGACCCCATTGCCGTCGGCGATCTTCAGCATGAGATTCGGGCTCTGCGGGACAGGGGAATCAGCATTCTGCTGACCGACCACAATGTCCGCGAGACCCTCACCGTCACTGACCGTACCTACATCATCGATAACGGCCAGGTGCTCCGGGAAGGCCCGCCCCAGGAGTTGATCAACGACGATTTGGTCCGGCGGACCTATCTGGGAGCGACGTTCCGCGGAGACGAATTCGATTAATCCGCCGGCGGCTGGGGGATCGGCAGCGACAGGATCACGCGCGCGCCCTGGCCCGGCTCGGACTCGACCGTCAGCGATCCGGCCATATCACTGATGATGCCGTGGACCACCGACAGGCCCAAGCCGATGTGGCTGTCGCTGGACCCGCCCGCCAAGACCCCCTTGGTCGTCACGAACGGCTCGGTCACGTGCGGCAGGATGTCCGCGTTGATCCCGCACCCAGTGTCCGAAATCGTCACCACCACGTGCCCCTCGACGCACTCGGCGGTGATGTCGATGGAGCCGCCGTCGGCAATCGCTTCTTCGGCGTTGGCCAACAGCCGCCGGAGCACATGATACATCCGAGCGGAACTAACGGGCATGACCGGAATCCGATCGACGTCCATTCTCAATTCGATGCCGCGTTCGGCCAACGTCCGTTCGCTCATATGACCGAACGTCAGCAGGACTTCGGTCAGGTCGGACAGGTCTCCCTGGCCGTCGTCCTGCTCGGCGAAACTCAACAACCCGCTGGTCAGTTTGGTCGCGCGGGAGACGGCCTCGTTGGTCATCTGCAGGGCCCGGCGCATGACCGTCGGATCGTCGCTGGTCAGCGCGAAATCGACGAACGTCGCCACCCCGCCCAGGATATTGTTGAAGTGATGCGCCACCCCACCGGCCAAAGTCCCCAACGACGCCAGCCGCTTACTCTTGGCGCGACGCTCCGCCAACTGCCGGGGCTTGCTCTGATCGACAATCCACGCCACCAGGCCGAGGGTCTCGCCGGCGTCGTCCCGCAACGGGGCGACCGTTACCAGCAGCGGCGTCCGCGAACGTTGCACCGTCCAGGCCAGCAACTCGAACTGCTGAGTGTGCCCGTCAGCCAGGATCGCATCCAGTTGGGTCTGGAACTCATCCTGTAACGGCGGGGACACGATCGACGCCAACGGGCTCCCCAGGGCCTCGCCGACATCCGCACCAAACAACTGACCCGCCGCCTGCGACCAGAAGATGATCCGCCCCTCGCGGTCCGCCGCAATCAACGCCGCCGCCGTCTGACAAATCAGACGGTATATCTCCGGCGACAACTGCGGATGTGATGGGTCATCGCTCACGTGAAGCGGTTCCTTGCCTTGAAATGTCGCGCAGCCGCGTGGTGGGCTGCGCCGGTCACATCTTAACGACTTCCGGAAACAGAACCAGCAGCGTTGCCACTGGCATGCCGCCTTTGTCCTTGATAAAGAACCGATGACCGATGCTCGTCGCCCGCTCGGCCCGATGGCCCGGGCCCACCAGCAGGAATTGACCTTGGGCCATTCGCGTTTGGAACGTCATCATGTCCAATCCCACCACCCGGTATTGATTGCTCAGTAAGGCGCCGTCGCCTGGGGCGCCGGTCCCCACCTGCCGTCGTCTGCCTCGCACCTGAGGCTGACAGGCCAGATGCATCTCGCTGGGGTCGTCCGGATCGAAGGCGCACATCAACGCCAACAGGTACTCTCCCGCCGGAAAGTCGAGCCCGCTGATCGTCTGGTCGGCATGAACGGCGAACACCGTGGCCGCCGGCTGCCGCTCCTTGACCGCCAGCGTAATGGGTTGGTTAGCGTTGTTGATGGCCAGGGCCTCGGTGATCTGTCGACCCGCCAGCCGCTTCAGCTCGGCCGCCACCTCCGGCCAGCTCTCTGCCGTGCCCAGCCCCGCCCGCATGCCGTTGGCTGATAAGGAGCCCGATTCCTTCGCCGTCAGTAATGATTCGTCCACCATCCCCCACACATTCTCGACCGCCCGATTGCTGAACGGAAGCTCCACCACCATCACGCGGATCTGAACGAAATGCACCCCGGCCAGGGCCTCCTTCCGCTCGGCCGAACGGGCCGCCATCCAATCCCGCTCGGGGTCGTCTTCCACGGTGGGCCCACAGCCCGCCACCACCCACGCCGCGAGCAAGACCCACGCGATCCACCGGCGTTGTGCCCAGCGTCCGATCATCGGTCGCCCTTACTCCTCCGACGGCGTCGGCAAGACCACCGTGGAAACCTGCTGTTTCAGCGGGCGATAGCCGCGAGCGAACTTCGCCCCCACCACCAGCGCGATCAGCAGCGCCACCACCGGATAAGCCAGGAATCGCGCGAAGTAGTACACACAGGCACGCAGCGGCGCTTCCTCGACCTGCCAAGACGGTTTGAGTTGGACCAGTTGGTCCAGGTTGAACGTCGCCCCGCACACCACGGCCGAACTGAGAATCTGCTGCCACGGAATCAGCGCCACGAACAACAGCAGCGACCAGTAGAACGCGCTGATGAACCCCGCCGGGCCGCCCACGCGGCCGACCAGCGACAGCTTCACGCTGAACATCACCGTTAACACCAACAGTAGGCTCGACACTAGGGCAATGAACTTCGTTGTCGGCAGGGCCCAGTGGAGCGATTCGTACCATAGCTCGGAGGTCTCGTCGCCGGCGGCAACTTGCGTGGTCGGCTGCGTGGTCGGCTCGGCCGGCGACAGCGCCTCGGCGCGCTTGGCCTTGAGTTCCGCCACGCGATCGGTCTTGTCCAATACGCCGACGAAGTCCACCAGCACGAACGCCGCCAGCTGCACCAGCAAACACACCACGATGAACAGGAGCAACCAACACTTGGCGGATCGAAGCGACCGCAGGGCCTCGGGAAACTCGATTGGATTGATGGGCTGGGTCATCGTGTGTTCCTTTCGGCGCCGCCGGCCTCGCGCCGCGGCGCGGCTATCCTCAACGTCACCTTTATCGGCAACAACCACACGCTGTGTCTATGATTTCGCTCACTTGACCACCAGGTTGACCAGACGACCGGGCACCACGATGCGCTTGACGATCTCTTTGCCCTCGACCGCCGCGGCGACCTTCGAATCCTTCAACGCCAGCTCCACCGTGGCGGTCTCATCGGCGCCGGCCGGCATGGTCACCCGGGACTTCATCTTGCCGTTGACCTGAACCGCCATGTCCACAGTTTCTTCGGCCAACAGGGCCTCATCAAACTCGGGCCACGGTTCGTAGGCGACCGTCTCGTCATGCCCGAGCCGCTGCCACAGCTCCTCACCGATATGCGGGGCCAGCGGCGACAGCACCAGCACAAACCGCTCCGCTTGGTCGGGCGTCAGTCGCCCGACTTTGGTGGCGGTATTGACGAACTCCATCATCGCCGCGATGGCGGTGTTGAACTTCATCGCTTCCATGTCTTCGCCGACCTTCTTGATCAGCTTGTGCAACGCCTGCTCGACGTCGGCGTCCGGGTCCCCCTCGGCCAGGATCGCCGCGACGTTGTCATCCCCGGCCACCATTCGCCACACGCGTTGCAGGAACCGAAACACGCCGGGCACATCCTGGGTGTTCCACGGCTTGGAGACTTCCAATGGGCCCATGAACATCTCGTACAACCGGAACGTGTCGGCCCCGTATTCGGCGATGACCTCATCCGGGTTAACCACGTTCTTGAGGCTCTTGGACATCTTCTCCACGGACTCGGTCAATTCCTCGCCCGTGGTCTTGTGACGCAACGTCTCGCCGGAGCGGTCTACGTCCTCCGGACTGATGTAGACGCCCCGCTGATCGCGGTAGGCGAAGCTGCGAATCATGCCCTGGTTGAACAGCCGCCCAAACGGCTCGGCCGTGGCGACGTGCCCCAGATCGAACAACACCTTGTGCCAGAACCGCGCGTACAGCAGGTGCAGCACCGCGTGTTCGGCCCCGCCCACGTAGAGATCGATCCCGCCGGCCGGGTTGGCCTCGCTGGCGGCCATCCAGTAGTCCTGAATAGCCGGATCGCACAGCAATTGGTCGTTCTTGGGATCGCAGAATCGCAGGTAATACCAGCAACTGCCCGCCCATTGCGGCATGGCGTTCAGTTCGCGCCTGGCCGGGGCGCCGCAGGCCGGGCAGGTCGTGTCGACCCAGTCGGTCGCCTTCCCGAGCGGCGGCTGGGGCGGCGCGTCGGGGTCGTCGCTGCTGGCGGGCGTGAAATCGTCCATCTCCGGAAGGACCAACGGAAGCTGGTCTTCCGGAACGCCCACGATGCCGCAGGAGTCGCAATGAATGATCGGGAACGGTTCACCCCAGTATCGCTGACGGCTGAACAGCCAGTCCCGAAGCTTGTAGTTGACCGCGAACTCACCCAGTTCGTGTTCTTCCAGCCACGCGGTGATCTGCTGCTTGAACTCGGCCGTCGACAGCCCGTCGAATCGCCCGGAGTTAATCGCCACGCCGTCGCCCACGTACCCGCGCCAATCCTCGCCAGCCGGCGGCCCGACCACCTGCACGATCGGCAGCTCGAACTTGGTCGCGAACTCGAAGTCGCGCGTGTCGTGGGCGGGCACGGCCATGATGGCGCCCGTGCCGTAGCCCATCATTACGTAGTCGGCCACCCAGATCGGAATCTTCTCATCGTTGACCGGGTTGATCGCGTAGGCGCCGGTCCATTGACCGGACTTGTCCTTACTGTCGGCGGTGCGCTCCAGTTCGCTCTTGTGGGCAGCCACGTCGACATAGGCCCTGACCGCTTCTCGACGGTCATCGGTCGTGATCGTCGCCACCAGCGGATGCTCCGGCGCCAACACCATGTAGGTCGCCCCGAACAGCGTGTCCGGCCGCGTGGTAAACACACCAATGATCTCGTCGGACCCGTCGATGGCGAAATCCACCTCCGCCCCCTCGGACCGGCCGATCCAATTCCGCTGCATGATCTTGATCGGCTCGGGCCAGTTGACGGTCTCGATGTCTTCCAGCAGCCGGTCGGCGTAGGCCGTAATCCGAAGCATCCACTGTCGCATCGCCCGTCGATACACCGGGTGGTCGCCGCGGTCGCTACGACCGTCGTTGGTCACTTCCTCATTGGCCAGCACCGTCCCCAGCTTGGGACACCAATTGACGGGTACTTCATCCATGTAGGCCAGGCGCTGACCATCGATGACGGCCCGTTGCTGCTCGAGATTGAGTTCGCCGAAGGTGCTGGTCCCGTCGGCCGAGCCGACCAGGCTCGATATCCGTTCTGCTTGAGAGGTCGTGACCAGTTCGCCAAACAGATCGACCCGAATCATTCCGGACTGAAGCTCTTGGATGAGTTCCTCGATCGGGCGGGCCGCTTTGGCCTTGGGATCGTACCAACTGTTGAACAACTGCAGGAAGATCCACTGCGTCCAGCGGTAGTAGTCCGGGTCGGTGGTGGCCAACCGCCGCGACCAATCGTAGCTGAACCCGAACATCTTGATCTGCCGCTCGATGTTGGCAATGTTTGTGGCCGTGGTCTCTCGCGGGTGCACGCCGTGCTCCACCGCGTATTGCTCTGCCGGCAGGCCGAACGAATCGTAGCCCATTGGGTGCAGAACGTTAAACCCCTTCATCCGCGAGTAGCGGCAGACGATGTCCGTGGCGGTGTAGCCTTCCGGGTGCCCCACGTGCAGGCCCGCGCCCGACGGATAAGGGAACATGTCCAGCACGTACCGTTTGGGCCGATCCACGAAGCCGGCCTCGCCCGGGTTGGGCTGGCGGAAGGTCTCGTTGGCGGCCCAATACTCCTGCCACTTGCTCTCGATCGCGGTAAAATCGTACCCAGCCATCCCTGCGCCTCGATGCGTCTACCCAAACGTCGTCTGCCCGCGCTCCGGCGCACGGACCTCGATTGTCCATGGTACACATTGGCGCACCGCCGACCAGACCAAAGATTCCGCATTGCCCGAACCCCCCCGGCCTCGCGGGCGTAACACATTCGGCAATCGGCCATGGGGCCGGAATCATCTCTGTCGCTCCTCATCCCGCGCGGCGAGGCGACAGACGGAGTCAACACGTGCTTGCCAACTACTTCCTCGGATTGCTCGATTATCAGGCGCTGGTCTTGATGGGCGTTGCCGTCTTCGTCATGGCCGCCGGATGCGCCGCCACCGTGGTCTTGGCGCGCCGGGCCTACCTGGCCGTCCGCCGCACGCCCGCCCGCCTCAGTCACCGTTGGCTGCGGTGGACCGAGCGCGCCATCATTGCCGTTGCCGCGCTCGGCCTGGTCTGCGCCGCTTACGGATGGCTGATCGAGCCCTATTGGCTCGACGTGACCGAAACCACCGTAACAACCCCTAAGCTCCCGGCCGGAGCCGAACCCATCCGCATCGTCCACATCAGTGACTTGCACTGCGACCCCAAGAAACGATTGGAGGATGAGGTGGTCGAAGCGGTTCGCCGGCTTCGCCCGGACGTCATCTGCTTCACCGGCGACGCCCTCAATAGCTCCGGCGGCATCGAGAATTTTCGGGCCTGCATGACCAGCGTGGCCCAGATCGCCCCGACCTATGCCGTCCACGGCAACTGGGAGAGTCACGAGCGCCTCCGCTATCTCGACCTTTATGGCGGCACGGGCGTCCGTGTCCTCAATGACCGACCGACGCGTCTGAGGGTGCGTGGCCAGCCGTTGAACGTTGTCGGCATCCGCCATCAATCGCGCTTGCAGGCGGGGTTGGTCAAGGCCATGACCGGCGTCGACACGAGTGTGCCTACTATCCTCCTCTGCCACGTCCCCAGTGTGGCCCTCAATCTGCCCGGGACCGGCATCGACCTGGCCCTGTCCGGCCACACCCATGGCGGACAGATTGCCCTACCGTTCTACGGCGCCCTGGTCACCCTGACCTCCACCGGCAAGCGTTTCGAGCGCGGCCTCTACAATCACCAAGACACCCATCTCTACGTCAGCCGCGGCATCGGTATGGAAGGCGGCCCGGCCCCACGCGTGCGCTTCTTTGCGCGGCCGGAGGTCACGCTGATCGAACTCTCGCCGGCCCCTTAGCGCCGCGTCTTCTTGGCCTTCTTGACCGTCTTCTTCTTGCCGGCGGCCAGCAGTTTCTTCAGGTCGGCGTTGGCCGCTTTGCGCATGCCTTGGCCCTTGCCGGTCGAGAGGCGCCGCTCCAGCGAGCCCATCAGGCTCTCCATCTCGGCGGCGTTGACGGGCAAGGAAATGGTCTTGGTCTTGTAACCGGCCAGGTGCATCGCGTTGGACAGCTCCAGCTCGTTGAGCGCCTGGTCGCCGTCGGCAAAGTCGAACGGCTTCTTACCGGTCAGCACCCACTGAACGAACCCGCGCGTAACCTCCAGATGCCCGCCCGAACGGCCCTTCGGCTTGACCGGCTTCCACGTGATCCCTTGCTCGGCGCCGCCAGCCATGCCGTCCCTGGAAGCGAAAATGTGCTTGCTGACGGGCGTCTTGAGTTTGCCCAGCTTGATGCCCTCGTCGCCGATTACGATCGTGCCCTTGTCGCCGCAGATCATGAACTCCTCGTAGCCGGGCTCTTCGGCCGTGGTCGCGTAGATGTAGCCGACCTTGCCGCTGCCGTAATCCAGCAGGAAGTTCGCGCAATCCTCCACCTCGATGTCGTGGCAGCGCGTCGACAGCAGCCCCAGCACCTTCTTGGGCATGCCCGCGATCCATTGATATAGATCCAGGTGGTGCGGGGCCTGGTTGATCAGCACGCCGCCTCCCTCACCGTCCCACGTGCCCCGCCAGGCGCCGGAATCGTAGTAGGCCTGCGTGCGGAACCAATTGGAGCAGATCAGTTGGGCCCGAAAAACTTCGCCGATGGCGCCGGAATCAATCAAGCCTTTAACCGTCTGCATGTCCGCCCGGGCCCGGTGGTGGAGCATGACTCCCAGCTTGACCTTGCGCTTCTTGCACTCCTTGATCATCGCACGGGCGTGGCCGACCGTGCTGGATAGCGGCTTCTCGCACATCACGTGCAGACCGGCCCGGGCGGCGCGGATCGTCAGCGGCGCGTGCCAGTAGTGCGGCGTGGCCACGATGACGGCATCGCACAGGCCGGAGTCGATCATCTCCTCACCGGTAGCGAACCAAGGCACGCTGTATTTCTGGCCGAACTGCTTGGCTTTCTTGGCGTCGATGTCGGCCAACGCCGTGAGGCTCAGTCGCCGGTCGGTGGTTGTGGAGATCATCTCCACGTGGCCGCTGCCCATCATGCCCACGCCGATAACGCCGAAACGAATGTGCTTGAGCTTCGCCATGAGTCGCTCCTGTGTCGGAAGGTTGCTTCCGATTGGGTTTCGATTAGGCGGGTCAGTCTAGGTCGGCCCTGTGGCGATTGCAAGGTGAGCGGGCCGGTCGTAAGATGCCTGACCATGGAACACATTTGGGTCAAGATCGAGGGGCTGACCAGGCCGGCCGACGCCGTCAAGGTCGCGGATCTCGGCGCCGACGCGATCGGCCTAGTCTTCGCCGACTCACCGCGACAGGTCACGATCCCGCAAGCCAAGGCCATCGTCGACGCCCTGCCGATGTTCATGCAAAGCGTGGCCCTGTTCGTCAACAGCGAGGTCGCCGAGATCAATCGCGTGGTCGAAGCCGTCCGACCCACCCACGTGCAACTGCACGGCGACGAGCCGCCCGAGATCATCCGCTGGATCGACGCCCGCTGCATGAAGGCCTTCCGCATCCGGTCGACCAACTGGGTCGACGAGGTCCAGGCCTGGCTAGATGGCCTGCTGGACATCAACGACGTCGCGGCCATCGTCCTCGATGCCTACGACTCGGAGAAGCCCGGCGGCACGGGCAAACGGTTCAACTGGCAGTGGGTGGTCGACGCCCGCAAGGCCGGCAAGCTCGAAGGCTGGCCCCCCATCATCCTGGCCGGCGGCCTGACCGCCGACTGCGTAGCCGGCGCCATCGACGCCGTTCGCCCCTGGGGCGTAGATGTCTCCAGCGGGGTGGAACGGTTCCCGGCCGTCAAAGACTTCCGCAAGATCCACGCCTTCATCGACGCCGCCGGCAGCACGCAATTCTCAAACGGCGCCACCTCCCTGTGTCGCTGGATCCGCAACGGCCGACGGGCCAAGCTGCTGAACTTCCTGGCCGCCCACCCGGATATGAAGGCCGAGCGTCCCTGGGGGCCGTCCGCGCTGGACCTGGCCGTGCGGTCCAAGCGACGCTACACGCTCGTGCCGACCTTGCTAACCGCCGGTGTCTGCATCAACCAGCGCGACGACGGCGAGATGACCGCCCTGATGAGCGCCGCCGCCGACAGCGACGCCCGCATGGTCGAGTTGCTGCTCGCCCACGGCGCCGACGTCAACGCCTGCAACGACATGTCCGAGACCGCCTTCAGCTACGCCGCCGCCAACAACGCCCTCGACGCCGCTAAGCTCCTTCAGGCCCACGGCGCTGAAATCAACCGCCCCGATACCCACGGCGCCAGCCCCCTCGACTGGGCCAAATACCACGCCTCCGAAGAAATGTACGACTGGATGCGATCCATCCACTGCGTCCACCGAGCCGAAAAGCCCGGCTGGATCGGCCGACGTCCCTAACACCCCTCTGGCAAGCAAGGCCTTCAACTGTGACTGCAATGACCTTCGATTCGATCGAGCAAGCCCTCGCCCGACCGACCAACGACCTGTTCTGGGTGGAGTACGCGAACGGCAAGGCCCTCTGCGGGCATGCCGACAGCTTCTACGCGCCGGAGATCCCCGATAAGTATCTGGTCTACGACGTGGGCAACAACAAGGTGTTGGCCAACGTCGAACTGAACGGCACGGTTCAGCGGTTCAGCTTCTACCGCGGGTGCTATCCGTCGGATTCGTTGGCGCCCGGCATCTGGTGGTTTAAGGACCATAGCGAGTTCGGGCCGTTCCGGTTCCATCTGCGGCTGGGCGACGAGACGTTCGATCTGGCTGAAACAGACTGGCCGCTACGGACGGACCTGCTGGGCAACATCCTGCCAAGGACAACGCTGACCGGGCCGGGCGTGGCGGTCACGCTGATTTCGTATGCCCCGATCTCGGCCGACGGCGCCGAACGGCCCCGCGCCCTCATCTACGGCCTGATGCTTCGGAACACGTCGGATGAGCCCATCACCGGGGCCGTCATCCCGCCCAAGAGTCAATCCAGCGACGAAGCTGGCGCCCCGGTCCACGAGACCTTCACCGCCGTTCTCGACGGCGTCGCCTGCCACGACGGCGAAGTCCCCTTTGAGCTCATGCCTGGCGAAACGCTGTGGACGCCGGCTGTCATCACGCCCGTACCGGGCCAGGTCAACGTCGCCGATGTTGCCAAACGTACCGCCCTGGACTGGCTGAACGAAACGCTCGGCTACTTCCACAACATGCTGGGCGAGCTGTCCATGCCCGCCGACCCATTCCCGGCGGCGTTCTTCGAACGAAGCATGCTGGAGTGCTTCCTGGCCATCGCCATGGACGAGTCCGGCGAAATGGTCGGCGCGAACTGGTCGGGCTTCCCCTCCACCATGCAGATATGGCAGAAGGACCTCTACCATAGCTGCGCCCCTCTGGGGGTCCACGAACCGGAACTGATGCAGCAGATCATCCTGTGGTTCCTGTACCGGTCGGTCCGCCACAAAGGCGACAAGATCTACGGCGGCTATCATCTGGACGGCGGCGTGAGCTTTTCGCTGACCAACACGCTGACGCCGGTGGTCCAGGCCGGCGCGTATTACGAAGCCACCGGCAACCGAGCCTTCTTCGAAGCCCATCCGGAGGTGATGGCCCGAAGCTGTGAGTTGCTGGAGGCGGTGCTGGAAACGCGTGAGGGGGAGCCGGTCCTGTTCCCATCGATGTGGCTATCGGACGGTCCCAGCCGCGGCGACTACAACACCGGCTCGAACGTCGTGGCGTGGCTAGCCTTCAACTTGACGGCCGTCCTCGTTGATGACATCGCCGGCGACGCGGCGCTGGCTGCCCGCTATCGCGACATCGCCGACAGGATCCACGCCGACATCGACACATGGTGCATCACCGACGGCCCGCTCGGCCCGCAATACACCGAAGGCGCCTTCAAAGACGGCACGCACGAAACGCACCACGACGGCGAGGAGACCGACACCACCCTCATGCCCCACTACGGTTACTGCGCCTATGACAACACCGCCCATCAAAACCACGCTCGCGTGGCGATGACCGAAGACAACACGTGGTACCGCCAATGCAGTCGCGGCATTAAGGACTCCACCTGGCTGGAAGACCCCGACCCGCCAATCGAAGCGACCTACCCCGGCTACATGACGGGCCTGGCCGGTGTGGCCAACGCCGAGGAAATGTCCGGCCCCGACGGCGCGATGACCATTATCCGCCAACGCACGGACGTGGACGGATCGATCTGGTGGTGGCCGTTCTGTGACGGCCACATCAGCCGCGCGTATGAGATTCATGGCGGCGTCGTCGGCAAGAGCGGCTGGGCCGCCGGCGTCTACGCCTGCCACTTCGTCTCCCAAATCCTGGGCCTAAGCTACCACGGGCCATCGAGGACGCTGCGCTGGCGGCCGTTCAGCCCGACCAGCAACTTCACCTGGACCGATTGTCGCCTCGGCGCGGGCCGATTCAGCGCCGACTTCACCCGAGACGACACCACCACCCGCTGCAGCATCACCAACCACAACGACCACGACGTAACGGCGGAACTGGAGATCATTCTCCCGGACGGCGCCACGGCCGCGTCCATCCAACTCGACGGCCAATCGTTCGACGGCTCGACCGAGGCCGGCACGTTCTTCGAGGCGACCACCGTCAAGCTGTCCGTGGGCGTCCCGGCCGGCACGGGATGCACCATCGAAGCCATTTGCTGATTGCCCAGCCGCCGCGGTTGCGGTTGAAATTGGCGGCCAAACGCCCGACAATAGCCGTCCCGGCGGCGGGAAACGGAACTACACGACGGTCGAACGGATTCGACACGAGGGACATCGAGCCGCCGCCGCTAATCGAAACAACCGCCCTCAAGGAATCACCATGACCCCCAATACGGATACTGCCATGGATTATCAGGTCAAGGACATCACGCTGGCCGACTTCGGCCGCAAGGAAATCGCCATCGCCGAGCACGAGATGCCCGGCCTGATGGCCACACGCGAGAAGTACGGCCCGGACAAGCCCTTGACCGGCGTGAAGATCATGGGCAGCCTGCACATGACGATCCAGACGGCCGTCCTGATCGAAACCCTCGTCGAACTCGGCGCTGACCTGCGCTGGGCGTCGTGCAATATCTTCAGCACGCAAGACCACGCCGCCGCGGCCATCGCCGCAGCCGATGTGCCCGTGTTCGCCTGGAAGGGCGAAACGCTGGAAGAATACTGGCTCTGCACGTACCGGGCGCTGACCTGGCCGGACGGGTCCGGCCCGGAGCAGATCGTCGACGACGGCGGCGACGCCACGCTGCTTATCCACCTGGGCCTCAAGGCCGAGGACGATCCGAGCATTCTCGACAAGCCCGGCGACAGCCGCGAAGAGCAGGTCATCCTCGATTTGCTGAAGCGCATTCAATCCGAACGCCCGGGCCATTGGCACGCCGTGGCCCCCAAGGTCGTGGGCGTTTCCGAAGAGACCACCACCGGCGTGCATCGGCTTATCCAGATGCAGGAGCGCGGCGAGCTGCTGTTCCAGGCGATCAACGTCAACGATTCGGTCACCAAGAGCAAGTTTGACAACGTCTACGGCTGCCGCCACTCGCTGGTGGACGGCATTAAGCGAGCGATGGACGTGCTGATCTCCGGCAAGACCGCCATGGTCTGCGGCTACGGCGACGTGGGCAAAGGCTCGGCTGAGTCGCTGGCCAACGAGAAGGCCCGGGTGCTGGTCTCCGAGATCGACCCGATCTGCGCCCTCCAAGCCTGCATGGCCGGCTACAAGGTCACCACCGTCGAAGACGCCCTGCCCACCGCCGACCTCTACGTGACCTCCACCGGCAATAAAGACGTCATCACCGCTGAGCACATGGCCAGGATGAAGGACCAGGCCATCGTCTGCAACATCGGCCACTTCGACAACGAGATCCAGATGGACGCGTTGGAGAACATCGCGGGCGTCGAAAAGGAAGAGATCAAAGGCAGCGTCTGCCCCGTGCACCGCTACAGGTTCCCGGACGGCCACTGCATCTACATCCTGGCCGAGGGCCGCCTGGTCAACCTCGGCTGCGCGACCGGCCACCCGAGCTTCGTGATGAGCAACAGCTTCACCAACCAGACGCTGGCGCAAATTGATATTCAGGCGAATCCGGACCGGGCCATCGACGTCTACCGATTGGACAAACAGCTCGACGAGGAAGTCGCCCGCCTGCATCTGGACAAGCTCGGCGCCACGCTAACGCAAATGACGCCCGAACAGGCCGACTACATCGGCGTCCCCCTCGAAGGGCCCTACAAGCCGGAGCACTACCGGTACTAACGACTTCAGATTTGCGATTTTCAATTCCCGATTGAAAGACAAACGCCGCGGGTCAGATGACTCCGCGGCGTTTGGTGTTTCATTCCGCAATCCGCAATCGGCATTCCGCAATTGCGATCAGTCGTTTCGCCTGACGGCCAGGGCAGCCGGGTGGGCGGCCATTTCGGCCAGGGCGCAGTCCATGTCGGTGAAAGGCTGTTCGCCTTTGCGGTAGAGAACCACCAGGCCGATCAGTTCGCCCGGCTCGGGGATCAGGGGCATGGTCAGAATGGTCAGCCCGGGCAGGTACTTCTGAATGCTGGGGCTGAACTTGCTGGGATCGGCGCCGGCGTCCAGGAGGAGGCACTCCGGATTCTCGAGCGTTCGCTCGACCATCGGCGCTACCAGCGCCCGGCAGAACGGCAGGCCGTCCGGGCTGGGCACGCCGAAGCGGCCGATGATGCGAAGCTGAGCGTCTTCGTCACACACCATGGCGATGCCGTTGACCGGCCCGCTGCGTTTGACGAACAGTTGGAACAGCGACCGGAACACGTCGTCGTCGGATTTGGCGGCGACCAGGTCGTTCTGCAGGCCGAGGACGATCTGCTGCAACGCCATCTGTCCGCTGAGCGACTTATAGGCGGCCGTCAGGTCCGCACAGGTGGTCTCCAGATGCTCATTGGCCATCTTGCGTTCGATGTTCATCTCACGAGCCAGGTCGCGGAGGCGCAGCGTTCGGTGGTGGCTGCGGGCACGGGCGTGGTGGAGGTCGAGGTTCTTACGAACGGTCTGTTGGAGGCGGGCCATGTCGAGCGGCTTGGTCATGACCTCGACCAGGCCCACACGAGTGGCCAGGGCCATGGCGTCGGCTTCATCGCAGCCGGTAATCAGCACGGCCGGCACGTCGGCGGCGGTCTTGCGGAGTTGGCCGATCACGTCGGTGCCCAGGCCGTCGGATAAGTACAGGTCGGCCACGACTAAGTCGATGTCCATCTCGGCCGCGACCGACTGGGCCTGGCCGACCGAATCGGTCACGACCAGTTCCACGTCGTCGGCGGTCAGGGCGTCCGTCAGCAACTCCCGGATGTTGGGATCGTCGTCGACGATCAACACACAGCTTCTGGACGTGTCGGACAAGACCAACCCTCCTGAGGGCCCGCGGGCCGTCTGGAAATAATCGATTCATCAACTCCGGAAGCCTCGGCGGTTAAACACCCGCCCCGCCGGTGCTTCGTGACGTGGCTCTCCGACTAGATATCGGAAGCGAAATCCCACACTTGAGGTGCACTGCCGAACAAATCGTGAAATCTGTGGCTGGGCAAGCGTTGAGGTCGGCGTGCGTTAGCCATCGGCGCGGGCTCGACGGCCGGGCGGTAAGTCTCGGTAGTACATGCCCGGTCAGACTAAGGCCTTACGAGCCGACTAGCCCCACGATCTGCGTGAGCAGGTCTTTGACATCGAACGGCTTGGGCACAAAGGTGTCGGCCCCGGCATCGAGCAGGAGCTTGACGTCCCCCGGCCCGGCGTGGCCTGAAATAGCGATGATCTTGGTTCCCGCCAACTCCGGATGCTTTCGGATGGTGCTGCAGACGACCTCACCGTTGACGTCCGGCAGTTCGTAGTCTAGCAGCAGCACGTCCGGGCGAACTTGCTGGGTCAGTAGGCCGGCGTCGTAACCGGTGGTGGCGGCGTGGACTTCGAATCGGCCGTCCGCGCCGAGGGCGTCGGTCAGCAACTCGATGATGTCCGGGTCGTCGTCAACGACCAGCACACGAATCGCCCCGTCTTCGAGCCCTTCCAACGGGATATTGTTGCTCTTCATGAACTTGATCAGGCTGTCGCGCGGAATGCGGCGGAACCGGCTGCCCGGGACCCGGAACCCCTCCAACTGGCCGTTATCAAAGCAACGGATGATGGTCTGCTGCGACAGCCGACACATCTGGGCCGCCTCGCCGGTGGTAAAGACCGCTTTGCGCCGCATGAAAGTCTCCTGGTTCGCCTCTGGCCTCACTGGCCGTCCAGAATCACATCGGCCCCGGGGAGGGGGCAACTTAAGCTCCTCAGACTCCCTATCTTCCCAACTTGCCCCATTTTCACTTCCGCCGCCAATGAAAAAGGGCGCCCGTTGGGGCGCCCTGGGTAACGTTCGCATCGTCTATTGGGGAGACTATTCCAGGAAGATCCCGCCGTCGCCCTCTTCGAACAGTTCCCGCAACATGCCTTCGACGGCCTTCTCCATTCGCTCCGGCGTGTCGTAGGTGCCCTCGGCGATCTGCTTCTTGATCCGCTGGACGAGTTCGGCGCGCACCTCAGGGATCTCCTGAAGCTTCTTGACGAGTTTCTCAGCCTGGGCCCGCTCCTTGGGAGTGGCCTTGTCGACTCGGCTGCGACGTTTCTTGACCGCCATGGTCTTCTTTCTGGCCGCAAGGGTGCGGCCTTTCTTCAGCGTCCGACGAGTCTTGCACGCACGATCGTCCAACGAATACGCCATAGGAACCCACGCCTTTACCAGTGCGCGAACGCGCACAAACACCGGTCCGTGTGAGAGTGTCGATGGGGCTCCTCCGTGATCCCCAGTGTCGCGCCCGGCCACGCCGGCCCAGGTCGCGTCACTGTGCCGTCGGTCGCTTCCGTTTGCGTCCGACGCCCCCGCATCCTTGCCTTAACTGTATCGAGTCTACGGGCCGTTGAACTTAAGCAAAAACTGGTTGGAAAAAGAACGCAAGTCCTTCAGATATATATACTTGAATAATCTGAAAAAGTCAAGCCCCGCCAAGAGCTTGACAGAGCGGAGACCCATCCAAGCTCGGGAACTCCCCTTCCATGCCGACAAGCCTATCCCATTTCATTTCAAACGGTTGCAGTCATTCGCCAGGCCGGGCCGCCTGGGAAGCCAAGTAGACACCTAGGACCGTAATGTCGGCCGGCGTGATGCCGCTGACCCGCAGGGCTTGGCCAAGGCTGCGAGGCCGAACGTCAGAGAGCTTCTCGATGGCCTCGTGGCGAAGATGGCTGATGGCGGCGTAATCGATCTCGCCGGGGATCAGCTTGGCGTCGAGTTGCTGCATGTGCTTCAGCGCGGCGGCCTCCTTTTCCAGATAGCCCGCGTAGCGGAGATCGACCAATCGTGAGTCGACCGCCTTGGGCTGGGCGGCCCGCAGATCGGTCAAGCGCTGGGCGGTCGGCGAATCGGCCAGGGCGAAGATGCCCTCGGCGGTCGCATCCGGCTGTTGGAAGCGGCCGGCCAGCGTCTTGCCGTCAACGCGCGTGGCCGCCAGAACGGTCTCGACTTCCGAAGCGGCCGCCCCGCCCCGCTGGAATCGGGCCCATCGTTCGTCATCGACCAACCCCACGGCCCGACCGATCTCGGTCAGGCGCCGATCCGCATTGTCGGCCCGCAATCGCAGCCGATGCTCGGCCCGACTGGTGAACATGCGGTACGGTTCGTTGACGCCCTTGGTGACCAGGTCGTCGATCATCACGCCGATGTAGGCTTGGTCGCGCCGCAGAACGAGTTCGTCGCGGCCGGCCAGTTTCAGGGCCGCGTTGGCGCCCGCCATCAGCCCCAGCGCTGCGGCCTCCTCGTACCCGGTCGTGCCGTTGATCTGCCCGGCCAGGTATAGGCCCGCCGCCGCCTTGGTCTCCAGCGCGGAAGTCAGTTGCGTCGGCTGCGCGAAGTCGTATTCGATGGCGTAGCCGTAGCGGAGAATCTCGGCGTTCTCGAGGCCGCGGATGTTATGGACGATGATGTCTTGCACATCTTCGGGCAGCGACGTGCTGATCCCGTTGATGTAGGTCCAGTTCGTGTCGCGCCCTTCCGGCTCGATGAAGACCTGATGACTGGGCCGATCCGGGAAACGGTGGATCTTGGTTTCCAAGGACGGGCAGTACCGCGGCCCGGTCGATTGGATTTGGCCTGTGAACAACGGCGCCCGGTGGAAGTTGGCGCGGATGACATCGTGGATGGCCTGGTTCGTCGCCGACAGCCAGCACGGAATCTGCTCCACCTGAAGCGACTCGTTCACGAACGAGAACGCCTGCGGATCGGGGTCGCCGTCTTGGCGCGTGCAGCGGTCGGTGTCGATCGTCTCAGCCGCCAGGCGCGGACACGTGCCGGTCTTGAGGCGGTCGAGCGTTAGTCCGCACGCTCGCAGGCTGTCGGAGAGCCCCTCGGCCGCCGGCTCGCCGTAGCGACCGCCGGGAAAGGTTGTTTCGCCCACGTGCATCAGGCCGGCCAGGAACGTGCCGCACGTAACGATCACAGCCTGACACGTCAGTTCCTGCCCCGTCGCCAGGCGGACACCGGCGGTGCGTCCGTCTTTCGTCAGAACATCCACCACTTCGCCGGGGACGACGGTGAGATTGGGCGTTCTCGCCAGGGCTGCTTGGATCCATGCGGCGTAGGCGTGCCGGTCGGATTGGCAGCGAGGGCCCCAGACAGCCGGGCCTTTCGAACGGTTCAGCATGCGGAACTGAATGCCGCTGGCATCGGCGGCTAGCCCCATCAGCCCGCCCATCGCGTCGATCTCGCGAACGATCTGCCCCTTGCCCACGCCGCCGATCGCCGGGTTGCACGACATGGCCCCGATCGTCGCCGGGTCGAGGGTAATCAACGCAGTCGGCGCGCCGAGCCGGGCGGCCGCATGGGCGGCCTCGGCGCCGGCGTGACCGCCGCCGACAACGATAATGGCGAAATCACATGTCACGCGCGGATTCTACCACAACCCCACCGTTGCCGCTCAGCCGACACACCTGATCACATACAGCCAGTTGGCCAGGAACAGCGCCGCCAGCAGGCCCCACAGGAGCTTCCGCGCTGAGGGGGGAACCGCCAGCCGCACTCGCCGCGCGAAGGCCACTTGGAACAGGATCGCCGCCAGCCACACCACCCCGGCGGTGAACATGAACGGTTGGTTTCGAAACGCTCCCGCCACATCCCCCCGCAGCACGCACTCGGCGCTTCGGGTCGAGCCGCAGGTCGGGCACGGTACGCCGGTGACGCTCCTGAACAGACAGATCGACGCCCCCGGATCGGCCCGCCGGGCCAGGTGTGTGGCCACATATCCCAACCCCACCCACAAGGCAAAGACCAGCAACGCCCACGCCGGAAAGCCGGGACGTCGGCCGCTGCGATAGAGCTCGATCCTCATAAGGGAGACAACGCCATCAGAAGTTGCCGATAACGGTCAGCCAGAAGGCAAAATAGATAACCATCATCACGGCCCAGAAGATCCCCACGCACGCTCCGATGATGCCGCAAATCTTGCCGGCCTTGGTCATGCTGTAGCCGGACCGGTCCATCCGCCCGGCTTCCATGTCCTTCAGGTCACCGTGACCCATGACCCACCCAATGATGCCGCAAATGAAGCACCACGGACTGGCCACCCCCAATATCCCCAACACCAGCACCGCCACCGCGCGGTGAGGCCGAACCCCCGGCGCCGTGGCCGTTGCCATCGCGCGGGGTTGGCTAACCTGCCCGCCGCCACCAACCCGCGCGGCCGACAGTTCCGGGATGTCAATCAGCGCCGTCCACGGGCCCATTCCCTCGCGCCAGACCAGGTCGCTGGGCTTGAGGCGCCCCTCGTGGATCCACAGCCGCAGTTGGTCCTCGGCCACGGGACCGTACCGATCCCCCTGAGCGACGCAATACCACTGAGCCATTGACTGCGTTCCTTTCTGCCAAGGGGCCCGCGAGGCG